>NZ_CP177325.1:300000-600000 GCF_046843095.1 Bartonella sp. DGB2
TCCAACAAAGGGCGCCCAAGCGATCCACCATGCCCAATAAAACAAAGTCCAAGAAGCCAGCCACTGACTATTAGAAGAGAATAAATAAAGATTAAAACTACTTTTTATAATTGAAGATATATAATCTCCTGTATTTTGCACAAGGCCATCCAATATAGTTAGGCTTGGTCCTGCTAAAAATACAACAAGCAATAAAATACATAAAAATAAAACATTGACATTGGATAAAAGGGCTATGCCTCGATCAATACCAATAACGGTCGCGATGGTGGCAGCAACCATCATCACTACAATAATCGCAATTAAAACAGGTGTGCTTTGAGGAATATCAAAAAGATAAGAAAGCCCTGAATTAATTAAAAGAGCTCCGATGCCTAAGTTAGTAACCATGGAAATAATAGTGACTAAAATCCCGAAACTATCGACTAGATGCCCAAGGATGCTATCTATTCGCTGGCCAAAAAGAGGATAGAGAGCTGATCGCAAAGCTAAAGGGTGACCACGGCGATAAGCAAACCAAGCAAAAGTTGTTGCGATTAAGGCATAAAGCGACCAACCGTGCACCCCCCAGTGCAAAAAGGTGATAACCATAGCATGGCGCGCTGCATTGATATCACCACCTTGACCCTCAGGTGGTGTTAAAAAATGAGCTAGCGGCTCATAAGCACCATAATAGACAAGTGCAATGCCAATGCCTGCCGAGAAAAGCATAGCCAACCAAGAGTGGTAAGAAAATTCTGGATCTTCGTTAGGCGCACCTAATTTTAGCTTGCCAAATCGAGAAAAAGCTAGCCATAAAGCAATGACGAGAGAAAATGCCATGATCAGGACGTAATACCAACCAAAGGCAGCGGCCACCCACAGCTGGGCGCGAGCCATCCAAGCTTCACTTGCTGTGGGATAAAAAACAAGAATAAGCCCTACAAATAAAATAAGGGCAGATGAACCAATAAAAACTGGCTTGTTAATTAGGGTTTTTGATGTATTTTTATAATTTTTTGTCTCTAACATGGGGTATTAATTCTTATGTTGATTGGGTTCGTCATTATTAGTTGAAGTTTTTTATTATGCAAGCCGATTTTATATATTATATATTTTTTATATATTGATTGATTGTTCAATCAATATTATGGAGAGCTCATGAAGAAGAAGATAGTGACTGAACGCAAAGCGCACCTTGTTAACGCCGCTTATTTTACTATAGGTGAAACGGGGCTAAATGCTATAACCCTTTCCGATATTGCCAAAAAGGCGGGCTTATCCACGGGTCTTGTCAGTCATTATTTTGGTGACAAACAAGGGATTTTACACGCCACAATGCGTAAAATTCTATGTGATCTCCAGCAAGCAGTGCGAGCAGCTCGCCATCAAGCTCCCCCTGACGCTATCTCTCAATTAAAAGCAATTGTGCGGGGTAACTTTGATGTAAGCCAAACCAATCAAAATGCTATGCGGACTTGGCTTGATTTTTGGGCAGCTAGTATGCGCTACCCTAATTTACAAAGGCTGCAACGGATTAATGACCGTCGCCTTTACTCTAATCTTTATTGGCAATTTTTTCGTCTTTTACGGGGCGATGAAGCGCAGAGAGCGGCTCTTGGTTTAGCAGCGCTTATTGATGGGCTTTGGTTGCGTGGTAGCTTGAGGCAGGAAGATTTTAATGTAGCGCAAGCGATAAATTTAGCGAATCATTATATTGATCAACAATTGTGCTTTGGCCAGAAAGAGCCATGTGTACCTGTAGTAGATGACAATAATTTGGATCAGTAAACGGTTTTATCTTGAAGCACGCTAAGAGATAGGCTAGAAGACCAAGGATAAGCACCCGTAGCTCAGCTGGATAGAGCGCTGCCCTCCGAAGGCAGAGGTCACAGATTCGAATTCTGTCGGGTGCGCCACCTTTAAGCAGGTCCTAAATAGTCTGAATAAAAACGCGTCACCAATCCGTAATGTATAGCACGGTAAATCAAGTGTACATGCGGGATAATCATGGGCAGCAATTGCGTGGGTATAATTATTGATCAACTGCCAAATTATATTTTGCAACAACCAATTCTTGGGTGGGATTTTCTCAAAATCAACCTTTTTAGCGCTTGGCACTGCGGCTAAAATGGATAATGATCTTCAAAGCAAAAAAATGCCTCATAGGCTCAATGAAGTCCAAGAAGGAAAAGAAATGGGGGGCATCTATATTTTTAAGCTATTGCGTCGTGAACTGTGAACAGCCATATTCTTTCGCTAAAGCCGATTCAATGAGATCAATTAAGATGCGCTGATGAGAAGGTTTTCCAACGGTATAGCAGTTTAAAGATGCTTTAGAATGCATTTCCATACCTTACTAAAGATCCAATCATCAAGACATTGATCTGGTGTAAGGCAATCTTACACAAAATCAGCCGCATCTTCTACATTTAAGCAGGAGGGGGAACCTAATGCCTTATCACTCTTGTTTTTGTTCTTTTAAATGGAGTGCACCCATTAAGAAGTATGTTAGCTAACTAGAGCGCATTATGGGTGGGAAGCGAAGTGGACCCAGGGTTTTGCTTTAGGCAAAAAAAACGATATTTACGTTGTATTATAAAAATTATAATTAGTAAAGGAAGCCCATCTGCTAAAGTTCTTCCAAATAAATGACCCGCCGTTGCATCCCAACCGCTAGCCTCATAGCGCCTTTTTCTGTAAAGATCTGCGTCTATATAGTCTAAGGCATAGTCTAACCACTTTTGGGAAGTGGAGGAGGCAATGAGACTGTGATACTCTTCGGGATAGCGGCTTTTTAACTCCTCTAGCTCGCCTTCTTTAAATTTGAAATTAGGGTCGTGCCAATCATAGGATAGCACAGTGCGCCAAGCGCCATGTGCATAATGTGCTGGGATATTGTCGTGAATAAGCGCGTCCTTAGCATTTTCCCAAAAGTGCATAGGAGGGGGGGTAAAATTAATAATTTGTTGAGGCATGAAGCTAGGTGAGTCGGGCGAAATAACGTGACGTACGCGTACTTCCCCAAAGGGTGCGGGAAAGAGTTTCTCTGCTGGCGGTAAATATTCGGTAGTTTTAAAAGGGACAGCCATTTCCTGGCTATACAAGCTTAAAATTTCTTGCGAATGGTGTAAGCGGTTTTGGTCATCATAGCTACTATGAGAAAGCTTCATTTTTTTTCCGCAGTACTATTAACCCATAAAAAACTTGAGAAAGCCTCGCTCGCCTCTTTCACATTTTCTGCGCCCATTAACCATGCCACTTGTCTCGGAGCCGTCGTCTCTAATTGGTATTGAAGAAAATCTAATTGAAGTTGAAAATCGCGCCAATCTTTCCTTTTTTTTCGGGCATATTCCTTAAGCTGGGAGGCGCTTTTGCTCCAGCCTGCAATTCCTATGTACCGTGCATATCTACCATTTAAGACAGGATACTCATTTTCTGCAGCAGGATTAAGATTGCTCTCTTCAACGCAATTGCCAATAATAGCCGCAGCTTGGAATGGTTTCCAACCCTTGTCTATGAAATAAGCAAGGCTAAATCGTTGTTTTACGATCTCTAATTTTTTTGTGGTTTGATTGAACTTAAACCAGGTTTTAGCGTCTTCTTTGATTTTCAATTTATCGTGGAGAGCCTTTATTTCATCTTGAAGAGAAGTAAAAGAATTTTTTAGCTCGTCTAGACTTTGTCTCTCATTAGCCCCCGCTGGCACACAGAATAAAGCCATGCACAGCCCAAGCGTGGCTAAAACTTTACCCGCTTTCATCCCAAAAATCCCCATTAGTCTACTTCCCTATAACATTAAACCCAAGGAGGATTATAGAATATGCACAAACTACGCAACCCAAAAGAAGATTTTAGAGTCTTTCTATTCTTCGTTTGGAAGCATCCAAGCCTACCACCGCCTACATGGTCACAGTATATCTTAGCAGAATGGCTAGCCACCGGCTCTAATCGTCTTGTCATTCAAGCTTTCTGCGGTGTTGGTAAGTCTTTCGCCGCCGCCTATGTTTGCTGGAGACTTCTCAGGCTTTATCTTAAAATTAATTGCTCAAATGCCCCTCTTACAAAATTTGCGGCCAAGAGAAGGCCAAAGGCCATCCAAAATATCCTTTGATGTTGCCCTATTCCGTTATCTGTTAAACAAAAATCTAAAATCATTATGCTTTGTATTAAAATTTTATGAATATATATCTATGTCACATAGATAGGCGATATTCTTAATTTGATACTGAAATTTAGTGGACAGTGTTTTTTATAGCTCTAGCTTTGTAAAAGCAGGTATATTTTATGGTTTAACGGATGGCTTTAGAGAATATGCCTTAAAATCAAATAGCGCACAAGATATCACAATCCTTAAGAAATGTTTATTCGGATAGAAGGTGTGCATATATGTGCATATAAATATAGAAAGTTTTTACTTAAATATTGTGTGTGCTTTAAATTTATGTCAATAATATCAAATTAAAGCTTTATCTGCTTTAGTTAATTAAAATTCGCTTATAAAAGCGTTTCCTATGGCGATCACATTTAGATTAGGTTTTTGATATGATTGATTTTGCGACAAAGCGTGTTTCTACTACCACCCCTGAATACGCTTTCGAAATCGTACCGCATCCTTCTCCTACCCCGGCCGATGTACGTCAGAAAAAAATTACTGAACCAGGTTTTGGTTCAGTTTTTACGGATCATATGGCCTTGATTCATTGGTCAGAAGATCAGGGATGGCACGGAGCAAGAATTACGGCTCGTGCTCCATTTCAAATTGATCCAGCTAGTTCTGTTTTACATTATAGCCAAGAAATTTTCGAAGGTATGAAAGCTTATCGTACTGAGGATGGGCGTATTTTATTATTTAGGCCAATAGCCAATGCTCAGCGATTAATCCAATCAGCGAAGCGTTTGTCTATGCCAGAATTACCGACTTCCGTCTTTTTAGAGGCAGTGCGCAATTTGGTACGATCTGATCATGCATGGATACCTAATGGGCCTAATTCTAGCCTTTATATACGACCTTTTATGTTTGCTAATGAACCTTTTTTAGGGGTGCGTCCCGCGCGGCAATACATTTTTTGTGTAATTGCCTCACCAGTTGAGCTTTATTTTGGCGCAGATAAAGCGGTTTCTGTTTGGTTGGAAACTGAATATAGTCGGGCAGGTCCCGGTGGCACGGGTGCGGCGAAATGTGGCGGGAATTATGCGGCGAGTTTACTGGCTCAAGCTAATGCCTATGCCCAAGGTTGTGATCAAGTTTTGTTTCTTGACACAATTGAGCATAAGTGGGTTGAAGAGCTGGGTGGCATGAACGTCTTTTTTGTAATGGACGATGGACAATTGATAACGCCCAGCCTTTCAGGAACTATTTTACCTGGTATTACCCGAGATTCTATTTTGATTTTAGCCAGAGAAATGGGTTTAGATGCTCAAGAGGGAGCATATTCTTTTGCTCAGTTACAAAGCGATGCCATAAGCGGTAAATTGCGTGAGGTTTTTGCCTGTGGAACGGCGGCGGTTGTCACTTCCATCGGCCGCTTTAAATACCAAAGTGGTGAAATCATTATCGGAGGCGGCGAGGGTGGCGAGGTCACCAAAAGCTTGCGTCGTCAGCTCGTTGGTCTCCAAAGAGGAGAAATTCATGATAAATATCAATGGGTTGAAGAAGTAAGTTTACGTTCAAGTTGTAGCAACCCTTAAATGTATAAGGTTTTATTTAGTGCGTAGCGTCCCGTATAGCTTTGCACGTCTATTTCTACTTACTAGGAAGCCCGCCCTTGTTGTTCGCGAAGGTACGCTCATTAAAAGCGCACCTATTGGTTGATAAAACAGTTTCCACCAGCATCACGTATTTGTTCACATACGCTTTTTGCTTCATTGAGGGTAGAAATAGAAATGCGTACGCGATAGCGAGTGCTGCCATTGATTGTTGTTGGAGCGATTCCTAGGTGGTAGGGGCGAAGAATAGCTCCGTAAAAGTTGCGTGCCCAACTGATAAATCTCTTTGCACTCTCTTTGGTGGCGGGAGAAGCAATTTGAACATAGTAGTTGGCATGCGTTGTTTGTGCTTTTGAGGTAGGTGTGTTTGTTGTGCTTGTTTTAGGGCTTGGGATTGGTATATTTTGGAGGGGTATTTCATTTGTAGTCGCGGCTAAATTGTTAGCTTGAATTGTACGGGCTATATCGTCTTCAGGCATGGGAGCAGTAGCATGTAGCTCTGATTCTGAGATATCCTTGTTTTGAGCGATAATGCTGCTAATATCTAAAGATGATTCTATATCCGAAGGCGGCTTGATAGTACTATCGTTGGTAAATAGGCTGTCATCGTTAATGGTGCTGTCGGAAGGGTCGCTTACAATAGTATCCTCTGTATTAGCAAAATTTTGGTTATTGTCTTGCTTTTCCGCGGCGGTATACTCTTCATAAGGGACGCTGATAATACTACCATCAGGTTTTACCACCACTTGTTGAATAACACGTGACCTATCTTCGGAGGGTAAAGGAGGCGAGGAATCGTCATTCTGGGGGGAAACAACAAAGTGAGGCAGGCTTTTTGGTGTTTCTGAATGATCAATTAGAACATTTTGGGCTGTTACATTATAATTTTGTTCACCCTGTGCCTGCTTATAAACATCTTGACTTATGGGCGTATCCTCGTCGTGAGATAGCGTTTCAGGCTTGGATTTAACTGCGCGCTTATCGGCATGAATTATGGTGGGTGAAATATTGTTGTCTAAGGCCAAGAAGTGATAGATTCCATATCCGCCACCAAGGAGTATAAGAGCCAATAGACTAAGGAGCGCGAGCCTTTTACCAAACCTAGACCCTTTATGTTTGCTTTGTGCCGCCAAGGCTGCAGCTCCGCTAAGAGCCTCTGCGCTAGCCATTACCGCCGTTTGATCACCAATGTCCCATGGATAAGCTTGTAGAGGCACATCACTTTTCACATTTGACGCTGCCGTTTCATCTGCATTAAAAATCTCATTAAAAAAGGCATCAGCATCTGCCTGCGCCTCAGAAGCAGTGTTGCTTTCTTCAGAAAAAGATCCAAATACATCAGCAAGGTCACTCTCTAGTGTTTGAACCACCTCGTTAGCGGTTTCAAGCTGATTTACTTCAGGGATATCAATTAGTTCTGTTTTTTCTACCTTTTCATCAGCAAAGGAATAGCTGTCTACGATAGGGGACGCCGTTTCGCTGTAGAGCTCTGGCGTTTTTGTATAACTATCTACCTCTGCTTCAAATGTGGAAGCATCTCTTTCATATGCGCTAGGGTTAGATTCCCCCTTTGATGTTGTGTGGGGTATGATTTCCGGCGCTTGTGAAAGATCCTCCAAACCAAAAGGATCATAAGCTGTGATATCCGATGATTGCGGCGCGCGGTTTGTACTCGACTCTTCAAATAAGTTGTCGTATGCGGCAAAATTAGCGCCATAAGAAGTGTCTAGTGCCGTGGGCGTAGATTGCCCCCCCATGAGGGGAGAGACAGATTCTATAGCCGGTGAATCATTTAATATGGACGAACTATCTTGTATTTTGTTTTCCTGCGCTAAAGAAGCGGATGCCCTATGGGTTTGATTTTGCTCAGAGCCGCGCGTCGTTGGCTCTAGTAGAAGAGCCTCTAATTCGTTACTAAGACTATCTTCATCAAAAAAGTCTCCTTCTGAAGGCGCAGAAGAGATTGGGTTAGGATTATTATTTGATGTAGTTGGTATCTCAGGTGGCGTACCATAGGAAGGTGAGAAATTAACCTTTTGTGGATTTGTGTGGTTAAAACTTGTTGTCGATTTCTCGACCCAATTTTGTGCTTCGTTATGATCAAGTGGAGGTTCTGAAAAGCCTGTATTATTCTCATCTCCCCAATTTTGATCATCTGCATGATATAAAGGCAGTTCTGCGATAAGATTATTTGTTTCTTCTGGTACTTCGGTTTTTGATTCGGAAGAGGTGCGTTCCGATGCTAGCACTGGGGCATGAGAAGTAGGCGGTGTTGGTTGATTGCTATATTTTGCCCGCGCTAAACCAAAAAGCTTTTCCAGCTCTTGCAGGGGGTCGCGCGGTTGTCCCCCGTAGGTGGAGGATGGATTATTGCGATCATTATCGCTCATATTTTCCCCGTAATTTTTGCAGGTGACCAATTATTGTATGAAGCGGTATTATAAACGACATTTAATCTTTGTCCAATTGATAACAAATGAAAAATGTCTTTCTTAGGCTTTCACACGGTAACATAGAAATGACCGTCAGTTGTCTAATTCATTTCGGTGGGAGCCTCTACGCCAATAATCTTTAACCCAGAGGCTAATATATCGGCGGTGGCTTGCACAAGGCCAAGACGAGCGGTGGTAAGGGTCTGATTGTCAGCGCGGACAAAACGCAAGCTTGGATCTTCATTGCCCTTATTCCATAAGCTATGGAAATAGGAGGCAAGGTCATAGAGATAAAATGCTAAGCGATGCGGCTCGCGATATTTCGTAGCTTGTTCGATAATACGAGGATACTCAGCCAACTTGCGCAAGAGATTGATTTCGCTTTCATGGGTGAGGCATGTCCGTGCCTCTATCATCGCTTCCTTTGAGAAATCTACGGCATTAAAAGTTTCTCGCGCTTGCCGCAAAATAGAGTGACAACGCGCGCTTGCATATTGCACATAGAAAACTGGGTTATCCTTTGATTTTTCTGTAACTTTGTTATAGTCAAAATCAAGAGGCGCGTCGCATTTGCGATAAAGCATCATAAAACGCGTGGAATCACAGCCTACAGCGTTAATTACATCACGAACTGTTACAAAAGACCCAGCCCGTTTAGACATTTCGATCGGGATACCATCTTGTAAAAACTTTACCATTTGGCAAATGATTGCCGTGAGCTTTGCTTTGCCGCCGGATACGGCTTTGGCAATAGCTTCTAAGCGTTTCACATAGCCGCTATGATCAGCACCTAAGACATAGATCATTTCGTTAAAGCCGCGGGTGTATTTATCATAAAAATAGGCGACATCGGCGGCTAAATAGGTGTAAGATCCATCAGATTTAATCAATGGACGATCTTGATCATCCCCTGCTTCGGTGGAGCGGAAAAGCGTTTGCTCGCGATTTTCCCAATCTGTAGGGGTTTGGCCTTTTGGAGGGGGCAAGGTACCTTTGTAAACATAGCCGTTTAAGGTTAATTCATTGATGGCTTTACGAACAGCAGCTGCGTCACCTTCATGCAAGCGTTGTTCAGAAAAAAAGACATCGTGATGAATGTTTAGCAAACTTAGATCATCGCGAATCATATCCATCATGGAGTCAACAACGCGGTTTTTGATTATGGTAAGCGCTTCTTCTTCATCCTTTTCAAGTAAGCTTGTGCCATAATCGCGAGCTAAATTTTCTCCAACGGGAATGAGATAGTCGCCAGGGTAAAGGCCAGGCGCAAGAGTTCCTATTTCATGGCCTAGCGCTTCTTTATAACGATGGAAAGCAGAGCGAGCTAAGGTTAAGATCTGCCCGCCCGCATCATTGATATAATATTCTTTGATGACTTCGTGTCCTGTAAAGGACAAGAGATTGGCAATGACATCCCCTACGATTGCACCGCGGCAATGGCCTATATGGATAGGCCCTGTAGGATTAGCCGAAACATATTCTACATTTACCCGTTTGTTTGCGCCTACTCTTGAACGCCCATAGGAGGGGCCAGCCTGCAAAATTGCTTCAAGGATTTGTTGCCAAAATTTATCTTTCAATTTCAGATTAATAAATCCTGGGCCCGCTACTTCAATATTGTCAATGCTTTCATCTTTTTGCAAAAGCTCTGCAAGATTTTGGGCAAATTGGCGTGGCGAAACCCCTACAGTTTTAGCCAAGACCATGGCGGCGTTAGTTGAAAGGTCACCATGGCTGCCATCGCGTGGGGTTTCAACGGTAATGCGGTTTAGCTCAAGTTTTTCGCCATTTTTTGCTTTAATATCAGATTGTTCAAGGATATTCTTAATTTTTTGCTCGAAGTGTTTGAAAATATTCATGATGCCATTTCCAGTTTTGCTTCTTCATAGGACAATTTGTGCTAGTGGTCAAATAGGCGTCGATATTCATAAAAAGCGTAATTATCTGTCATACCTGCTAAAAAATCTCCGATCAGATGTGCCATAGCAGTTTCATTGAGATCTCGACTTTTTTTAGACCACTCAGGTGGTAAATTTTCAGGGTATTCTTGATAATGATGGAAGAGCTGATGAAGCATAGTTTTAGCTTGATTTCGCACTTTTAATACGTTTGGATGGCCATAGAGATTATTAAAGAGAAAGCTTTTTAGTTGTTTTTCTTGCGCTACCATAGCAGGTGAAAAGTGGATAAAGGCGCGCCCCGCTTGATAAATATCAAGCTGGTTTTGGGGGCAATATGTTGCCAAATTTTGCTGCGCAGTATTAAGGACATCTTCAATCATCGTAGCAATTTGTCGACGCTCTATCTCATTACTAAGACGGCTTTTGTCTAAATTTGGATAGGTATCTTTCACCTCTTGTAAAATATTGCCGGTAAGGTTTAAGGAGGCAAGTTGATCAAATTCCAATAAACCGGCGCGGATACCGTCATCAATATCATGGGCATCATAGGCGATATCATCGGCGATTGCTGCACATTGTGCTTCAAGGCTAGCAAAGCAATCCAGCATGAGGTCGTGGCGTCGGTTATATTCAAGAATGCTCTCATGAACTGGACGGTTCGCGCTATGGGGCCCTAGAAGGGGGCCATTATGCTTGACTAAGCCTTCAAGAGTTTCCCAACTTAAATTGAGGCCATCAAAAGCAGCGTAGCGGCTTTCAATTTTTGTTACAATTCTTAAGCCATGAGCGTTGTGATCAAATCCGCCATAGGAATCCATCAATTCATTTAGGGCGTCTTCACCAGCATGACCAAAAGGCGGATGACCAAAGTCGTGGGCAAGAGCAACAGCTTCAGCGAGATCTTCATCAAGGCACAGAGCGCGCGCGAGAGTTCGGGCGATTTGTGCAACTTCTAGCGTATGCGTTAGTCGAGTACGATAATGATCGCCTTCACAGGCAATGAAGACCTGCGTTTTATGCTTTAAACGACGAAACGCTGTAGAATGGATAAGGCGGTCACGATCACGTTGAAAGGGGGTGCGGATTTCACTTTCGGATTCATGGAAAAGGCGTCCGCGGCTTTTTTGGGGTTGAGAGGCGAAGGGAGCACGCGGTCTATATCCCAAGCCAATTTTGCTGATATCCATTGCAAGTTTTCCATTCGCATCTTACATAACAGTTATATAATAAGTATCTATTATGATGAATTGCAAGGAGTTGCGCAAATGGCTGTAGAAATTTCAAGTGCCGCAGCCAAGCGGATCAGCCAAATATTAAGTAAGGAACCGGGTAAGATTGCGTTGCGGGTTTCAGTAGAAGGGGGGGGGTGTTCGGGATTCTCTTACCGCTACGATCTTGTCGATTGTGCCCAAGATGGTGACCTTCTGCTTGAAAAAGATGGGGCAAAAATATTAATTGATTTACTCTCTATCCCTTTTTTAGAGGGCGCTACTCTTGATTTTATTGATGACCTTATGGGAGAATCCTTTAAAATGAATAACCCTAACGCCACTTCGTCTTGTGGTTGTGGTGTGAGTTTTTCTCTTTGAAAGGTAGCGAAAGGGGCGATTCGTCTCGGAGAGGTTTGAGCTTGTGAGACAGTTTTTTATTTTTTTTGCCCTTGCTTTTGTGGCACCTATCGCTCCTTTTGTGGTGGGTGAAGCGTTGTCTCAACCTGTGGTGAGAGAAAAGAAGCCTGAAGGTCATCTGACCTTGACCGCGCGCCTTATGCTGGGAGGCGAGTCTATCCATGACGGGCTTTTTTGGTATGTCTATAACGCTACTTTGGGTGAAAATGATAGATTATTACTTGTTGCAAGCCAAGCGGGTGGGGAAGGGGTGTTCGACTTAGATTCCGGTAGCTATGTGGTAGCGGTGTCTTTTGGGCATGCACGCGCAATGCGTAGAGTAGAGATCAAGGATGGTCAAAGTTTGCATGAAGATTTCAATCTTAACGCGGGCGCGATCAACCTTGATGCCGTTTTGGTTAATGGGCATATTAACGAAAAGCAATTGAGTTTTAGTCTTTACAAAGATGATCGTGCTAATGATGAAACTGGTTTGATTATGGATAATATTAAGCCGCGTAGCTTAGTGCGCCTAGCCGCAGGAACTTATCATGTTGTCTCCTATTATGGTGCGAGTAATGCTATAGCTAGTTCTAATATTCAGGTGAGTGCTGGAAAAATCGCCCAAATGACCTTACAACATCAAGCTGCGCAAATTACTTTAAAATTGGTTCGGCGGGCAGGCGGTGAAGCGATTGCGGATACAAGTTGGTCAATTGCGGATAGTTATGGCGATATTATTTATGAGACAGCGGGGGCTTATGCTTCGTTGATTTTGGCAGAAGGGGATTATGTGGTCACTGCTCGAAACAAGGATCTTATCTATCAAAAAGAATTTTCTGTCTCTTCTGGTCAAGATAAAAATGTGGATGTCATTTCCGATCCAGAAAATGGCGATCTTTTAGACGATTCGGTGGATTGAGTTTTATCTTTAATTAAAGAAATGAATAGCTAGTGGGGAAGGGGAACCCCCGCCCCCATGTAGGCGGGGTAATCAAAGCCTTTATTGAGCTTCTTTCAGGCGTTTAATGTCAGGCGGGGTAGCTTCATGTATTAATTGGTTAATTAAGGTATCAAGTGGCATAGATGTTTGCATTTGGCTACCTAAGCGACGGACGTTTACGCTATGGGTTTCAGATTCGCGCTTGCCACATACCAAAATGACTGGCACTTTTTGCAAAGAGTGTTCGCGGATCTTGTAATTGATCTTTTCATTGCGCAAATCGGTTTGCACAGCCAAGCCGGCGGCCTTTAATTTAGTAGCAACGTTTTCGGCGTACTCATTGGCATCGGATGTAATTGTAGTGACAACCACTTGCAGTGGTGCAAACCAAAAGGGCAGGTGCCCAGCAAAATTTTCGATCAAGATGCCTAAAAAGCGCTCAAGTGAGCCTAATACAGCCCGGTGGAGCATAACAGGCTGCTGTTTTCCCGAATCTTTATCAATATAAAACGCGCCAAATAATTCTGGCAGGTTGAAGTCTAATTGAATAGTGCCGCATTGCCATTCACGGCCAATAGCATCGCGCAGCGTATATTCAAGTTTAGGGCCATAAAAAGCCCCTTCGCCAAGCAGGATGCTAGTTTTGACCCGCCCATTGGAATTGCCTTTAATAGTTTCCAGTACATTGAGCATAATTTTTTCTGCTCGATCCCATAGAGCATCTGAACCTACGCGCTTACCAGGGCGGGTGGAAAGTTTGACTGTGATTTCATGAAAGCCAAAATCTTGATAGGCGGTGAGGATGAGGTCGTTCATCTTCAAACATTCCCCAGCCAACTGATCTTCGGTACAAAAGACATGGGCATCATCTTGGGTAAAACCACGAAGTCGCATAATTCCATGCAACGAGCCTGAAGGTTCATAACGATGCACTTTACCAAATTCTGCCATTTTTATTGGTAAATCGCGATAGGATTTTAACCCATGTTTAAAAATCTGGATATGCCCAGGGCAATTCATAGGTTTGATAGCATAGATTCGACTGTCATCGCTTTCATCGCTAGCGGTTGTTGCCTTGAACATATTTTCTTTATACCACCCCCAGTGACCTGAGGTTTCCCAAAAGCATTTATCAAGTAGTTCAGGACTATTAACTTCTGCATAGTCATGGCTTTCATTGCGCCGGCGCATATAGTTGATAAGGTTCTGAAACATTTTCCAGCCTTTTGTGTGCCAAAAAACTGTTCCAGGACCTTCTTCTTGGAGGTGAAATAAGTCCATTTCACGCCCTAAACGCCTGTGATCCCGCTTTTCTGCTTCTTCTAAAGTATGAAGGTATGCTTTTAATTCTTGCTCGCTAGCAAATGCCGTTCCATAAATGCGAGTAAGCATCGGGTTATTAGAATCGCCGCGCCAATATGCGCCAGCTACCTTCATTAATTTAAAGGCATTGCCTATAAAGCCCGTAGATGGCAAGTGTGGTCCACGGCAGAGATCAAACCATTCACCTTGGGTGTAGATCCTTAGAGTTTCATTATCGGGAAGAGTGTCGATAAGTTCTACTTTATAGGTTTCTCCTTTGGTAAGGAAAACATCGCGCGCCTTTTCGCGCGACCATATTTCTTTGGTGATTGGTTGGTTGCGCTTAATTATCTCCCGCATTTTTGCTTCAATAATCGGTAGATCATCAAGAGTGAAGGGGGTGTCGCGCGCAAAATCGTAATAGAAGCCGTTTTCAATAACTGGCCCAATTGTTACTTGGGTATTTGGGAATAACTCTTGTACTGCTTCGGCTAAGACGTGGGCACAATCATGGCGGATAATCTCTAAGGCGCGTGGATCATCGCGGGCGATAATGTCGATAGTCCCGCTTTGGGTGATGGTGTCGTTGAGGTCATAAATTACTTCGTTTAAGCAGTAGGCTATAGCCTTTTTACTTAGGGATTGTGAAATTGATTGGGCTAGTTCGAACCCCGTTAGAGGCGCAGCATAGTTTCGTTTGGCGCCATCGGGAAATTCTAGAATAAAAGACATATATGACCTCGTAAGTCCAGTCCCGCCAACCAATGCGGGTGGGATTAATAGGAGCTATAAAAGCTTTGGAGGGCTAATTCTATGACGCTTTGTTTTAAATTGCAAATGCCTGTTTAAAATTGGGTGGGCTACTCGTGTTTTTTTGCACAGCAATAACCCTAAGGCTACTACTGTAGGGTGTCTTTAGATTGCAAAGTGTCAGGCACTGGGTCAAAACCACTTGTACCCCATGGCCCACAGCGGCACAGGCGAAAGAGGGTAAGCCAACCACCTGACCACAAGCCATGGCGAGCGATAGCTTCATAGCCATATTCTGAACAACTAGGCAAGTGACGACATTGGTTGCCGATCAAGTTTGAAAGGCTTAGCTGATAAAATCGAATTGCTCCGATCCCTAAAAGGCGGCCGGGGGTTTTCGCCCATGACCCTTGATAGTTTCTGCTGGTTTTATGTTTTCTCATGGGGATATTTTTCAATTTGTTCAATACAATCTACCACGGCATCTAGGCAAAGCATAGCTGAGGCATGGCGTTGAGGATACGCTGTAATTGGGGCAAGAATGGCAAAATCTTCGAAAAATCCCTTAGGGAGAGGCGCTCCCTCGCTGAGCATAGCAAATATGTGGGTTTGTAAAGATTTGAATTGAAGGCTAGACATACCAATAATATGGCTTGCCACTAAAGACGCTGCAGCTTGCCCTAAAGCGCAGGCTTGGATAACTTGCCCAAATTCAATGATTGTATCACCTTCCATTGTAAGATCAACAATGATTCGTGACCCACATAGGCGGGAGTGTTTTTCGGCACTGGCGTTAGGGTTGTTAAGGCGGCCTATTTTACTAATTTGAGCCGCGCAGGTTAAAATCTCTGGCGTATAAATATCGTTTAGCATAACACCTATTTCATTTTCTAATGGGTACGCTTTGTGATTTGTTTATGATTATTATATAGAGCTTATAAAGCAAGTACTAGGATAGCCAAGCGAAATCTCGTGGGAGTTTTTATGCAAAATAATCTTAAAGGTGTAAAATCAAATTTACCCAAATCTCAAATCCAACGCCCGAGCCGTGAAGACGCTGAATCGGCGGTACGCACCCTCCTGTTATGGGCTGGTGATAATCCAGATCGCGAGGGCTTACGAGATACACCAAAGCGTGTGACCAAAGCCTATGAAGAACTGTTTTCTGGTTATCAACAATCGGCTCAAACAGTTCTGGGTACTTTCTTTGAAGAGGTTGAGGGCTACAGCGAACCCGTTTTATTACGCGATATAGCTTTTTTTTCCCATTGCGAGCATCATATGGTACCTATCACTGGTAAGGCTCATATTGCCTATGTGCCCAATGGGCGGGTAATCGGCCTTTCAAAGTTGGCTCGTTTGGTCGATGTTTTTGCTCGTCGCTTGCAAACTCAAGAAAGTTTGACGGCGCAAATTAGTAGAAACCTATCAGAGTATCTCCAGCCTTTGGGACTTGCGGTGCTGTTGGAGGCTGAGCATATGTGTATGGCAATGCGTGGGGTGCATAAAGTTGGCGCAAAGACGATAACCACTAATTTTTTTGGTACGTATGCGGTAGATTCAAGTGCCCAAAGCGTATTTTTACAAATGGTTATACCTCGTCTTTGATAAGAAATTTAACGAATTATATAAATAAATACTACAGAATAAAAAAGAGGCTTGCCACAATGAAAAGGATTTGTTACAGCCCCACAAGTGAAATCGTTTTACTTAGTGCGGTCGTGGCGGAATTGGTAGACGCGCAGCGTTGAGGTCGCTGTGGGGCAACCCGTGGAAGTTCGAGTCTTCTCGACCGCACCATTTAATAATAAAATCAATAGGTTATAGTAAAGTTCGGGAATTTTAGCCTCTTTGATTCTGTTATATTTTTTTGATGTCATCCCCTTACCTTTTTTGTATCTTTTCTATCGCTTCAAGAGCGAGTCGCCGCCGATCAGCACTCTTTGTATAAAGCGATGCCATCTCGTCATCAGTCCATCCAAAAATGGCTTTCAATTGTGCAACAGTCGCGCCTGAATTCGCCGCCCGAGTCGCCGCTAATTTGCGCAAGCCATGAGCTGATTTTTTGATGCCAGCCATGCGGCATGCTTGGCTGAAGGCGATGCCAAAACTTCCTTTTATCAATGTTTTTCCGCTTTTGCCGCAAATGAAAGTTTCTTCCCCTGTTGGCCCCGCTTCAAGAGTTGTTAAAAGCTCGGGCAGGATAGGCAAAAAAACCTCTGTTTGAAATTGGCTCTTTTCCGTCTTTAGGTGAATGACACCATCTTTGACATCTTTCCAACCAACCCGCGCGGCATCACCCCGGCGCAGACCTGTGTAGAGCAACACATCAATCCATACCCGTTCATGCGTACCTAATGGCCAACGCTGGTAGTATTTGTCTATGTCGTCTTCTAACCATATGGCAAACCCTTCCTTATTGGTAAGAGCAGGCGTTTTGATGGCGAGCGTGGGGTTTTCTTCAAGAAAGCCATGATCAATAGCCCAATTAAATACGCCTCTAAACGCTTTCAAAAATTCTCTAGCCGCCGCAGGAGTCTCTTTGCGCCGCTCTACCGCGTCAATAAAGTGCTGACGCTTAAGCGCTTTATAAGGCACATGCCCCATGTCTTTCTCGGCTTTCTCTAAGATGAGCTCGCGTTGCCTTTTGGTAGGAGCAGCTAATTTATGCCACTCCATGCTTTTGTAATATTTATTTAAAAGCCATGAGAAAGAGCCTTCTGCATTGCGCTTGCCTTTAATCGTTATTGGCGTTTGCCCCTGTAATTGGGCAATAGCGCTTTTATAATTATCCACGAATTCTTGTGTACCATATGTGCCTTCTACTCTAATGCGCTGGCCTTTATTGATACGAACATACCAAAGCACTTTCCCATGACGGCTGTGTTCTCTCACTAAATGGGGTGGACGCGGCTTAGGCATAACACTCACAAACAGATATCGTATTTATCGTAAAAAGCATCAGAACTTGCCTGTGTGGTAATAGAGCTTTGAGTGGTTAGCTCTGTTTCTTCTGCGCTCTCGTTGAGATAGATAATAACCTCGCCATCTGGTTTGATGGCTATACGGTCACAGCCTAGCTTCTTGGCTTCACGCAAAGCGCGGGCGATAGCTGGTTGGGTTATGGTAGGAGGTCGGTGTCCCATATATCTTGCTCCATTAGCTGTATATCTTCTCTTATCATCCTATCGCGCTGGATTTGGCGGTAAGCTTGTCTTCAAGAGCCTGCACCTCTTCAAGGAAGGCATGCACACATGCCTCTATCTCTTGAATGCGTGCCTCATCACGCCATAGGCGCTTGATCTCGCTCCTTAAGCTTGCATTCCTTTCGCTAAAGCGTGGGTCAAAACTAATAAAATCCACCCATTGCCGCCCCGTGCACGCCAGTTGAAACTGCATCTGTGCTTGCCATTCGGGCTTAATAATCCCATCAATTAAAAAGCGGGCATGAGTGGTGGAATGGGGGCATTTGATCTCTATCAGGCCATCATCACCTACCAAGCCATCTGGGCTTGCCCCCGCCATGGCAATACTAGGGTGGGGAATAAAGCCACAAGCACTAACCTCATGCCCCGTCATAAAGCTATAGTCTTCCAAGGCATCATACTCATGATCAATGCCCCATTGCATGGCCGCCGTTATATAGGTCTCTATCGCCTTGCCGGTAAGCCGCTCGGTCAATAGCTGGATCTTATAATCCTCATAGGCCGCGCTTGGCAGGCCTTTTGCTGTTCTATGCACAACGCAATACACCTTAGAGGCAGTTACCTTGCCAAGGCGGGCATCAAACCATGCGGCAGTTCTCTGTTCCATATGAACCTCTAAGCAACAGAAAGGGTTTGCGCTTGTGAACTGTGCAAAGCTTGTTTCTTTTTAAGCAGTTGTAAAAGCGTTTGCGCTTGGCTTTGCGATAGGCTTTCAAAGCTTGATGCATGAACCGATGCTAGGGCTTTTGCCTCATCGCTTTGAGTATCCAAGATCAGCTGTTGCACCACGGCAAGCGTTTCTGCATCGGCAAAGACTTCTTGGCTTTCTGATACGGGGGCATTTAAGCGTGTTGCTTCGTCTTCATCATAGATACCAGAGAAGCCAAAGGCATAACGGGCACATTGGATAGTCGCCTTATGGCGTAGCATACGGGCAGGCCATTTACGCCATGGGTCGGTTTGCTGTTGACATTCTTTTAGATATTCCGTGACCTCTATTGGGTCTTTAATGCTTTTGAGCCGTATTGAGCAGGTAATGGATATGAGATTGCCTGCTTGGTCGAAATGATCTTTAAAGGTCATGCCATCAAAGGCTGGATTAGATTTTATGATTTTAATCCAGCCATCAATGGACACAATGGGTGTGATACCGCCACCACGTTTTGGGAACGCGTAAATCTCTTTTGTTAGAGGATTAAGGCCGTAGGTATTGGCAACGGAAATAAAGGCGGCAAATTCTTCAGCTGCTATATTGCCTGTCATGCAAGTTTTCATAATGGTTTGGCGAAAGGCCTCTTCTGAGAAGCCATAGTTGCTTGCCATAAGGGCAAGGGGGGATTGAACAAGTTGGGTCATTAGTGGTTTCTCCTAAGCTGGGGTGGTGGAGGTAGTCGTGATACGGGTAAAGCCGTTGATACAATCATTGCCTGCAATTGTTATGGAGGCGGCTATCTGGGCGTGGTTAGTAACCTTTGCAAAATCAACAATCTTGGCATCTCCCCAAACTTCTGCACTGTCTGAAATCTTCGCATCGCCAAAAACCCGCGCATCGCCAAAAATTCTAGCATGGTCAAAAACCTGTGCATCATCATAAACCCGCGCTTTACCTGAAATTTTTGCCGAGCCAAAAACTAGCGCATAGCCTGTAACTTGTGCCTTGCCATAAATCCGCGCATATTCAAAAACCCGCGCATCATTGCCAACCCAACATTCACCCTCATGGCTTAGGTTGTCCTCGCGCTCAATGTAGCCGCCCAAGTCTCCAGCTTTCACATCGCCAAAGTCGCGTAGGGCTTTGATACGGTGAAGAGTGCGGCCTTGTAATCCTATTATTTCGTCCGTAAGTTCGTATTTCTTTTCCATGCTTATTCCCCTGTAATGATTGTGTTACCAGAAACGTGGATATCGCCGCCTATTACTCCATTACCTTCAACAAGCGCTTTGTCAAAAACCTGCGCATCGCCACTAACCAACGCATCATCACAAACCCGCGCATAGTCAAAAACCTGTGCATTGTCAGCGACCCAACAATCGCCTTCATGGTCTAGGTTCTGTTCACTCTCAATAAAGCCGCCCAAGTCACCCGCTTTCACATCGTCAAAGTCGCGTAGGGCTTGGATACGATAGAGGGTATGGCCGTCTATCTCTTTGATCTCGTTAGTGAATTGGTATTTCTCTTGTATGTAGTCATGTGTGAGGACTGTACCGCCGGAAACGTGCGTATCGCTGTCTATTACTGCTTTACCTTCGATACGTGCGTTGCGTTCAACTTTTGTATCGCCATAAACCTTTGCATTGCCAAAAACTTGCGCGCCTTCAGCAATTTTTGCATCGTCATAAATCTTTGCGTTGCCAAAAACTTTTGCATTGCAATAAACCTCTGCATTGCCAAAAACTTGCGCATTATCATAAACAATTGCATTGCCCACGACCCGCGCCTTGCCTGAAATTTTCGCCGCGCCAAAAACTAGCGCATTCCAATCAAGACACGCATCATCAAAAACATATGCATTATCAAAAACACATGCATCACCCCCGACCCAGCAGGTACCATCATGGCTTAGGCGGTATTCGTTCTCAACAAAGCCGCCTAATTCGCCTGCTTTCACATCGCCAAAATCGCGTAGGGCTTTGATACGGTAGAGGGTACGGTCGCCCACGTCTCTTGTTTCTTGAGTCAGTTCGTATTTCTTTTCCATGCCTATTCCTCCGCTGTAATAACTGTGTCGCCGTCTATTACCCTGTCGCCATCAATATGCGCATTGCCGCCAACACGTGCATTGCCACCAACCCAACAATCTCCTTCATGACTTAGGTTGTCCTCACTCTCAACAAAGCCGCCCAAGTCTCCAGCTTTGACATTGGCAAAATCACGCATGGCTTGAATGCGATAGAGCGTATGGCCGTTCTTTGTGATGCTTTCATCTCTCAACAAGCGATATTTTGGACTTAGAGACGTCATGATAAATTCCTTTGGTATGATTAAGTAGCGATCAAGACAAACCATGCGAGCGTGAAGATGGTTAGAAAGCCTAGGCATTCAACGATACAGATTAGGGCTTCTTTCATAGCGCCCTCACAAAACATCAGACGCACGCAAGCGGTTTTGTTGTTCGTAGGTGCCGTAATAGATGTCTTTAAAGGTCTGTTCTGCCCATTCCACTAAGAGCGTGGCGTAAGCTAGGCTATTGCGCACAAAGGGGCGGGCTATATCATCATCGGGTGCTAGGTCGAATGTTTCTATGTACAGTTCAGCGACCTGTTCGCTTATGTCGATAGTGCTTTGCGTTTTTGGATTAATGCAAAGCACTTGCTCTACGCCGTCCATAGCGGAAAGCATGTCTAAGATATCGCGTTTATCTAAAAATGGACCACTTCTGCCTACGTGTTCTCCGTCAGAATAGGTGAGCAATAAGATTTCATCACGCGTTACAAAAAACGGTGCTTTCGTGTGCATTTCAACCTCCATATCCCTTTAACAAACCAGATCGGCGAGTGCTTCTTCGTGGTTGTGTTTTTCATATTTATAGGAATAGAATACCATATTGGTATAGCATGTGCAATACCAATATGGTTATTTTTTTAATTAGGAGGATAAAATGAAGGAGAGATCCCAATTAGACAGAAAGATTTTAGAAGTTTGGGCATTATTAACAAAGGAGTATTTTATCGCTTTTGTTCGTCGTAAAATGATACAAGGAGATCTAAGAGCTTAAGCTTTTTTGCTTCGCTTAGATGATCAAGCAGCTCTTTTATTTGGTCATCTAAGCTCCCAGACGAAGAATTTGGAAAAAGAAGTTGCTGGGGCGTAACCTCTAGGTGAGGAGCTAAGCGTATCGCCCATTCTTTTGTTAGTTTACGTTGTCCACGCTCTAAACGGAAAATCTGAGGTTGGCTTGTGCCTGCACGCTTAGCTAATTCAGCTAAGGTAAGCCCAGCTTTTTCTCGAAAATGCCTTAAATTGCTCATGCTTCATACAGTAATGCAAAAAAATATTTTTTCAAATACCAATACGGTAAAATAAGGCTTGCCATAATAATACCTAAATGGTATGTAATTTTTATGATGAACCTCAAATGTTACCTGAAGGAAAATCAGATAAGTCACGCTACGTTCGCAAAAACGATTGGCGTCACTGCTGTATCGGTAAGTAGATACATAAATGGAAAGCGATTACCCCGCCCAGAAACAATAAAAAAGATCGCCTTGGCGACCAATAACTTTGTACGTCCTGATGACTTCTTTTATCCAGAACGGTTGCAAGCGCTTCTAGCACAGAGAGATAACAGCCAAGAAGCGAACTCCCCTCCTTGCGGTGCCTCCGACTTACCGCAGGACGCCGCCCGCGCCCAGTCAAACCCCCGAGTGGGCGCGGGTGGTAATCAACACAACTATAGCGTGCATACATAAAGAGCACACCCAAAACAAAGGCACAGATAACCGCATGCCCAAAATGTTAAAGCCTAAAGGAATACAACCATGCTACTAGGACTCATTTTTGCCTTCGTATCAGCAGTCTATCTAATTTCCATGGCTAGCGGTTACTACGCCCACCGCCTCGATAAGCGCATAATAGCCAAACAAAAAGAGGCCATAGAAGAGCTTACCAGTACGCTAATTAAAGCAGAAAACGCCCTAAACAAGCAAGAATACATGATCAAAAACCTTAGCGGCTTTCTTAAAGGCGAACATCCTAATGTCCACCTTGTCCGTATTGGCATTGGCGCTAAAGGCAACGATCAAATCGCAAACGATGAAGATAATTCATCAGAAGAACACGCAAAGATGCATTAGGGGATATGGGGAAAGACATGACCACAATAGAAATACTATTTTCAATAATATCTACAGCACTCCTCCTGCTTTGCCTTGGATTTTATTTCAACGCTTATGCTTTTAAGAAACTATTGCAAAAGCGTTCTGGAAAACAAAGTACGCTTATCGTTGATTACCTAAGCGCCATGCAAAAGCAGATTGATATAATTATTAGCCAGCAGGAGGATATTATTAAGGGTGAGAAAGGACGAGACCTAGAACGATTGAGAGAGTCTATCAAGTCTTTTGACAGAATGCGTGAACAACGTGAGAAAGAAGGAATGAAAGCCTCCACAAGCCCATAAAGCCCTTCTAGGACAGAGGTATATGCACTGCCTTTTTAAACTAGGGCGTCCTCTCTTCTATCTCACATTTCAGGTATCCACCAAATGGTATCTTAATTATTTGATAGGGGTCTAGAGAAGGTGAATATTCAAGAAAAAGCGATATTGGATCATTATAGTCATTGTATTCTTGTAGTGTCTCCATATACAGTTCAAAACGAATACTTTCATTTATCCCTAGGTTAAAAATATTATTTACTCTTTCTTCTGAGAAATAATTTATGTGTCCTCCTTTTTTATTTAAAAGAATACGCTTTTCAGATGAACGCTTGGCGTAAAGTACTTCATCATTTAAATCTTTATTTTCTTTTATATGATGAAGATCATTGTATTTATTGGATGCAAAAGCGTCATCATCAAATTTAAAAGGACTTTTATCAGATATGCTTATACTACGCAATTTTATAAAACCATTTGAATCATTTTTAATATTCCCAATACAAAGCACCTTATACACGATAGCTTCGCCAAGCCGTGCAATCAATCGCCGTAGAAAGAAGTGTGATTGTATTGTGAGGCCTGCGCCTATTTTTTCAATTTTTCTCTCTTCTCGTTCTTCGAATAAGAGATTAGCTATGGTTTTTAGGTATTCATTGGTTTGCTGTAAAGCCGTATTCTGCTCTTCAAGTGCTCTGTTTTGCTTTTCTAGTTCTTTAGTGTGCTGTTCAAGAAATTTTTCCAACAATGCTTACTGGTTTTGATGGTGACAAAGAGCGGCACGAGGATCTTTCAGAAAAAAGACGCAAGGCGGGTCTAGCAAGCGTACAAGCAAAATCCATAAAAAAACAACATGTTAGCGAGGATGTTCCAACAAACGTTCAACAAAACTTCAACAAACGCTCAACAAAATTCAACACATGTTGACCATATAGAAGAAGATAAAGAAGAAGATATAGATATTAAAAATATTTGTTCTAACGAACAAATACAAAAAAAATCGCCCGACGATGGCCAACCAATCAACAGCGCAATGGCGCTTGAGACCACGGACAGCATTAGCAAATCACCAGCAAAGCCGCCGGAGCCTACGCAAGCCCAGCTACAAAAATCCGCGCTTGAGGAGGAGTTCGACGGGATTTTTTGGGGAGAATACGGGCATAACGTCAACAAGAAAAAAGCGCGTGAAGCCTTCATCAAAGCCCGCAAGAAATACGCTCTCAAGGTGATTATGGACGGGGTAAGGCGTTATAAAAATTCCCGAGAATACCACGAATTTCGGATGCACGCCGCTACCTTTCTCAACAATGCTCGCTGGAGTGATGATTTTACACCCTTAGGAACCAATTCCACCGCTATGTGCCCTTATCCCACGCCTAAGCCTTCCGGCAATCGCCATGTAGCAGGCGCGAGCATTCTAGCCAATATCGAAACGTCAAAGCGTGTAATGCCGCGCTTGCAAGAAATCCACGAAAGGCTATTGGCCGATGCTAACCATTGAAACATTCCTAAGCCAACTCAACAGAATGGCCGCTTTGCTGCAATTAGAATTTACAGATCACTGGAGTGAATTGCTTTATTGCGAGCTTGCCCCGCTTTTTACCGATGAGGAATTCGCGAACACGTGCAAGCAAATTCTGCACAATGAGCAAACCTACGGCAAAATGCCCAGCCCCGCGCTCTTCGTCAAATATAGCCGCAGAAAGCAACCAACAGAGGACGTGCGCCATGAAATTGAGCGCGCACGTTTCATCAGCAAAGTATCTGAATATATTAGCTCTAATTTTATCTCGTCCTATGAAAAAACAGTTTTCAATGAGTCTTTGACGCCCCGTGAACACGCTTGTTTGCGCCAATTTGGGGGGATTTCGGAGCTCTGGAAACAGGTCAATAATGAGAGGTTTTCTACGCACGTTGCGCATGTTTTACGCCGTGTCGGAGATGTTTTTGACACGATCAGCAAAGTAGAAGAAGCAGAAACGTACTTATTGACCACACGTACCGAACACAAACAGCTAGGCGGTTTTGTTAAGCTTGGCAATGTCGTGAAGTCCTCACCGTCTTTGCAGAGCAAGAGCGAAAAAGATTTAAAAAAAAACGCGCAAGCGTAAATTAAGGAAAAGGAAAAATGACAAGTTTGAATAAAGTATGCTTGATTGGCTGTCTTGGCCAAGATCCAGAAATCAAAACCGTCCAAAGCAACATGGGACATTGATTGCAGTGTGGTTACGTTGTTAATTGGAAAGTCCGATGACGTTTGGTTATGTATCTTCTTGGTTGGACTTTTTATTGGAATGCCTCAAGGTATTAATCTTTTTTATGCATAAATAAAATGCATAAACTATTACTATAAGTAAAATACTTATAAAAAGTATAATAATATCTTTTTTTATGTATTCTGAAAGACTTAATCCTGATTTTTTAAATGATGAGTAAAAATAAACTAATATCATAAAAAAATCTAAAAAGAACATTAGGTATATTTTCAATTTTACATATATTTTTTGAAAAAATTTAATCATAATGCGTTATACCCCCACAGTTATAAAAAGAATCACATTAAATGTAACGCTCATTACATATATTCACAACAGCTATAAAAAGAAGTAGTTTCAAAACCCACTTTGCTAAAAAATAGAGAGAAAATATTCACCGCCCTATAAAATCTATATATAGTGTGATTATTTATATTACAATACCGTATGTAGATTTATGGAGCAAAAATGGCGAAGGCAATAAAGAAAAAACGTGGACGTAAACGCGTTAAAAATGTGATACGCGAGCCTAATGGGAGGATTTCACGGGCGAAAAAATTTAGAAGACCTGCCCCCCTTCAAGAACCCATTGACCTTTTAGCGATAAAGATGCGCGCAAAGCATAAAGGGCTTTCCCTTGCGGATGCGAAAAGCCCTCTAGCTAATAGTTTTATTGGTACGCTAGTTTTGATTGGCGATAAAAGCGGGATGGGCATTAGTCAGCGCCAATACGATGTTGCGCAAAAATATCTCGAAATACGTAATAACTACCTCTGTGCCAAGGGCTTTTCTCATGGCATTTATGAACATGTTTCAAATAATGGGCAAGAAGGGGCTTCCCAACATTGGGTTGCAATCTGCACCCAACGCCGGAATGATGTTAGGCGTGTAATTATGGAAGCGCAATTTGAGAACCCCAATGATAATTTATGGGCATCCCTACAATATTTAGTAGTTTAAGATATAAAACTACCGCATTTAGTAGGTAATTGCGCCTTGCATTAAATGTTTTGGATCGTCATTTCTTTAAAAATTAATGACATTTTTTGACATATGCTTTTCTATTTGCAATAAATGACGTGTTGTCTTTTCAGAACTGCGCCCAAATTTCCAACATTTTTACGATGTGATGATGACACAAAAAGATTATGCTCCCCTGAAAGCGGGTGCTGGTCGCCCTAAAGGCGTGCCTAACAAAACCACCAAAATACTTAAAGACGCCATTTTACTTGCTGCTGAACATGCTGGTAAAAAGCTTAATCCAAGCAATAAAGATGGCCTTTTAAGTTATTTAACTACCCAAGCAATGGAAAACCCCAAGCCGTTTATGGCTTTGCTTGCTAAGGTTTTGCCCTTGCAAGTCACCGGCGCAAATGGCGCGCCTTTAGAATTGGTTTCTCGTATTGAAATTGTGCCTATGGCGTCAAAGCACGACCATGACCACAGCGAAAATTGAGCTTATTCCTAAGCTTATTCCCCTTTTTGATGGTGTTTGTGATGTGCGTGCCGCTTAGGGTGGACGTGGATCTGGTAAAACGCGCTCTTTTGCCTTAATGAGCGCTTTACGCGGCTATCAATATGGGGCAAGTGCCGATAAAGGCGCTAGTGGTATTATTCTCTGTGCGCGCCAGTTTCAGAACTCCCTAAGCGAAAGCTCGCTTGAAGAGGTTAAACGCGCCATTGAGTCTCATGAGTTTTTGAAGGCTTATTATGAAATTGGCGAAAAATATATTAAATCGCGCGATGGCCGGATTTCTTATGTTTTTTCCGGTTTAGATCGCAATATCGCCAGTATTAAGTCGATGGGTCGCATTTTGATCTGCTGGGTGGATGAGGCGGAACCTGTGACTTCATAACGCTTGGCAAACTTTAATCCCCACTTTGCGCGAAGAGGGTGAAGGTTTGCATTCGGAACTATGGGTCACATGGAATCCTTTGCGCGAGAATGCTCCGGTTGAAGAGCTTTTTCGCTTTACTAACGACCCCAACATTAAGAGCCTGGAAATCAATTGGCGTGATAATCCTTGCTTTCCTAAAAAACTAGAGCGCGCCCGCCTTGCCGATTACGAGCACCGCCCGCAATTTTACAAACACATATGGGAAGGCGATTATTTACGCTATGTTGCGGGCTCTTATTTTGAGAAGGATCTTTTGACGGCTGAGCAAGAAGGCCGTATTGCCCCTGTAGCAAGAGATCCTTTGATGCAAGTCCGTGCTTTTTTTGATATTGGGGGTACTGGCGCTAAAGCCGATGCAACTGCCATTTGGATTGCCCAATTTATTGGTAAGCAAGTACGGGTGCTTGATTATTATGAAGCGCAAGGGCAACCACTGAGCGCGCATATTGAATGGCTACGTGCCAACCAATATGACAAAGCTTTATTAGTGCTGCCCCATGATGGTGCAACACGTGATCGTATTCATAATGTGAGTTTTGAAAGTGCTTTGATTGATGCGGGCTTCAATGTGCGCGTAGTGCCCAATCAAGGCGCGGGCGCTGCAAGAATGCGTATAGAGGCGGCGCGACGCCTTTTCCCCGCTCTTTGGTTTGATAAGGATAAGACCGCGCATGGACGCAAGGCGCTTAGCTGGTACCACGAAAAACGCGATGAGTTTCGCAATATTGGTCTTGGTCCCGCCCATGATTGGGCAAGCCATGCTGCCGATGCCTTTGGCTTGATGTGTATTGCTTATGAAGAGCCTTATCAGCGCCCAAAGCGTCCCGCTTATAGCGAGATAGACACTTATAATAGCTCATGGATGGCGCAATGATGGATGATGTTTCTCATGATGAAAGCCTTGCGCCCGATGACGATTATCGTCGTCTTATGCGCTGGTTTCAAGCCGATATTAAGCATGTGGAACAATGGCGTAAATGCGCCAAGGAAGACTATGATTTTTATAATGGTAAACAATGGAGCGATGAAGATAGCACCAGTTTAAGACTGCAAAAGCGCCCGACCATGACGTTTAACCGCATTGCCCCGCTTGTTAATGCTGTGGTGGGTGCAGAGCGCAACAATCGCCGTGAGGTGCAATTTATTCCCCCGTCAAGAGGGCGCGGCTCTTGCTAATGAGCTTTTGACAGGTGCGGCTGAATGGTTTCGGCAAGAGGCTTTGGCTGAATATGCCGATAGTGATGCCTTCCAAGATACGGTAATTTGCGGCATGGGCTGGACGGACACGCGCCTTGATTACGAAAATAATCCTGATGGCGACCCCGTCGTTGCCCGCCTTGACCCTATGAAAATGGTGTGGCCGAGCACTTGTGTGAAACCAAACCTTGCTGATGCTACGCGCCTTTTTTATGTAGACAAAAAGACCATTGAGGAGGCGCGCGCGCTGTTTCCTCATGCATTGGATGCTGACCTTGACGCCAATATAAATGCTTTGGATGATAGCGTAAATTTTAGCAACATTGATAGTAGTACGCCAAAAGAGGTCACTATCCTTGAATGCCGCTGGTTTGAACACGAGCCTTATTACAAGGTCACAGATCCCCAAAGCGGGCAAATACGTGATATTAGCGAGCAAGAATTCCGCCAATTAAAGCAACACATGCCGCAAATTCACGGCGTGAGATTGACCCGCAAAACGGTAAAACGCGCCTTTTTGGGTAAAAGATTATTAGCGCCTATTGACCAACCCATGACCCCCCATGGGCAACTGGGCTGGGAATGCATTACTGGCTATTTTGATAAGGTCAATAAGCGCTATTATGGCATTGTCGCCCCAACGAAAGACCCCCAACGCTGGGCAAACAAATATTTTAGCCAAGTTATGTATTTGCTTAACAGCCAATCCAAGGGCGGCATTATGGCTGAGCGGGGCGCTTTTGATGATGATAGCCTAGCCGCGGAAAGCCTTGCCCGTGCCGATATGATTACGTGGACAAGCTCTGGCGCCTTGACGGGAGGACGCATTCAGCCAAAACCAGCGGCGCAATTCCCTGCGGGGTTCTTTCGTTTGTTTGAAGAAGCCAAGGAGGCAATCACGCAAGTGACGGGGCTTTCCCCCGAATTTATTGGAACGCGCGAAGTTAACCAAGCCGGCGTCTTAGAAGCCCAGCGCCGCCAATCTAGCTTAAATCTTTTGGCAGGATTATTTGACGCTTTGCGCCTTTATCGCCAACGCCAAGGCAAGCTAATCCTCCATTTGATTCAAAACTATATGGCCGATGGCCGTTTGGTGAAAATTGCTGGCCAAGATAAAGCGCAGTATGTGCCTTTGATGAAGCAGGATGTCACTTCGGTTGAATATGACATTATTGTCGATGACGCGCCGACAAGCCCTAATGAGAAAGAGCGCACTTTTGCTTTGATCATGCAATTAATGCCGCTGATCCAAGAGCAATTAACGCCTGATCTCTTATTTGAATTGCTACGCTATTCGCCCTTACCAGCCTCTTTACTTGACCGTGTGCAAGGCAAAGTGCGCGAACAAATGCAAAGCCAAGAGCAACAAAAAGCAACAGAACTTCAACAGGGCGACCCGCGCGAACGGGCGCAGCAATTGCAGCTACAAGCCGTGGGCGCCAAAGCCCAAGCAGAAATGCAAAAAGCGGCTATTGACCAACAGATTGCGCAAACAAAGGTCTCTCTTGAGCAAATAAAGGCCGCGCAAAAGATGCAAGACATACAAGCTAAAATGGCGCTTTCTAACCAAGAAATAGCGCTAAAAGCCCAGCAAATGGAGGAGCGTCATTATGCCAATGATCTTATGGCAGAGCATTGGCGCGCCTTGAACGATTCAGTCTAAGGAGACCCTATATGGATGAAGACTTTACAGAAGAAGAGCTGTTGATTTTGGGCGAAGGCGACGCGCAAGACGAAGAGCGCCCCGCGCCAGAAGCGCCAAGCGAACAGGCACAAGAGACACAAGAAGCGCAAGAGGCGCAAAATGCCCCGCCCATTGCAGCAGAGGTGCTGGATAGAGAGCGCGAGCGCGCTGCGCTTATAGAGCAGGAAAACCAGCGCTTGCGCGAACATGCCATTCGCTTGGAAGAGCGGGCAAAGCTCCTTCAACCAAAAGAAGAGCCAAAAGGCGAACCAACGCCTGAAGAGGATTTTTTGGGTTATTTAGAGCGGCTAGAGCAAAACTACCACGCGCTTAAAAGCACGATTGAGCAACAGCGCCAAGAAGCCGAAATTATCGCTCAAAATAATGCTGCTATTGAAGACTTAAACCACTCCATTGCCGCGGCAAAAACAACACAGCCTGACATTTTGCAAGCCATTGACTTTTTGACAACCACCCGCGCTAATCAGCTTAAAGTATTGGGCGCAACAAGACCGATCCCTCTATCAGAGCAAGAAATCACCCAAGCCATTGGACAAGATACGCTAACTATCTTGCATGCCTGTAGGCAACAGAGAATTGATCCAGCAAAGGCGCTTTATGACCTAGCCAAAGCATCAGGCTATGTACCCAGCGATGCACCCTCACAAAAGCTTGGACAGTTGGAAGAAAAGCTCAATGCTTCCCGTACGTTAAGCGCATCGGGCGGGGGGACTGTATCCGCCGCTTTATCTTTAGAAGACATTGCCAATATGTCCGACCAAGCCTTCCAAGGCTGGATCAATAAAGACGCGAAAAACCAAGACTACTACGACGAATTACTGAGCAGAATGTAAGGATTGATCAGATGGCAGTAACCACTTATGGTATAAATCACCCATTGGCGGTAAAAACTTGGGCGAAAAGCCTTTTTGTTAAGACAAATAAAGCTCTTGATATCAGCAAACTGATGGGCAAGGGCGATAATAACATTATCCAAGTAATGGATAACATGCAAAAAAGTGCTGGTGATAGCGTGACCGTTGGGCTGCGCATGCAATTGCGCGGCACTGGTGTGAGTGAACATCAAGTTTTGGAAGGCAATGAAGAAGCGCTCAATACCCTTTCTGACACGCTTTTTATCAATGAGCTTAATCACGCGGTGCGCGTGAAAGAGAAAGGCACCATTGACCAACAACGCATTATGTTTGATATGCGCTCTGAGGCGCGCAACGGGCTTGTTGATTGGTATTCAACACGTCTATCCTTGATGTTTTTCTTACAAGTGTGTGGTTACACAGCAACAGAAGCCATTGTCGGCGGGATGAAACAATATTTGTCGCCAGTGTTTTGGGGGTTTAATACGCCGCAAGCGCCTTCATCTCTGCGGCATTTTATTGCTGGTGGTAAGCCAGCCGAAGAATCCATTACGCCGGCCGATACATTTGATTTAAAAATGGTGGATAAAGCTGTGCAACGCGCAAAATTGGCCAATCCCAAGATTCGCCCCGTTATTGTGGGGGGTGATCGGGTTTATGTGCTTTATCTACACCCAACTCAAGTAACCCAGTTGCGTACCAATACCGATCAAGGCCAATGGCTGGACATTACCAAAGCCGTCTACAATGGCTCACGCGCTAAGAACCCTATCTTTGACGGATCGCTTGGCATGTATAATGGCGTGGTTTTGCGCGAAAGCGAATTTGTAACCACTGGTGTTAATTCTAAGACTGGCAAGCCCATTCCTAACGTGCGACGAGGGGTTTTGCTTGGGGCGCAAAGTGCTGTTTTTGCTGTGGGTAAAAACCAAGGCAACACCACCTATTCTATCGTGGAACAGCCCTTTGACTATAATCGTGAATTGGGCGTGGCCGCCAAAAGCATTCTTGGTATCAAGAAAACGCGGTTTCAATTGCCAAATCTTGGAGACGACGCGCAAATAACGCCCCAAGATTTTGGCACGATTGTCATTTCAACTTTTGCCGAAGAGGTTTAACATGTCCGAACTGCCAAACCCTTTACAAGGGCGCGAAAACACCACCCAGCAAGTGGGCTATTTGCGCTACGATTATTGTTTGGATAATAAAGCCCTTCTTGTGGGCATTTTACCTCGTGGCGCCCTTATTTTAGACATAATTGTTAAAGTGCTAGCGCCATTTGGCTCTATTTTGAGTGGTGGTTGCGCAGAAATCTTGATTATTTGATTCAAGTTTTTCAAGAGATCCCTTATTTTTGTTTGAATATTCTGATTTTGTGTATTTTTTCTCATACTTTTGTGTATCTTTTTTAAGATTAAAACGATCCAATAAGCATTCTTCTTTTTGATCATTTCCGTTAACTCATCATAACGATGCACTAAAACACGCAAATCAATACCGCAAGCAGAATGGCCATTTTTCGGTGCTATACGCCAACAATTGATACTATCGCGCATGACAACTAAGCCGTTATGGACTAAATGTGCGAGAAGATGGATAATCGTATTTTCTCCAAGCTCTAATTGCCAACGCTCAACCTTGCCTAATTTAGCATTATCGGCCATCTTGTCATTACTCCAACAAAAAATGGCTTTCGGTTGTGCAGCAGTTGCTCTCGAATTTGCTGCCCGCGTTGCCGCTAATTTGCATAAGTTATGACATGATTGTGCTCTTGTGTTGGTGAGGTTGATCAAACCAGCGTTTTTGGTTCAAAAAGGCTGCAGGTTGTAATCCAGTCGCGATCAGGTGGCCTAGTGCGCTGATAACGACAAGACTAGTAAGATATAGGCTCAAGCGAGTGTTTAGTGTACGGAGATAAATATTTTAAGCGCACTTTTTCGTCCAATTTTGTGTTACGCTCGTTACGTTTTTAGTATAACGTGCATAACGGTTTTTGTTTTGCTTCTCGTACCTTTTCTTCGTAGTTGCAAACAGCATGAACCGCGGCAACTATTTTCTCTGCGCTGGCTCCAAAATTTGATAAAGCAGTAGTAAGATCAATCAAGATATGCATCAGCTCTTCATATCCTCCTCTTCTCAATCTAAAGCGTAATATAAAAGCGCTATGGTGGTTGTTTGGACAATTGTTTATGGCCATACGGCGGCAACAAGCTCACCCTATCTTGCGCAAGTCATAATATTGGATGAACAAGAGGCGAAACATTTTTATTGCAAGGTCTGCGCCAGCATAAGAAATTCTTTAACCTCTATTAAAGACAGCGTATAGATAAGGGTATTCATTATTCTGATCTTGAATTATAATACAGAAAAAGTGGAGTGAAAGGGGTCGCCCCTATATGCATGGAGGAGTCAATTTTTATGACTAGAACGCAGAAACCTATAACAGCAGTCCAATACAGCTTGCTTGCTATCCTCGCTATTTTAGGCGCTTTTTCCCTTGGTTACATTGCCCTCAATAGGGGTGAAGCGGTTAACGCAGCATGGATTCTAATTGCAGCTATCTGTGTTTATTTAATCGCTTATCGACTTTATGGGCTCTTTATCTCTAATAGAGTTTTGGGGGCTGATCCGACGCGTATGACGCCAGCTTATCGCCGTAACGATGGGTTGGATTACGTGCCTACCGATAAAAATATTCTCTTTGGTCATCATTTTGCGGCTATTGCTGGAGCAGGCCCTTTAGTTGGGCCTGTTTTGGCGGCCCAAATGGGTTATTTGCCTGGTATGTTGTGGATTTTGGCTGGTTGTGTTTTGGCCGGCGCGGTGCAAGACTTTATGATTTTATTCATTTCAACCCGTAGAGATGGGCGCTCGCTGGGGGAATTAGTACGCGAAGAAATGGGTTCTATTGCCGGCGTGGCAGCGTTAATTGCCTGTTTTATGATTATGATTATCATTCTAGGCGTTTTGGCTATGGTCGTTGTTAAGGCTTTAGCAGGTAGCCCTTGGGGCACTTATACAGTAGCTTTTACCATACCTTTAGCTGTATTTATGGGCGTCTATCTGCGTTATATCCGCCCTGGGCGTATTGGGGAAGTTTCAGTTGTCGGAATTGCTTTGTTAATTTTTGCTGTCGCTAGCGGGAGTTGGATTAAGGAGAGCGCTTATGCATCTTGGTTTGACTTTAAAGCCACAACACTTACATTCCTTATTGTAGTTTATGGTTTTATTGCGGCTGTCTTGCCTGTATGGTTGTTGTTGGCACCTCGAGATTATTTATCAACCTTTTTAAAAATAGGTACAATTATTGGTCTTGCTATTGGCATTGTAATCTTACGTCCCAGCTTGGAAATGCCGGCTTTGACTGAATATATCAATGGTACTGGTCCCGTTTGGGGTGGGGGCCTTTTTCCCTTTTTATTCATTACCATTGCCTGTGGGGCTGTATCTGGTTTTCATGGCCTCATTGCATCGGGCACCACGCCAAAAATGTTGAGCAATGAACGAGAAGCTTGTTTTATAGGCTATGGTGGTATGTTGATGGAATCATTTGTAGCTGTTATGGCTTTGATCGCTGCCTGTGTAATTAATCCTGGGGTCTATTTTGCCATGAATTCTTCTTTGGCTGTTTTAGCGCCAGCAGGAACCGCCGATATAGTACAGTCAGCGGCAACGGTGGTAAATGGTTGGGGCTTTCACATTACACCAGAAATTCTGCACTCTATCGCTCATGATGTGGGTGAAAATTCTATTATTGGTAAATCAGGCGGCGCGCCTACATTAGCGATAGGTATGGCACACATCCTGCATCATGCTTTGGGTGGCTGGTTGAATATGTCTTTTTGGTACCATTTTGCCATTTTATTTGAAGCTTTATTTATTCTCACAGCGGTGGACGCTGGTACCCGTTCAGCGCGTTTCATGTTGCAAGATTTATTGGGTATGATTCACCCTGCTTTACACAAAACAGACAATCTTTTTGCCAATTTTTTGGCTACGGGTTTGGTGGTTTTGTTTTGGGGTTATTTTGTTTATCAGGGAGCAATTGATCCTAATGGAGGGATTTATTCGCTTTGGCCTCTCTTTGGGATAGCTAACCAAATGCTAGCAGCTATGGCGCTTCTTTTGTGCGCAGTTGTCCTCTTCAAAATGAAGCGAGAGCGCTATGCCTGGGTAGCTATCTTGCCGGCCACATGGCTTTTATTTTGCACCTTAATAGCTGGCTGGCAAAAAGTATTTGATGCAAAACTCAGTTTTTTTGTTGCCGCTCAAAACGCTCAAAACGCTCAAATAGCTTTTGGCAACCGTCTTAACGGCTTTTTGACTATTTTCTTTATGTTAGTGGTTGTTTTACTTACGTTAATTGCAATTAAAACAGCCTTTACGGCATTGAAAAACAGCGAGCCTAGCACAAAAGAAACGCCTTACAAGCCTTTCCTAGTTTCTGCTGAATAAACCATTAAATGTAGCGGGGGGGGGCATCATCCTCCGCACAAATTTATATTTAGATATAAAGGGAGATTTTATGTGGAAATATGTATGTCGATTAGGAAAATATCTCGGACAAGCAGCCAAATTAATGGTGGGGCTACCAGATTATGATACCTATGTTCAGCACATGCGCTTAACCCATCCCGACCAAGAGCCTATGAATTATGAAACTTTCTTTAAAGAAAGACAGAATGCGCGTTATGGCGGTAAAGGAGGAGGGCGTTGCTGTTAATTTTAAACAAAAAAAAGCAAGGCTGACGCCTTGCTTTGAAGTGTACGCGTGGTTTCTCCTCAAAGAGGCGGCAGCGATATACGCGCTCCAACCATATCCTCCCACATACTCCGCGTATATATAGTTAATTGCTCTAATAATACGCCCATTTATTTTTTTGTCACTAATAAAAATATTTTAAAATGTCCATCACTATTATAAATTTCTTTTAATAGCAGTGCATCCCTATTAGATTAATACGTGAATAGGTAGCTAAGTAGCTTTGATTTTCTGGGCCTATGGTGTGATTTAAGCAACACGTGATCTGTTTGATTTAGACAATACACTGCCCTTGGTTGGGCGCCTCTCTTCTTGAAGGGGGATGCCTTTGTGTTTATAACGATAGTATCTTGATTCGGCTCTATAAGGATAAATAAATGCGTCTTTCCCGTTATTTTCTTCCCATTTTAAAAGAAAATCCTAAAGAAGCAGAAATTGTTTCACACCGCCTTATGCTGCGAGCGGGAATGATACGCCAGCAAAGTGCAGGTATTTATTCTTGGCTTCCACTTGGTAAGCGTGTGTTGGATAAAATTTGTACTATTATACGGGAAGAGCAAAACCGTGCTGGTGCACATGAAATTCTAATGCCCACTCTGCAATCAGCCGATTTATGGCGCGAAAGCAATCGCTACGATAGTTATGGGCAAGAAATGCTTCGCTTAAAAGATCGTCACGAGCGTGAACTCGTCTATGGTCCTACGAATGAAGAAATGGTCACTGATATTTTTCGGTCTCATGTACGCTCTTATAGAGATCTACCACTTAATCTCTATCATATACAATGGAAATTTAGGGATGAAATTCGCCCCCGCTTTGGAATGATGCGTTCACGTGAATTCCTCATGAAAGATGGCTATTCTTTTGATCTCGATTTTGACGCAGCAAAAAAAGCCTATAATCGGGTCTTTGTTTCTTATTTGCGCACATTTACGCGCTGTGGAATCAAAGCCATTCCTATGCGTGCTGACACAGGCCCTATTGGTGGTAAGCTGAGTCATGAATTTATTGTTCTTGCCGCAACGGGGGAAAGTGAAGTTTTTTGCGATAAAAAATTTCTTAGCCTTCCTACGCCAGCAAGTGATGTGGATTTTGGAGATTCGGCTCTTATGGAAAGCATTGTTAAAAAATGGACAGCCCCCTATGCGGCCACCGAAGAAATGCACAATAAAGATGAATGGGCTAATGTTAAAGCTCAGGAGCAATTGGTAGCGCGCGGTATTGAAGTAGGGCACATTTTTCACTTTGGGACTAAATATTCCGAGCCGATGGGCGCTACCATTATGGGGCCTGATGGGATTGAGCATCCTGTTTCTATGGGGTCTTATGGAATCGGTCCTTCACGTTTAGCTGCTGCGGTAATTGAATCCTCTCATGATGATGCGGGAATTATTTGGCCAAGATCTATCGCTCCCTATGATGTAGGCATTATTAATATTAAGCCAGGTGAGGCGTCTTCTGATAATATGAGTGAGACGCTTTATGAGCGTTTAACTCGCGCTGGTTTTGCCCCGCTTCTTGACGATACAGGTGAACGAGCTGGATCGAAATTCGCTACCATGGATCTCATTGGCTTGCCTACTCAGATAATTATTGGTCCTAAAGGCGCGGTGCGCGGCGAAGTGGAAATCAAAGACCGCAAAACTGGTGCCATCCAAGTGGTAAACCTTGAGAGTGCGATAAACCAATTTATCGCCACAGCATAAAGTAAAAAGGATGAGACAGGCTTCTTTACCGCGCAAAAAATGGGCATCTTATGAATGGATGATTGCCTTGCGTTATATGGTACCCAATCGTAAGCAAATGTTTACATCTGTGGTCTCTATTATTTCGCTCATAGGGATCATGCTAGGGGTTTTTGCGCTTATCGTAGTTATGGCAGTTATGAATGGATTTCGTACTGAATTATTAGATAGAATCCTCGGAGTGAATGGCCATTTAATCATCCAAGCAGGCGAGGGGGACTTCAGTGATTACAAAACGTTGATTCCGCACCTTGATAAGGTGAGTGGGGTAAAATTTGTTCTCCCCGTTGTGGAGGGTCAAGCCTTAGCACAAGGCAAGACGGGCGTGGGGACGGGGGTTCTTGTGCGTGGTATGCGGCTTGAGGATCTTACAAAACTTACAAGCGTTTCATCTAATATCAAAGTTGGTAGTCTTGTGGACTTTGACACCCAAGCCGGTATCGCTATCGGGGCTGGTATAGCGCAAAAATTAGGCCTAGAAGTAGGGGATTATTTGCGAATTATTGCGCCTGAAGGGGATGTTACCCCCTTTGGCGTTAATCCACGAGCCAAAGCCTATCAGGTTAAGGCGATTTTCTCAATCGGTATGTCCGAATATGATTCTATTTTACTTTTTATGCCGTTAAAAGAGGCTCAAGCCTTTTTTAATTTAGGAGGAAAGGTACAATCGCTAGAAGTATTTTTAAATAACCCCGATGAGATAGACGTTATGAAACCGCTGCTTGAAAAGATCATTGGTAGGCCTGTCTATATGATTGATTGGAGGATGCGCAACCAAGCTTTTTTCTCAGCGCTAGAAATTGAACGCAATGTTATGTTTTTAATCTTATCTCTAATTATTCTCGTAGCGGCCCTCAATATTATTTCGGGGTTGATTATGCTTGTTAAAGATAAGACTCATGATATTGCAATTTTGCGTACTATGGGTGCAAAGCGGTGGGCCATTATGCGAATTTTTATGATGTCGGGAATGGTGATAGGATTGATTGGCACTGGCTTTGGCCTTATCCTTGGTATTATAACTTGTTTAAATATTGAACATATCCAAAAATTCTTTTCGTGGTTGTTTGGTGTTGATGTATTCAATCCACAGCTTTATCTTCTCTCGAAACTACCTGCCGAGCTTGATTGGAATCAAACTTTGATGGTGGTTTTGATGGCACTTTCCCTTTCATTCCTTGCTACGCTTATTCCTGCTTGGAGGGCGGCTAAGCTCGACCCTGTTCAAGCGCTGAGGTATGAATGATGCAAGAAGTATTGCGCCTTGCCGATATTGGAAAAAGATTTTGGGACAGTGGTACAGAGCTTATTGTGCTTGATCAAACCAATTTCACCCTGCACCGCGGTGAAATGGTGGCTCTAATCGCGCCCTCAGGAGCAGGGAAATCAACGCTTTTACATATTGCTGGCCTCTTAGAACGGCCCACCAGTGGCGATGTATTCTTACATGGTGTTTCTTGTGCCTCTCGCTCTGATAATGAGCGCACCGCTATTCGTTGCAAGGACATTGGCTTTGTTTACCAATTTCATCACCTTTTGCCAGAATTCAGTGCGCTTGAAAATGTCATGATGCCACAAATGATTGCAGGGCTCAAAAAAGTAATAGCAAAAGAGCGGGCTTTTAAATTACTTACCTATTTGCGTATAGCACATCGGGCTCTACACCGCCCCGCGGAAATGTCAGGTGGAGAGCAACAGCGCGTGGCAATTGCCCGTGCAGTTGCCAATGCACCTTCGGTGCTACTTGCGGATGAACCTACGGGCAATCTTGACCCTACAACGTCTACCTATGTATTTGAGGCTCTATCAGCTTTGGTTAAACAAGCGGGTCTCGCCGCTTTAATTGCCACCCATAATCACAGCTTAGCTAAGCGGATGGATCGGCGTATTACATTGGACGGCGGCAAAATTATCGAACTTCGCTAAGTATGCTCTAATTCTGATTGAAATTATGAGGGCGCCGCTCTATAAATCTTGCCTAAAGGGAGGCTTTGTCCAAGGCCTTGCGCACGGATAGGAAAGAGTATGACAGAATCTCTTATAGATACAGCATCTTTAGATACACGCCGTCGTCGCCTTATCTTTCGGGCTTGGCACCGTGGTATACGTGAAATGGATCTTATCCTTGGACGATATGTTGATACCCATATTCAAATGCTAAATGTGACAGAATTGGATGAACTTGAATATATTATGTCGTTTGAAGATCGTGATCTTTTAGCATGGCTTATGGGAGAGGATACGCCGCCACACGATATTAATACGCCGATTTTCCACGCTTTGCTTGCAACCCATCAGCCTTCCTATTTATAAGCACACCTATGTTACGCGCGCCTGATCCCCTGTTTTTATTTAAAAAAATGCTGCCCTCTTCTAAAGGAGAGATGAAACGTTTTACTTTGAGTGGGGTGGTGGATGGATTTGAAGGTTTTGCTTTAGCAAAATTACAAGCCGAGATCGCCTCTGATAAACCACTTATTTATGTAATGCGCGATGGCCAAAAGATTAGCGATTTACAACAAGTTTTGAGTTTTGTCGCTCCTCAGTTGCCTTTATTACAATTTCCCGCATGGGATTGCTTGCCCTATGATCGTGTATCCCCTAGCCCGGCGATATCAGCCCAGAGAATGGCCACCTTTGCTGCCTTATCGCATTTACGTAAAGCGCCCCACGGGGCGCTTATTCTCACTACTGCTAACGCTCTAATTCAAAAAATGCCGCCTCTATCGGCCATATCAGAGGAGATCATTGCCGCTAAAGTCGGACATCCTCTTAAAATGGAAGCCGTAGCGCATTATTTAGAACGTAATGGTTTTGAGCGTGTTGCTACGGTTCGCGATGTGGGAGAGTTTGCGATACGCGGCGGCCTTATTGATCTTTTTATCCCTGGTGACAAAACGCCCTTGCGGCTTGATTTTTTCGGGAATAACTTGGAAAGTATCCGCGATTTTGATCCTGTAAGCCAGAGAACTTTAGGTCAGCGAGAGAATTTAGTGCTTCAACCTATGAGCGAGGTGACCTTAACACCCGCGCATATCAGTCAATTTCGTCGACAATATATCAAAAACTTTGGTGCAGCTAAGAGCGAAGATACGTTATACGAAGCCATTTCTGAAGGGCGGCGATTTGCAGGACTGGAACACTGGTTGCCGTGTTTTTATGAAGATATGGCTAGTTTTTTTGATCACACTGGCCCCGCGAATATAGTTTTTGAGCACTTAGTAGTAGAATCTTTAAATGAACGATATAAATTAATCGTTGATTATTATGATGCACGAAGCGAGCAAAAAAACTTAAAGACCAGTGTCGGAACCTACCATCCTTTACCTCCTGACTGTCTTTATTTTAAACCAGATATTATCTTGGAAGAATCTTATAAAGCGCCTGTATGGATAGATTTCACTCCTTTTACCGCGCCTGAACGTGAAGGCCAACTTATTGTTGCAACTGGTATCACGAAAACACGAAATTTTTCTATCGAACGGCAAATGGAAGATACAAACGTCTTTTCAAGCGTGGTGGATTATCTGGATCAATTGCGTGCAAAAGGGAAAAAGCTTCTTCTGGCGGGCTGGAGTGAAGGATCCTTGGAGCGCCTACTACAAGTTCTTGAAGATCATGGACTGAAAAAATTTAGCCTTGCGAAAAATTTGCAAACGGTCAAAGCTACCCCACGCGATCGAATATCTGCTGCAGTGCTTAATATTGAACATGGATTTGAAACCAGCGACCTGAGCATTATCGCTGAGCAGGATATTTTAGGCGATCGTCTGATTCGAAGGTCTAAACAGCGCAAAAGAGATGCGGATTTTATTTCTGAAATTAATAGCCTGAATGCAGGTGATATCGTTGTGCATATTAATCATGGTATTGGCCGCTTTGTGGGGCTAAAAACCATTTCCGCAGTAGGGATTGTGCGCGATTGCCTTGAGCTCCACTATGCCGGCGATGACCGTTTGTTTCTGCCGGTAGAAAATATCGAGCTTCTCTCGCGTTATGGAGCGGAAGGCGCGGGCGTTGCATTGGATAAACTGGGGGGTGTGGCTTGGCAAGCGAGAAAAGCTAAGCTTAAAAAGCGCCTTCTTGAAATTGCTGGTCAATTGATCCATATCGCCGCTGAACGTGCTATGCTTACCGCCCCTAGGTTAATCCCGCCAGCGGGGTCTTATGATGAATTTATTGCTCGCTTTCCTTATGAAGAAACCGAGGATCAGTTAAGAGCAATTGATAGCGTACTTGAAGACCTTGCTGCCGGTAAGCCTATGGATCGTTTGATTTGTGGCGATGTAGGGTTTGGTAAGACTGAGGTGGCAATAAGAGCCGCTTTTGTGGCCGCTTTTTCTGGTTACCAAGTCGCAGTGGTTGTTCCCACTACTCTGTTAGCCCGTCAACATTATAAAACTTTTAGTGCTCGTTTCCAAGGCTTACCCGTTAAAATAGGACAAGCTTCACGCCTTGTAAATGCAGCTACGCTTAATGCCACTAAAGAAGGGGTGGCGGATGGAACGCTTGATATTGTGATTGGCACGCATGCTTTACTAACAAATTCCGTTCAGTTCGCTCGACTGGGTTTGTTGATCATTGATGAAGAACAGCATTTTGGCGTTAAACATAAAGAGCGGCTCAAAGAATTAAAAAGTGATGTCCATGTGCTGACACTTTCTGCAACGCCTATCCCGCGAACTTTACAATTAGCACTGACAGGGGTGCGTGAATTGTCGCTTATAACGACCCCACCTGTTGATCGCATGGCGGTGCGTACTTTTATTGCGCCTTTTGATCCGCTAGTTGTGCGAGAAACTCTTTTGCGCGAACATTACCGCGGTGGACAAAGCTTCTATGTATGCCCACGTATTTCTGACTTGAGTGAAATTGGCGAATTTCTTGCTACTGAAGTGCCAGAGTTAAAGGTTGCTACCGCTCATGGGAAAATGCTCCCTACCCAACTTGATGATATCATGAATGCTTTTTATGAAGGCAAATATGATGTTTTATTATCGACCACTATTGTCGAATCGGGTCTTGATATACCTACCGCTAATACAATGATCATTCATCGTGCTGATATGTTTGGTTTAGCGGCACTTTACCAGCTGCGTGGCCGCGTGGGTCGTTCTAAACAGCGGGCTTATGCCCTTTTTACTCTACCAGCAAATAGAATCTTAAATCGAGTTGCTGATCGGCGTTTGAAAGTTATGCAATCGCTTGATACGCTTGGCGCTGGTTTTCAATTAGCTAGCCATGATATGGATATAAGAGGAGCAGGTAATTTTTTAGGTGAAGAACAGTCAGGTCATATTAAGGAAGTAGGTTTTTCTCTTTATCAGCAAATGCTTGAGGAGGCTGTAGCTGAACGCCGGGGTATGCTTGAAGCTGATGATGGCCATTGGTCGCCGCAAATTTCGGTAGCGAGTGTGGTAATGATCCCTGAAACTTATATACCAGATTTACCTTTGCGTATGGGGCTTTACCGTCGTTTAAGTACACTTGAGACTTTTTCTGAGATTGACGCCTTTGGAGCTGAGCTAGTTGATCGCTTTGGCCCATTACCATCTGAGATAAAAAACCTGTTAAAAGTTATTTATATCAAAGCACTATGCAAAAAATCTAATGTAGAAAAGCTAGACGCAGGACCTAAAGCTGTGGTCATTCAATTTCGCGACAATAAATTTGCTAATAGCACTGGTCTTTTGCACTGGCTTGCCGAGCAGGGGTCAATGGCTAAGATCCGTCCAGATCAAAGCATTGCTTTTATACGCGATTGGCCAGAACCTGAGCAGCGTTTGAATGGCGCCGCTGCCTTGATGACTAATTTAGCTAAATTGGCTGACAGCGCCGCTTTATAAGACATAATTTCATAGACAACAGTCTTAAGATACGTTGACAAAGCACTTACTTGATATGTAAAGCTACCTATGCGCTTCATATTAGATAAAGGTAAAGCAATGGCAGAACGCATCCCACCTATCCAGGATCTCTTTTTGAATGCCGTCCGTAAACAAAGAAGTCCTTTAACTATTTTTCTTGTTAATGGTGTCAAATTGACGGGGGTTGTTACATCCTTTGACAATTTTTGCGTTCTTTTAAGACGCGATGGCCATTCTCAATTAGTTTATAAGCATGCAATATCCACCATTATGCCTAGTCAGCCTCTACCGAAACTAACCGGAGAAGAAGCTGAATAGACTTAGTTATTACATCCTTTCCATTCCCCATTAGCCCATACAGAGAAAAATCATAACCTCGAAAACGATTCTTATTATCCCCACTTTTTCTGAACGCTTATCAAAACGAGAAGGAGCAGAAAATTTTGTTCCGCGTAACGATGAGGCGCGTTTAGAAGAAGCGCTTGGGCTCGCTAGAGCTATTCATTTGGAAGTTGTTTATTCAGAGATTGTTTTTGTTTCTGAGCCGCGTCCTGCTACGCTTCTAGGTAAAGGTAAGGTGGAGGGGTTGGATTTGGTGATTAAAGATCAATATGCCGATCTTGCGATTATTGATTCTTCTCTTACTCCTGTGCAGCAGCGAAACCTTGAAAAGGCGTGGGGGGTAAAGGTAATTGATCGTACGGCTTTGATTTTAGAAATTTTTGGAGAGCGGGCGCGAACAAAAGAAGGTGTTTTACAGGTTGAATTGGCTCATCTCACGTATCAGAAAGGGCGGCTTGTCCGTAGTTGGACCCACCTTGAACGACAGCGTAGCGGGGGCAGTTTTTTAGGGGGTCCAGGAGAGACACAAATTGAAGCCGACCGGCGTATTTTAGAAGAAAAAATCTTGCGTATAAAGCGCGAATTAAAAACAGTTGTTAAAACTCGTTACCTCCACCGCGCCAAGCGCAAAAAAGTTCCCCATCCGGTTGTAGCTCTCGTAGGCTATACCAATGCAGGTAAATCAACTTTATTTAACGCGTTAAGCGGAGCATCAGTTTTGGCCAAAGATATGCTTTTTGCTACTCTTGACCCAACATTACGCAAAATCATTCTTCCTCATGGACAAACGGTCATCTTATCCGATACAGTGGGGTTTATTTCAAATCTTCCCACCCATTTAATTGCTGCTTTTCGTGCCACTCTTGAAGAAGTCGTTGAAGCTGATCTGATTATTCATGTCCGCGATATGGCTGACTCTGATCACGTGGCTCATGCTCAAGATGTTACAGCTATTTTATCACGATTGGGCATCACGGTTGACGACCCGACTCGCCTGATTGAAGTGTGGAATAAGGTCGATCTCTTAGATCAGGAAACCCTCGCTATGTTAGAGCGCTCTGCTGCGCTGATAACGCCATCGCCAACGCTTATGTCGGCTACAAAAGATACAGATCTTAAGCCTTTATTGCAGGCGATAGAAGAGCGCCTCTCTGGGAAAATATCTACCCTAAAAATAAAGTTAACGCCTCATGAGATGCCTCTTTTAAATTGGCTTTATAAAAATAGCGCAATTCTATCACAGAAAAACGACGAGGAAGGGAATATATATTTGTGTGTAGAAATAACAAAAGTTGGAAAAGACCAATTCCAATATTTGTACAACCAAAAAATATAGGAAAAAGTAAGTTGATTAACGACTTTTGTTGGTGTCATTCACCTAGCGGTCAAAGCCAGCATCTGGTTTGGAGCCCGTATTACACCATAATTATCAGCGCTATCTTGTTTAGAAGTAAATTTTTAGCATAAGGTTCATTTATGATTATAAAATTTTTGCCAGATAAGCTTTTGTGCTTTCTTATTCTCGCTGTTATTGCTGCAAGTATTGCTCCTATTTCTGGAGCGCTGGAAGTATGGTTTTCTTTAGCAACAAAACTTATGATAGCATTATTGTTTTTTTTTCAGGGAGCAAAGTTGCCAAGACAAGCCGTAGTAGCCGGCATGTTGCATTGGCGCTTACATACAGTAGTTTTTATAGTGACCTTTATTATATTCCCGCTTTTCGGTATTTTTATCGGACTGGCAATACCAAATTTAAAAGAGTCTCCATTTTATATGGGCATTCTCTATCTTTGTGTCCTGCCTTCAACCATACAATCATCAAGCGCCTTTACCTCAATTGCAGGTGGTAACGTTCCTGCTGCTATTGTATCTGCTTCTATCTCCAATCTTTTAGGGCTTGTTATCACACCTTTGTGGGTTTTTATCCTTTTCAATACCGCTCAAGGTTCTACTTTTTTGTCGACAGGGACGATAAAGTCTATATTTTTTCAGCTTTTTTTACCCTTTTTGATAGGTCAAATTATGCAAAGGCGCGTCGGTGGCTTTATCAAAAAGCACCAATCTTGGACAGCCTCTATTAACCTTATCGCAATAATAATGGTGGTTTATCTATCATTTTGCCAAGCAATGAATGGAGGTCTCTGGCGGCAGATCAGCTGGCATGACCTTAGCATAGTTATTTTTGTGGACATTGGTCTTCTTGCTCTTATCGTAACACTGAATTGGTGGGGCGCAAAGCTTTTGCGTTTTAACCGATCAGATCGTATTGCCATTACTTTTTGCGGTTCAAAAAAAAGCCTTGGCGGTGGCGTATCTATGGCAAACATTTTGTTTTCTGGCATAGATACCATCGGTACAATTATTATACCAGTGATGTTTTTTTACCAAATACAGCTCATGGTATGTAGCGTTATTGCTCGCGCTCTATCTAAAGGTATCCCACCCGATGCAGAATAAGCCGATGTTTTTCGAAAGCTTTGATATGAGTTTGGTTTGCGCTATGAAGGGGCTAGCCATTAAGCTATGATTATAAAATTTTTACCCGATAAGTTTTTATGCTTTCTTATCTTGGCTATTGCTATTGCAAGTATAGTACCTATTTCTGGAGCGCTGGAAGTATGGTTTTCTGTAGCAACAAAACTCATGGTAGGATTGCTATTTTTCTTACACGGAGCTAAGTTATCACGGCAAGCTGTAATATCCAGCACGTTACACTGGCGTTTGCATATAATGGTTTTTGCGACAACTTTTATTATATTTCCATTTATAGGTTTCTGCATCGGACTCGCGGTGCCAGTTTTAAAAGAATCTCCTCTTTACACGGGTTTTCTCTATCTTTGTATTCTTCCTTCCACAATACAATCGTCAATCGCCTTCACGGCTATTGCTGGTGGTAATATCCCAGCTGCTATCATATCGGCTTCGCTTTCTAATATTTTAGGACTCGTTATCACACCTTTGTGGGCTTTTATCCTTTTTGATACTCCTCAAGGTGTTAGCATTCTATCGGTAGCTGCAATAGAATCTATCCTTTTTCAACTTTTTTTGCCCTTTTTATTAGGGCAAGTCATGCAAAGGTGGATTGGTAACTTTATCCAAAAGCATAGGCCATGGACGACGGCAGTTGATCGGATATCAATAATAATGGTGGTTTATCTAGCATTTTGCCAAGCAATGAATGAAGGTCTCTGGCGACAAATCAGCTGGCATGAAGTTATCATGATTATCTTTATCGACATTGGTCTTCTTGCTTTTATCTTAACATTTACTTGGTATGGTGCAAAGTTTTTGCACTTTAGACGAACAGATCGTATTACTATAACTTTTTGTGGATCAAAAAAAAGTCTTGCTGCTGGCGCGCCTATGGCTAATGCTTTATTTGCGAGTATGCCGGGTTCAATTGGTACCATTATCCTACCATTGATGCTGTTTCACCAAATCCAACTTATAGCGTGTAGCATCATTGCTCGTGCTTTATCTAATAAAGGTACACCACATGCAAGATGAGGAAAAGTCCCTCGAAAGACTTTATATGCTTGGCCTAAGTTATGAAAAGGCTGGCAATTTTGAGCGCGCCGCACAAATCTACCGTGAAGCACTTTTAATTGATCCAGAAGATCATGGCGGTTTGGTCATCCGATTGGCCGCGATGGGGAAGGGGGATACCCCAGAAGGGGCCTCCCTCGCTTATGTTACAACACTTTTTAACCAACATGCAGAAATGTTCGATTATATCCTCGTCGATCAGCTGGATTATGCGGTTCCTGAAAAACTACGCAAAGCTATCTTGGATCTTCTGGCTAATAAATCAGAAAAAAAAGAGGGTTTTTGCTTTTCCCGTCTTTTGGATCTTGGTTGTGGTACAGGGCTTGCTGCTGCTGCTTTTGACGATTTGGCGCTTCATAAAACGGGTGTTGATATGGCTGAAAATATGGTGGAGATTGCCTATGAAAAGGGCGATTATGATCAAGTTTTTGTAGGAGAAGCCTGTCAATTTTTAGAAAAAAATCATGATACATGGGATCTGATTTTGTCTACCGATGTTTTGCCTTATATGGGTGCATTAGACAAGTTTTTTAATCTCATCGTTCAGCGTTTAGCACCCGATGGTTTTTTTGGTTTTTCTTCGGAAATAGGTCCTGACGCGCATTTTGCTCATCCTACCTATAAGGTAGGCCCTCAGCAACGCTTTGCGCATAGTGAGGCCTATATTAGAGAATGCCTTGAAAAGCATAAATTGCGTTGTTTGCGTGTAGAAAATACCACAATTCGACTAGAAGAAGGAGGAGCAGTCCTTGGGCAGCTCTTTATCTCACAAAAAAATCTGAACTAGAAAAAGTTCCATAATATATCTTATGCAACTTTGATGTGTTGTAACTATAATTGACTAGAAGCGGTAAATTACTATTCCTTTTAATAAAAAATATGTCATAATGAAAAAAAGTAAAAATGAATATCTAGGAGGATACTATGCAAAACACCACTCAAAAATTTGCCAACCCTGGCCCTTTAGGCCTGTCGGCCTTTGGTTTAACTACGGTTTTGCTCAACGTTCATAACTCAGGTTTTTTCCCTCTTTCAACGGTAATTATATCGATGGGAATTTTTTATGGGGGGATTGCTCAGGTTATTGCTGGAATCATGGCTTTTCGACAAGGAAAAACCTTTCCTGCTACAGCCTTTACGTCTTTTGGTTTCTTTTGGATCGGCCTTGTGGCTATTTGGCTTTTACCAACTATTGGTGGGGTTCAAGCAGCTTCAGGAGACTTTCTCGCTGTTTACTTAGGCATGTGGGGTATTTTTGCTTTTTGCATGACATGCGCTTTAAAAGGGGCTCCTTTCATGCTGAAAGTGGTCTTTGTTTCCCTAGATCTTTTGTTTTTATTCCTGGTTTTGGGGTTAACTGTAAACGCATCTTTTATTCCAATTGCTGGCTATGTAGGACTTTTTTGCGGGGCTAGCGCTCTTTATACAGGCATGGCCGAATTAGTAAATGAGCAACACGGACGCACCGTCTGGCCCATATAATTCCTGCTATTTGCGCTAGGATATTTATCCTAGGGATGTGCTGAACTCTTGTTGTTTAGCACATCCTTTTTATTTATCTTTAAAATTACCTTTAAAGCGCTGCGGTGAAAAATAGACCGTCATAAGCTGGTAACACATTGGCAGGCGTAGCTTTACGCACGCTCTCATAATCCAAAGCTATATGCATGTGGGTAAGAATAGCCCGCTTGGGAGCGAGGCGTTTGATCCAATTCAGAGCATCATCTAAAGAAAAATGACTGGGGTGCGAGTTATATTGTAAAGCGCTTATAACTAGAACATCTAGCCCCATAAGATAGGGTAAAGTCTCTTCGGGAAACGCATTAACGTCGGTGCAATAGGCTATATTCCCAGTTCGAAAACCCAATGATTGAATATTGCCATGGATCTGCCGATAAGGCATCAGGGGGATAGCGCCCCCCTCTCCTTCAATAGAAAATGGCTCATAAGCTTGAATCTCATGGGCTTTCAATATCGGTGGATAAGGTGAACCTTTAGGGGTTTGAAAACAATATCCAAAGGCATCATTGAGACGATGTATTGTAAAGGAATCACCATAAACATTCATCATTTGTTTTTGTGTTAAGGCATAACTACGCAAATCATCAATTCCATGGATATGGTCTGCGTGGGGGTGGGTGTAAACCGCCGCATCCAGATGAGTAGCTTTGGCTTTTAGCATTTGCACGCGGAAATCAGGACCTGTATCAATGACTAAACGGGTAACCTTCTCTTCTGCTCCCTCCCCTATGATGCGCTCTATCAGAAAAGACGAACGTAAGCGGTGGTTCTTTGGGTTGTCAGGATCACACGCGCCCCAATCACCATTCGGACGTGGCACGCCCGGTGAAGAGCCGCACCCTAGAATGGTGAAGCGATAATACCCGCCCATGCTTACTCCATTTTTTTAAAAATTCGTTTTGCGTTTTCGGTTGTTATATTCGTAATATTTTCAATACTATGTTGTAAGTGATTGGCTAAAAAAACTGCTGTATCTGCTACAAAAGCAGGCTCATTTGTCTTTCCACGATGGGGAACAGGTGCAAGATAAGGAGAATCAGTTTCTAGTAGAATTTGTGTAAGAGGCGTCAATTGAGCGGCTTCGCGGACATTGCTTGCATTTTTAAAGGTAAGGATTCCTGAAAAAGAAAGATACCCTCCTAGTTTAATAGCAACGGTTGCTAGTTCTAAACCAGAAGCAAAGCTATGTAAAATAAAGGGGAAAGCTCCTTCTTGCGTTTCTTGACGCAAAATTTGAGCCATATCAGCATCGGCATTACGGCTATGAATAATAAGAGGAAGTTGCGTTTCTCTTGCGGCGCGAATATGCTCAATGAAACTTATCTTTTGTTCGCTAGGGTTTACATCATCATAATAATAGTCAAGCCCTGTTTCACCAAAACCAATAACCTTAGGATGCTGTGCCAATTCTATAAGATCGGCTGCCCGTGCCGGCCTATCCTCGTACACGTGGTTGGGGTGAGTTCCAATCGTACAAAAAACTTCATCATAAGCCTCAACAATTGCTAAAAGACGGGCGTGATGCACCTGATGGGTGGATATAGTAATCATGCGCCCTACCCCCGCCGTTTTAGCTCGTGCAATTATTGCAGGCAAATCGGTTGCAAGTTCTGGTAAGTCTAGATGACAATGGGTGTCAATTAGCATGGGCATTATCTTTTTGAACATTTAATCGAGGAAAAATTCCTCGTGGCTCTGGCAATAACACTCCTGCTTGCAGAGGTGAGTCAATGATATTTTTAATTAAACGTGCATCTTTTTCAACCCCAAGAAGGGTTAATAATGCATCAGCAGAATCAGGGATAAAAGGCCGCAGTAGGATAGCTATACGCCGCAAAACTTCCAAAGTAATGTATAAAACTGTATCAAAGCGCGCAGGGTCATTTTTTTTCAAAGTCCAAGGTGCTTGCCCAGCAAAATAACGATTGACGTCCGCAATCATTTTGAAAATCGCCGTCAAAGCGGAATGAAATGCTTGAGACGACATCATGTTTCGTACTTCATCAATTAAAGCAATGCTTTGCGCCAAAAGTGCTTCTTCATCTGATGTTAGGGCAGCTGGGGCGGGCACGCGATTTTCACGATCTTTTGCAATCATTGATAAAGATCGCTGGGCAAGATTACCCAAATCATTTGCAAGATCAGCATTGCTACGGTTGATTATCGCCTCATGGCTATAGCTACCGTCTTGTCCAAAAGGGATCTCCCGTAAAAGGAAATAACGTACTTGATCAAGCCCATACTCATCAATTAAAGCAAAAGGATCAACAATATTCCCAACAGATTTTGACATTTTTTCCCCACGGCTTAATAAAAAGCCATGAGCAAAAACGCGTTGTGGCAAAGCCAAGCCTGCTGACATAAGAAAAGCTGGCCAATAAATCGCATGAAAACGGATGATATCCTTACCGATAATGTGGGCAGAGGCAGGCCAAAACCCACCTTTTTCACCTTCAAGGTCAGGAAAACCTAGAGCGGTAAGATAATTAGTAAGCGCATCTACCCATACATACATTACATGGTTAGGGTCATTTGGAACTGGCACCCCCCAGTGAAATGTTGTTCTAGAGATCGATAAATCTTTCAGCCCCGATTTCACAAAGCTGATGATCTCATTCTTACGCTCTTTAGGGCCTAAAAATTCCGGGTTTTGAGCATAATAAGCAAGAAGCTTATCTTGATAAGCCGACAAGCGAAAAAAATAGCTTTCCTCTTCATTCCACTCTACTGGGGAGCCAACCTCCTTTTCGCGGCGAATGCCGTCTTCTCCGATAAAAGTATCAGATTCATCATAATAAGCTTCTTGGCGCACGGAATACCAACCCTTATAACGGCCAAGATAGATATCCCCGCTTGCAGACATACGTTGCCATAGAGCTTGGCAAGCTTTTTGATGACGAGGTTGGGTAGTTCGGATAAAGTCATTCTGAGAACAATTGAATTTTTCTAACAGCTCCACAAAAATAGTACTGTTTTTATCGGCCAATGCCTGTGGCGTAACGCCTTCTTTTTCAGCAGCCTGTTGCATTTTTAAGCCGTGTTCGTCAGTTCCCGAAAGGAAAAAAACCGAGTGCCCTTCGGCCCTTTGGAACCGTGCTAATACATCACAAGCAATCGCCGTGTAAGCATGGCCAATATGCGGTTTACCATTGGTATAATAAATGGGGGTTGTCACATAATATTTTTCAGTCATTACAATCCATTTTACTGCCTGTTTTAGCCTAGCGTTACCGCCTATCATGGCTTATTCATAGCTTTTAGTATTATGCTTGTCACGTAAAAAACACTTTGCGGAACTGGTAGTAGCCATCAACTAAGATTTCAAACTTTGTGTCATAAGATATAACCGCTGCAACAGACTTATCACCGCTTGTTTTTTATCTAAATTAAATGCCTCTGTTAGGCTCCATTCATTTTGTTGTTTTTGCCATAAATGGGCATAAGCCAAAGCTTGAGCCTTGTCGCCTATGTCGGCAGCATAAAAGGCACGTTCTGCGGTCATTGCCCCTATGTAATCACAAAATTCTAAAAATTGGCCGCCATTTTCGCGCCCGGCTAATACTTGAGCCAATTGTTGAGCTTTTTCAACATTAAATGGAACTTCTGCCAATAGATCATCAACAGTACGGATAATTTCCATTCCTCCATAGCAGAGTAGCAAAGCCGCCTTTCGAGCGCTACCTTGCGCTTTTTCAATGAGTGGAACAAGGCTTTCCCTTTGCTCTATAAGCGGCGGAGCTACCACCAATCGTAATACCTTTTCTATTTCTTCATGACCCAAAGGTTGAAAAACTATACGCTGACAACGTGAATGAATAGTGGATAAAAGGCGCCCCGCTATATGGGAAATTAGAATGAATAAAGTTTTTTTTGGTGGTTCTTCTAAAGTTTTGAGAAGGGCATTAGCAGCATTGCGATTCATATCATCTGCAGAATCAATTAAAATCACACGCCAACTGCCGTCCCGCGTAGTTTGATTTAAGAATTTTCCTATCTCACGGATATCTTCTACCGCGATACCAGCTTTGAATCTTTCTGTGCGGGCATCAAAACGCCGTGTGATATATAGAAAGCTAGGGTGTGATGATTGTGCCATTTGCCGCCATTGCCAGCTTGTTTGATCCGGTGCAATCAGCGCACATTTCTGCTCGGTTAAAATATTCCAAGCAATATGAAATGCTAAAGTTGCCTTGCCAATACCTCTCGGACCTTCGAATAACAAAGCATGATGTAGACGCCCCCCTTTTCTCTGGTGATTGAAAAAATCAACGATTTTTCTATGCCCGATCAATATAGGGTTTTCAGCCGGCTTCATAACGCCGTCAATATCATCATAGCAAGACATAGCATCAATTTTTTGCACAGGATTTCGCTTCTTGTTTGATCATGGCTTCATCGCAACTTTGGGCAATTAATGCGGCGATTTCGAGAGGGGTTATACCCCCATCAATAATACGAAAACGTTTGGTTTCTTTTTTGGCTAGGCATAAAAAAGCCTGCCGGCGTGCTTCGTGTAAACTAAGAGCCTCTTTCTCAAAACGATCAGCATTTTCTTGCCCACGGCGCAAAATTGCTCTCTCTATGGCGATTGAGACAGGGCAATCGAGCAAAAATGTTATATTTGGCATAGTTTCGCTGACCACTAATGCTAAAAGCGCTTCAAGCCAAGCTTGAGAGATTTGAGGATTCAAGCCCTGATAAACACGTGTTGAGTCAATGAAGCGATCACAAATCACTACAGAACCATTTTTAAGCGCTGGTCGGATCACCTCTTCTAGGTGAGCAAGGCGAGCTGCGGCAATAAGGTAGGCTTCAATCTGCGGACCTATTGCTTCAGTCTTACCTGAAAGCAAAAAATGGCGAATTGCTTCGCTACCTTTTGTTCCGCCGGGCTCACGTGTTTCTACAACTTCGTACCCTTTAGCCCGTAAATGTTTAGCCAATAGCCTACTTTGGGTGGTTTTCCCATTTCCCTCTCCTCCTTCAAATGTAATAAAATAGCCTGCCACGTTTCACCTTTATTTTAGCATTGTCTTTACACTGTAAATCGTGGAACTGCCTGTTTACAAGCTTTAATGTTAGGCGATCAGGCTATATTTGCGGAAGGATAAACTCAAAAGACTCGTTTTACTCCCTGTAGCCGTATTTTATATTTTAACCTTAATTATAAATATCCAGACAAAATCATACTCTATAATAAGAAAGAAAATGGTATGATAGTACCTAAAATTTTTAAACCTTAATAAGTGTGGGATAATAGTAATGATTTATTGGTGAGCGCGCAGGGATTCGAACCCTGGACCTACTGATTAAAAGTCAGTTGCTCTACCAGCTGAGCTACGCGCTCTCACCAATTTTTCCTGTAGAAGGTGGGTGATACATACGTGCATGAAAGCCTTTGGTCAACACTTTTTTGAGTAAAATTTTAAAAATTTTATTTTTTATTACCGAGCTTACCGTACCTTTTGAAAGGAGGTTGTAGAGAATTTTTTCCTTGGAAATAGTAGGTAGCACACAAAAATACAAGCAAAACGCTAATTAAGCCTTTGTGCTAGAGAGATACTAGCGATGAGCAGCAATAGTGCGAGCTTTTTTATCTTCGAGGCGCAGTTCTTTGGCAAAACTATCTAAAAGCGCATTGACCATTCTGGGCTCTTCGGCGGAGAAAAATGCTTTTGCAATATCTACATATTCATTGACAATCACTGCCACCGGTACATCTTTGCGGCTTTTAAGCTCCCACAAGCCTGCGCGCAAAATAGCGCGCAAGGTGGAATCGAGCCTTGACAAAGGCCATTCTTCTGGTAGCCTTTGTCGAATCATAGGGTCTAAGCGTTTTTGCTCTCCCACGACTCCTGCAAGAATAGCTCGGAACCATTGTGGGTCAGCCTCTAGATATTGTTCGCCATCAATATCGCGCCCTAAGTGATGTGTTTCATATTGAGCAGTTGTTTCCATTAAGCCAGTTCCTGCAATGTCCATTTGATAAAGTGCCTGAACCGCAGCAAGGCGCGCCGCGCCACGCTTATTGGCAACACGGAAAGAGCGTTTTGGTTTTTCTTTCATGATTATCTCCATTACGCTAACTTGCGTTTTGCCCTATCGCATCTCGAAGTAACACCATATGCAGTGCTGCTTTCGCTGCAAAACCACCTTTGTTTTGCTCGTCTGATTTTGCTCGTGCCCAAGCTTGTTTTTCATTTTCTACAGTTAAAATACCATTACCAATGGCCAAGCCTTCATTCACCGTTAGATCCATAATAGCGCGACATGATTCATTGGCAACAATATCAAAATGATAGGTCTCTCCGCGGATAATACAGCCCAACGCCACATAGCCATCATAAGGCATAGGTGAGCGATGCGCTATCATAATAGCTGCAGGAATTTCTAAAGCTCCTGGTACACTAATTATATCATAGGTCGCCTCACCTTTCAGTGTGTCAAGTGCTCCTGCCAAAAGGCTATCGGCTAAATCCGTGTAAAACCGAGCTTCAGCGATTAATAAGTGCGGCTTGTTCGTGGTATTATCAGCCATAAGGGGATTCCTTTATCGCAGTATTATTATACTAGGTGCGCTAACCATAAAATTTTTAGCAGAAAACAAGCAACCAGCATTTCTATATTCTGCCCATCCTGCTTTGCTCTAACCTATTTCACGAAAAAGTCTAGACTGTTTGCGTTCCTACTAGTCTAATTTTCGGTAGTTTTTCGCTACTAAATCCTTAAAAAATAGGCAAAGAAAGAGAGTGTGCTATGGCTTTGCTTCATCAAGACGTGCGACATAGCGAGCTAGCTGATCTACCTCTAGATTAACGTATTCACCTATAGAGGTTACGTTCCAAGTGGTTACATCTAAAGTATGGCGAATGATTAAAATATCAAAAGTTTCACCTTTCACTTGATTAACTGTCAATGATGTCCCATTTAGAGCCACGGAGCCTTTTGGCGCGATAAATTTAGCAAGCGGGGGGGGCGCTTTAAAGAAAAACCGCTTTGCTGCGCCTTCCTCATCTATGTCAATAATTTGCGCACGCCCATCCACATGCCCTGAAACAAGGTGCCCCCCCATTTCATCACCTAGCTTTAAAGAACGCTCAAGGTTGATCGCTTGTCCAGTATGCCACGTGCTAATAGTTGTTAGTTGCAAAGCTTCTTTCCATGCTTCAACAATAAAATAACTACCTCCACCGTCTATCTCAAAACGTTCAATCACCGTTAAGCAAATGCCAGAACATGCGATAGAAGCACCGATATCTATTGTAGAAGCCGGATACGGGCTTTTGATTTTTAGCCATAGACCTTGCTGACGCTGTTGAATTTCTTCAATCAAACCAATAGCGGTTATGATGCCCGTAAACATAATTCTGCCTCCATTCACGCCAACAATCTTGACCTAAGTAGCGCGTGGTGATTTCCTGATAGGCCTCAGTATAGGCTGGAAAATCAGGAGCTGCAATAAGCGCACCTTTGAGTTTTTTTGGTGTATTAATCAAAACTAAACGATCGACTAAACCCGCTTGTAAAAAATGCTGGGCTGTTGTTGCCCCTCCTTCTAATAGAACCCTATAGATTTTCTGCGTATAAAGTAGGCTTAAAATTTGGGCAGGGCTGAGAGAAAGTGTATTACCCTCAAGAGCAAAGATTTTTACCCCATATCCGCGCAATAATTGCGCTTTTCGAGCGTTATAATAGGGTTGAGCGCAAAAAATCCAACTCGGCACTTTATGTGCTGTTTGGACAAGTTGCGTTTCAGCCGGCAACCGTAAGCGCGGATCCAAGATTACGCGGGTGGGCGAGCGGTTCCCTAAACCTGCTAGACGGCATGTCAATTGCGGATCATCAGCAATAGCGGTTTCTACGCCTATCATAATAGCGTTGCTTTGGGACCGTAAAATATGAGTTTGCCCAGCACTCACAGCATTGCTAATATCTACTTTTCCGTGACCTACCTGCCCGATGGCTTTCTCCAACGATAAAGCCATTTTTAAAGTGAGTTCAGCGCGTTTATGATAATGCATCATAAAATAAGAGCTTAAAACCTCGTAAGCGCTTTTGGGCAAAACCCCTATCTTTACCTCAATCCCTGCTTCCTGCAATTGAGCGATGCCCCGCCCTGCAACACGTACGTCAGGATCTTTTAAAGCGACCACTACGCGTTTAACGCCCGCCTTGATTAAGGCTAAACTACAGGGAGGTGTGGCACCATAATGGGAACAAGGCTCAAGTGTGATATAAGCAGTGCTCCCATAAGCCATAGCCCCCGCCATTTTTAGTGCTTGTGATTCAGCATGGGGGCGACCGTCAATTCCTGTCACGCCATGCCCTACAATACGCCCTACTCCAGTGTTGTCATACTTTACAATTAACGCGCCAACGCTCGGGTTTTCACCCGTAAGGCCCAAATGGCGGTGGCTTAACCGTATGGCAGCTGCCATAAATTTTAAATCAAAAATACATGTCATTCATCAAAGGGAACAGGTAGCGTAAAAGCGCCATCATTTAAAGATTTGGAATGAAAAGGTTCAGATTGTGAAGATAATTCATCGATGACCTTATGGAAATCTTGTGCTGTACGAAAATTGCGATAGACTGAAGCAAATCTGATATAGGCGATAGCATCAATCTGCTTTAAGGCCTCCATAACCAATCGGCCGATAGCCTCGGAGTGTACTTCACCTTCGCTTGTATCTTCAAGGCAACGAACAATATCAGAAATGGCCTTTTCAATATGCTCTGCTTCAATATTACGTTTACGTAAGGCCACTTCCAAAGATCGCATGAGCTTTTCACGCTCAAAAGGCACACGTCGTCCATCGTTTTTTATTACCGTTAAAGCGCGTAACTGTACGCGTTCAAAGGTTGTAAAACGTCGTTCGCAAGCAACACAAATACGCCGTCGTCGAATTACCATTCCATCCTCTGTAGAACGGGAATCCTTCACTTGACTATCTTCGCTGTGACAATAGGGGCAGCGCATATTCTTTTATCCTAAATAAGAATAAAGCGGGAATTGTTCACATAAAGTTTTGACTTTTTTTCGCACCATTGCTTCTATGGCCGCGTTGCCTTCATCAGAATTAGCAGAGGACTTTAGACCGTCAAGTACTTCAGCAATTAATTGTCCTATCTGCCAAAACTCATTCGCACCAAAGCCTCGTGTAGTTGCAGCTGGACTACCTAGCCGGACACCAGAAGTAATAAAAGGCTTTTCAGGATCATAGGGGATACCGTTTTTATTACAGGTTATATGGGCACGACTTAGTGCAGCCTCTGCACGCTTGCCCGTAGCACTTTTGGGTCGCAAGTCCACGAGTAATAGATGATTATCCGTTCCGCCAGACACAATATCTAATCCGGTATCTTGCAAGCTTTTTGCCAATGCTTGAGCATTTTTAATCACATTAGCGGCATAAACCGCAAAGGACGGGCGTAAAGCTTCAGCAAAGGCCACGGCTTTAGCTGCGATCACATGCATCAACGGTCCGCCTTGTAGCCCTGGAAAAACAGCAGAATTGATCTTTTTTGCTATAGACTCATCATTGGTTAAAATGATCCCGCCGCGTGGCCCACGTAGGGATTTGTGAGTGGTAGTAGTTACTACATGTGCATGAGGAACGGGGGACGGATGCACGCCGCCAGCCACGAGACCAGCAATATGCGCCATATCTACCATCAAATAAGCACCCACTTCATCGGCGATTTGGCGAAAGGCTTTCCAATCCCAAATGCGGGAATAGGCTGTACCGCCCGCAATAATGAGCTTAGGTTTGTGTTCACGAGCCAAACGAGCAACGTTTTCCATATCTAATAAATGATCATCACGGCGCACTCCATAAGACACAACATTAAACCATTTACCTGACATATTAACGGGAGAGCCATGAGTAAGATGGCCACCTGAATTTAAATCAAGACCCATGAAAGTATCACCTGGTTGTAAAAGTGCTAAGAACACTGCTTGATTCATTTGGCTGCCAGAATTAGGCTGAACATTGACAAAGTCTGCACCAAATAATTTCTTGGCTCGTTCAATAGCTAAATTTTCTACTACATCCACAAAGGCACACCCCCCATAATAACGCTTACCAGGATAGCCTTCAGCATATTTATTGGTAAGAACAGATCCTTGCGCTTCGAGTACCGCGCGTGAAACGATATTTTCTGAAGCAATCAATTCAATTTCATGGCGTTGACGGCCTAATTCGCCGCGAATAGACTCAAAAATTTCAGGGTCAGCGCTTGGAAGGTCATCACCAAAAAAGCGCTGTTGTTCTGTGGGGGTGTGGTTATCCATGGCGAAAGTCCTAATGTTGAAAATAAGATTATATATCATAGACCGCTTCATAGGCCAATGGATTTAAGCCCATGATACATCACAAAAACTGTATAGCCTTTATCAATTGTGCTTTTTGTTATATAAAATATTCTTGATGAGAGGCAATCAGGTATAAAAAATGACACCCAAAATTTTTATTGATGGCGAACATGGTACAACGGGGCTACAGATCCAAAAACGCTTACAAAAGCGTCAAGATATTGAGCTTTTATCCATTCCTCATACTGCCCGCCATGAAGTTTCTTTGCGACAAGAGTATCTTCATTCTGCCGACATTAGCATACTCTGTTTACCCGATGAAGTTGCATCTACAACCGTTACTCTATTAGCATCCAATAATACAAGCCGCATTATCGACACTTCTACTGCCCATCGTACTACAGCAGGTTGGACTTATGGCTTACCAGAGCTAACTAAGGGACAAAAAACAGCAATTGCGTCAGCCCAAAGAGTGGCCAATCCAGGTTGCTATGCGAGTGGAGCCATAGCCTTGATCCGCCCTTTGCGTGAGGCTGGCCTCCTAAGTGACGAGTATCCAATCAATCTTCATGCCATTTCCGGCTATAGCGGCGGTGGTAAGCAAATGATTGCCCAAATGGAGAACCCACAACACTCCGATTATAACCCCACCCAGCATTTTTTCTATGGATTACAGCTTAACCATAAGCACCTTGCAGAAATCCAATATCACGGTCTATTAAGCGCTAAACCAATTTTTAGCCCTTCGGTTGGTCGTTTTGCACAAGGGATGATTGTGCACTTACCCCTACATCGTCGGCTGTTTCATATGTCCGCAAGCATTCAAGACATCCGTGCCATATTCAACCAGCATTATGTTGGGCAAAATATCATTAATCTTGCTACAGAAGAAGAAACGCTTTCTACCCAAAGACTTAACCCTGAATCATTGGCTGGAAAAGATGAAATGCGTTTATTTCTTTTTCACGATGACAAGGAAGGCCTATTCAATTTTTGCGCTGTTTTTGATAACCTTGGTAAAGGAGCGGCAGGTGCTGCAGTACAAAACCTTGACCTAATGCTCTATGGTTCATAACTTCACATAAAGTGGGAAGTCCTGATGCTTAACGATGATGGGGCTGAGAGCGAGCCTTTTGTAGCTCGCCAATGTGCGGTTGCAAAGCACAAAATGAACAAAGCAACACATTGGTGGATCAAACTCCAAAGGATTGGTGCTCTTAACAAAAGCGTAATGATTCCTAAGGTTGCTTGAATAAATAGAAATAAGGCTAATAGATGAGCGCGGCGCGCATGTGGGCTATTGGGAGATGCTTTGCGTGTTTGAAAAGCATGAAAAGATACGACAATCAAAAGTGCATAAGCAAAACACCGATGAACAAATTGCACCGTCAAAGGATTTTCAAAAAAATTGTGCCAGTAGGGCTGTATATCTAAAAGCCCTTGCGGCCAGATTTGCCCATCCATCAAAGGCCAGCTATTATATACTTTGCCCGCGTGCAGACCCGCTACCAAAGCGCCAAAATAAATTTGCACCAAAATCAAAAATACGCATAAGCCGGCAAAGCGCTGAACATAAATAGACGCAGGGGGCGCCTCATAGGCCTTGAGAGCAAAGGCTAAGGCTGTAACAAAAACCACTACTGTGCAGGCGATAACTAAATGGATAGCTAAACGATATTGGCTCACGCTCACAAGTGTACTATCGCCAAGGCCTGATACGACCATCCACCATCCGACCACTCCTTGAAGGGCGATCAAAACTGGTACCGTAAAAAGCAAAAGGAGGACACGGCGTTCTATCCTTTGTAAAAGCCAAACGCTAAGAAAACCAAACAGAGCAACAAGTCCTACTAAGCGCGCTAATAGACGATGAGTCCACTCCCACCAAAAAATTGTTTTGAATTCGCTTAATGTCATTGCATTGTTGATGAGCTTATATTGGGAAATTTTTTGGTATCTTTCGAATTCTTCTTGCCACTGTGCAAACCCAATGGGCGGAATTACTCCGTGAATAGGTTTCCATTGTGTAATAGAAAGGCCTGAACCCGTTAAACGCGTAGCTCCTCCCACTATTACAATGATCACACAGAGCAATAGAACGCTATAAAGCCATAGTCGAATGGCGCGACACCCTCTTTCTTTCTGATTTATCATCGACCTACTACCATTCATTTCTTTAGAACATCATTTAATAAAATACATTTTTTTGGATGGATCGTGCGCATGTTTTTTATCCACTCTTCTGCAGCATAATTTTTTTCTATAATAAAGATATCTAGTTTTTCAGCAAATTGTTCTAATCCATAAGTTGGTTGCTGATCAAAGATGATGATTAACCTATTATAATCCTCAAACAAAATATCTAATAGGGCGCTGATTTTATAAGCAAAAGGAGCTGCTTGTTGTGCAGAATTTAACCCTTGCTCCATAACATCAAGCTTAGCATCATAATCGCGATAGATGGCGTCAAACGGAGAGAGGTCTTGTAATAAAAGATCATTCAAACCACGCTGAAGACCTAAGGCCTTATTTTGGGTTTGGCTTTGGTTAACGAGCAAAACCTTTTGCTCATCTATCGCCCAAATCTGTCCTAACTGTTTAGCTATATCGTAAGCTTTAGCAGAAAATATCGCTATGAATCGCACCTCTCCTTTAGTAAGGTTTTGTGCAAGCTCGGTTATGTTGTGTACTTCATCTGCTTTATCGTTAGGCAAAATTCTTGGCTTTGTACGGCGCTCCACCCAAATTACAAATACCCAAATAAATGCAGCACCCAAAAATCCGCTGGCGATAAAACCTATACTTCGCAGCGGGTTTGCCTTATGGTATTGCACTGTCACGGGCCCCAATGGTACAAACTGAACAGAAGGCTTTTGCGATGCTGCCGCCGTAAGTTGCACCAGCCGTGTGCTAAAATCAGCTAGCACGGCATCAAGTTGCTTAGATGTGGCGTTAGAGAGAGCGTTGATTTTTTTGTGTAATGATCCTTCAAAGTCAGTGTTAATCTCTTGTTCTAAGCGGATTTTCGTAACAAGCGCTGCTACCTTATTATGAATTTGAGTATCAATCGCTCCTTTTTCAGCCTCCATGGCCTTGATCTGTGGGTGAGCTTTATCCAGTTGGCTTTGCATATAGGCAAGCTGGCTCTGCAAATTTTGACTGCGCTTGGTAAGTGCATCTAAATCGTTGCGTTCGGCGGGTGGTAAAAAATCGAGTAAAACTTGTATATTAATGTTTTTCTCTGTTAGCCTACGAGAAAGTGCTTCAAGATAAAGGCGTCGAATAATAACCTGTGATAATTGTTGTAGTAATGGTAATAAAGGTGCCTGTGCCTTTTCACTTTTAATGACGCTCTCTAAACTATCTCTCAGTTGTTCAGTTACGTCTTTTAGCGATAAAGCGATCTTCTTTTCTGAAAATTGCTCTGCAAAGCTCTGAGTAGCTTTTTCAATACTCTTTCTTGTTTTTTCTTTATCAAAATCTACTGCATAAAATAAAAATACATCATTATTGTTGCCTGTGTCTTTTGATAAGAAGGCAGATAAAAAAGAAGCTCCCTGCCCGCCCCTTTCTTTCACCTTAATTTCTATGTGGCGATTGGCCTTATTGAAGCGGTCAATAAATAAGTGAGCATAAGATTTTTGCTCAGAAATGGCAAGCGGCACGCCTTTATTGTCCAATAGATGAAAAGGTAAAGTCGCCACAAAGGGTTGCGGTTGCAACAAAGCAAATAGCCATAAAAGCGCAAGCCATAAAGCCATTAGCAAGATTATAACAAAGCGGTTATGCCGAATCATTTATCAACCATTTACACACATGAATCTAGCCCGTATATAGTAGGCATTAGAGTTCCTTTCATTTTGTTATACCATGCATACTAATATAGCGATATATTTACCTATGAATCGGTTAAAATAGCATGACACCCAAAAATTTATCTCCGCAAATTCAACGCTTGCTTGAAATTATGGCGCTTCTACGTACACAAGAAGGTGGCTGTCCTTGGCATCGCAAGCAAACTTTCCAAACCATTGTCTCCTATACGTTGGAAGAAGCGTATGAGGTAGAAGACGCCGTCGCCCGCCAAGATTACGTAGATTTATGTGCTGAGTTAGGTGATCTTCTTTTTCAAGTCATATATCACGCCCAGCTTGCCGAAGAAGAAGGATATTTTTGTTTTGCCGATGTAGCGGAAGGGCTTATCAAAAAATTAGAAGAACGCCACCCTCATATATTTGGCACTAAAGAGCAGAGGCAAACAGGCTTTGATCCTGACCATTGGTTTAAAATTAAAGCTCAAGAAAAAGTGAAGCGTTACGCGGGCCAAGCCGTAACCCTTGAAGATCCGGGAGGCTTTTATCTAGATTGCGTTAAGCGCATAGGTCCCGCTGACAAAGAAGCCTTAGCCTTGCAAAATCAAGCAGCGCAAGTTGGCTTTGAATGGAAAAACCTGCCTCCAATTATAGATAAATTTGTTGAAGAATGGGGGGAGTTACAACAAGCTATCAAAGAAGGCGTTGAGGAAGACATTGAAGAAGAGTTTGGAGATTTATATTTCGCCCTTCTTAATATAGCGCGGCGTTTAAAAATTGATCCCGAAAAGGCTCTACGCCATTGTAATGAAAAAATGCGCCGCCGCTTTGGTATTATAGAGCAGATACTCAAACACCAGGGTAAAACCCTAAAAAATAGTACATTCAAAGAAATGGAAGCCTTGTGGCATACAGCTAAACAATTAGAATCTAAAAGCCTACCCCCATCGCAACATGCCTAAGATTATAGACTGATATGAGATTAAGCTGCAGTATTTAATGGCCACGGAAGGTGGAAGAAAAATTTTTTATTTTTAGTCTTGCCTTTATAGCTTCTCTCCTTTAGTTCTCATCAGTGTTCGGAGCGTAGCGCAGCCCGGTAGCGCACTTGACTGGGGGTCAAGGGGTCGTGGGTTCGAATCCCGCCGCTCCGACCACGATGGTTCCCCGCTTTATTTTCCGCTCTTTGCTTTTTCTTGCTCAGCTCGCATGCGCTTTTCAAGCTCCATTTGTTTTGCTTGTACGGCCTGTTGAAGTTTTTTCTGTTCTGCTACGAAATCCTGTTCTCGTATACCGGGTCCATTATAAGCAGCACTAAAGCCTTTTAGTGTAATATCAATAGGATTTGGGGTGCCCTGAAAATTGATGGTTGTAACTTTCATCGTAGCGCCATTTTTCATGGCCATGACCAATGCATCATCCAAAATATCATTCGCGATACAACTTGGCCCATTGCAGACTACATAGGGAATGACCTTATTAAAATTATTTCCAATCTGAATCCGCACCCCTTCTGGCAAAAAACGACCCGTAGGCACTTGTACGCCAATGCGTTTTTCATTTTGTTTACCTTTGAGCTCTACAAGGTTCACAACTGTTAACGGTTGACCAGTATTTGAGACTACCGTGTTCATCGTATTACAAATATCAACATCTTGTTGCTTATTGCATACTTTATACCAACCCTGAATAACGCTTTGCGCGTTAGCAGGAGCATGAATTCCAACTATTAGCATAGCTACAGTAGCAAGAACCGATAAAACGGCTGTTCTTTTTTTTAAGTACATAATCACAGCGATCCTTTCAATGTCTTTAAAGTGAAAAAGGTTTTAAACACAGTGTCCTTTACTATGAGGTGTTTTGCAACACTTTAAAAAAGTTTTACCAATAATAATACATAGACCTTGTCGATAGAAATTTTTCGCGTTATCTGTGTTATTGCTTTTACACAACGCCTCCCTACCATTTAGAATAACTTTTTATATAGCTCTATGCTGCAAAATTACAGAGGTGGGCTTAAGCGAAACGTGACATGCTAAAAATGAAGGGATACACATTATTCTTGTGTTTCTTACCGCCGCTAATGACCTTGCAAAAGAAATAAAAAAGCACCACTAAAACCTTTGGTTTCTGCGCCAAAAATTGGTATATAGAAAAAGCGATATAGCTTTACTTAGTTTTATCTAATACCAACCGACTGCAACCTGTGCTTCTTCTGACATGCGATCAGGTGTCCATGGGGGATCAAAGGTCATATTCACCGCGACATAGGATACACCTTCTACACTTCCTACTGCGTTTTCCACCCAACCAGGCATCTCGCCTGCTACAGGACAGCCGGGCGCGGTAAGGGTCATGTCAATTTTTACGGTTCTGTCATTTTCAATATCCACACGATAAATCAAGCCAAGCTCGTAAATATCTGCAGGAATTTCGGGGTCGTAGACGGTTTTTAAAGCAGCAATGATATCCTGTGTCATTCGCTCCAGCTCTTCTGCGGGGATACTTGTCGCTGTACTGCCCCAAGAATCTACTGATTCTACATTTATTTGTGCTTTTTGGGGATCAATCATGAAAAAAAACCTTTGCCTTTTGCAAGGCATCAACTAATTGGTCAATATCATCACCGTTATTATACATGGCTAATGACGCGCGGCAAGTAGAGGTAAGAGAAAATTGGCTAAGCAAAGGTTGTGCGCAATGGCTTCCAGCCCGAATTGCTACCCCCTGCCTATCTAAAAATACGGCAATATCATGGGGATGAATACCTTCCATGGTAAAGGAAATGATGCCGCCTTTGGAAGGAGATTGGCCATAAATTTTTAAACCTTTAATTTGGTTGAGCTGATCATGAGCATAGGCTAAAAGCGCATCTTCATGAGCGATAAGTGCTGCGCGATCTTGCCCCATTAAGTAAGTAAGCGCAGCATCAAGACCTACCGCTTCAGCAATAGGCGGAGTGCCTGATTCAAAACGATGTGGCGGCTTATTATAAGAAATATTATCAACCGTTACGTTTTCAATCATTTCTCCCCCGCCTTGAAAGGGGCGCATCGCCTCTAAATATTGAGTTTTTCCGTATAAAACCCCAATGCCCGTGGGGCCATAAACTTTGTGGCCAGTAAATACATACCATTCACAATCTAAATCTTGTACATTTATTACTCGATGAACTGCCGCTTGCGACCCATCCAATAAAACGGGGATATTGGCTTGATGCGCGAGAGTGATAATCTCCTTTACGGGTGGGATGGTGCCTAAAACATTAGACATATGGCAAAGGGCTAGCAATTTTGTTCGTTCGTTTAAGTAATTTTGCACAGTATCAAGATGTAATTCACCATTTTCATCCACAGGAATGAAACGCAATTTTACGCCTAAACGTTCTCGCAAAAAATGCCAAGGCACGATGTTCGAATGGTGCTCCATAATACTGAGTAAAATTTCATCGCCTTCATGTAAATGCTTCATAGCCCAGCCATAGGCAACAAGATTAATGGCCTCGGTGGCATTTTTGCAAAAAACAATTTGCTCTTTTTTTTCGGCTCCTAAAAAGCATTGTGCTGTTCCACGCGCTTTCTCATAGGCATCGGTAGCGCAATTGGACAGAAAGTGTAAACCGCGGTGAACATTGGCGTAAGCTGTGGTATAAAATACCTCCATCGCCTCTAAGACAACGCGCGGTTTTTGCGCAGAAGCGCCATTATCAAGGTAGGCCAAACGTTTACCATAGATATGGCGAGCCAAAATTGGAAACTCTTGGCGTATTTTTTCTATATTATAGGGTTTTACCATCATCGGCCTATATCACTATACATAGCGAGTGAGCCATGTCTCTACTTTATTTTCAAGAATTGAGCGCATGCGTGTTTCTTTCATTGTGTCTAATAATTCTGCCATAAAAGCCTTTACCAATAAAGACCGCGCGGTGCTTTCATCAATACCACGAGCAAGAAGGTAGAAAAGATGATCTTCATTAATATCAGAAAAGGTCGCCCCATGCGCGCAAGCGACGTCATCTGCAAAAATTTCAAGTTCTGGCTTGGTATTAAAAGTCGCTTTGTCCGAAAGTAATAAGCTATTGCATGCCATACGCGCGTCTGTTTTTTGCGCTTCTTTAGCCACTTTAATCAAACCTTGAAACGCACCATAGGCAGAATCTGTCACTACATTACGAACTAATTCGCGTGAAGTTGTTCCTCGCGCCATATGTTCGATGGTTGTCGTTAGGTCACTATGGCTACGCTCTGCCAAAAGATTAAGAGCGCGCAATTGAAAATCCGCTCCGGCTGCCACAAGAACTACATTTATTTCGTGTCGGCTTATGGCCCTTGCTTGGTTGATGAAGTAAAGGTTCAGTTGCGCATCTTTAGCTAAGCGAGCGTTAAGTTTGCGTAGCTCCACGCCCCCTTCTACAGAATCTGCGATAATTATCCAATCAACTACCGATCCCTCTTCAAGACTCAGCTTTGTTTGGCTAGTTAATAAACGCGCGCCGCTTGCGCTGCAATAACGTTCTATAATCATTGCACGGCTGTTAGATTGGCAGGTAACATGGGTAAATCCATGGCTTTGTCCACTGGCATAGGTGTTCTGTAATTCGAGAACTACTGGTGCGCCAGCGCGTAAAATAATATCCTGTCCCTCTGTCACAAAAGCACTATTAAATTGCCCGATAAAATCCTCTCGCTTCAATTCATCGGGCAAATAAGGCGCAAGTGCTGCCCCCTTCAAGGGTTTGGCTTCAAAATATGCGCCCTTTTTAACAGGAATGGGTATACCATTATGGCTAGGTACCACAAAACTTTCTTTCAAAAAAGGCGCTATTGTGGTGGAGCTCTCCCCCCCAACTGCCCATACAGGGATGGTATTAAGCAAAACACGTAAATCCGTATAATGCCAATATTCTCTTTTGCGCGAAGGAATCCCATATTGCTTTAATAGATGTCGAGCTGCCCCTTGCTTTGGATGTAGCGCGTTTCCTTTTGCGATTTGATCCATGAGAACCGTTTCAGCTAAAGTGAGATGGGGCGATTGATTGCTCATTTTGTGCCCCTATGCAGCATCGGTGATAATATCAGCATAACCGTTTTCTTCCACATAAAGAGCAAGGTCTTTCGCTCCGCTTTTAATGATACGTCCTTGGTAAAGAATATGTACACGATCAGGGATTATATAGTCCAGTAAACGCTGATAATGCGTGATGACTAAAAAGGCACGCTTGGGATCACGCAAATGGTTCACCCCATCAGCAACAGTTTTTAAAGCATCTACATCAAGCCCTGAATCAATTTCATCCAGAATGCATAAATGCGGCTCTAATAGCGCCATTTGTAAAATTTCCGCTCGCTTTTTCTCGCCCCCTGAAAAGCCTACATTAAGCGGACGCTTTAACATATCCATAGACATGTTTAAATCAGCTGCCGCTGCCTTTACTCGCTTTAAAAATTCAGGAATTTTAAGAGCTTCTTCTCCCCGCACCTTACGTTGAGCATTCATAGCTACTTTTAAAAATTCCAAGCTTGCAACCCCCGCAATTTCCATCGGGTATTGAAATGCTAAGAATACACCCAAAGCAGCGCGTTCTGAAGGGCTCATCTCTAAAATAGAGCGGCCTTCATATAGGATTTCACCTTTGGTTATTGTATAGTCACTACGGCCTGCTAAAATATAAGAAAGGGTAGATTTTCCAGAGCCATTGGGCCCCATAATAGCGGCCACCTCCCCCGCCTCAATGGTTAAGTCTAGCCCCTTGATGATTTCAGTACCATTTGCTGTAATCGTTGCGTGAAGATTTTTAATTTCTAGCATTTTTATCCGTTTCAAAGCGCGGCTTGCACTCTTTTTATCCAACACTGCCTTCAAGGCTGATACCGATTAACTTTTGCGCTTCAACTGCAAATTCCATTGGCAATTCTTGGATGACCTCTTTCACAAAACCATTCACAATTAAAGCAATTGCCTCTTCTTCAGGAATACCGCGTTGCATCACATAAAAGAGCTGGTCTTCAGAAATTTTTGAAGTAGTTGCTTCATGTTCAAATTGAGCGCTTTTATTGCGGCTCTCAATGTAAGGAACCGTGTGAGCTGCACAAGCATTACCCACCAGCAAACTATCGCACTGAGTAAAATTACGAGCATTGTCCGCTTTCTTATAGGCCGTTACCTGACCGCGATAAGTGTTACTAGAAAATCCTGAAGAAACAGCTTTAGAAATAATCCGACTTGATGTGTTAGGAGCCAAATGCACCATTTTGGTTCCTGAATCTATCTGTTGATGATCATTAGAAATAGCAATGGAATAAAACTCCCCGCGCGAGCCTTCCCCGCGCAATAGACAAGAAGGATATTTCCATGTGATCGCTGATCCAGTCTCCACTTGCGTCCATGAGATTTTAGACCGTTTTCCGCGGCAATCTCCCCGCTTTGTGACAAAATTATAGATTCCGCCTTTGCCATCTTTATCGCCAGGATACCAATTTTGTACCGTAGAATATTTTATCTCTGTATCATCCAAAGCAATTAATTCTACGACCGCTGCATGTAATTGGTTTTCATCGCGCTGAGGAGCTGTGCATCCTTCAAGATAAGAAACATAAGCCCCCTCCTCGGCAATAATTAACGTACGTTCGAACTGCCCAGTATTGCGTTCATTAATTCGAAAATAAGTTGAAAGCTCCATAGGACAGCGAACACCCTTGGGGATAAAAACAAAGGAGCCGTCAGTAAAAACAGCCGCATTAAGCGCAGCATAAAAATTATCTCCCGCTGGTACAACGGAACCTAAATAAGTGCGTACAAGATCGGGATATTCTTGAATGGCTTCTGAGATAGAGCAAAACAAAACCCCTGCCCGTGCCAATTCCTCGCGGAAAGTAGTGACAACGGAGACAGAATCAAAAACCGCATCTACTGCTACTCGACTACGCGGAACATCTCCACCTTCTTCTAACGTTAACGCTGGCTCAGGCTTTTGAACCCCCGCTAAAATCTCTTGCTCATATAGGGGGATTCCCAATTTTTTATAAGTTTCCAAAAGGACCGGATCTACTTCATCCAAAGATTTTGGACCAGCTTGGCTTTTAGGAGCGGCGTAATAATAAATATCTTGGAAATCAATTGGGGGGTAACGCAACTTAGCCCAATCAGGCTCTTTCATATTAAGCCAACGTTGATATGCGGCAAGCCGCCACTCTAGCATCCATTCGGGCTCGTTTTTCTTAGCGGAAATAAAACGGATAATGTCTTGGTTTAAGCCTTTAGGCGCTTTATCACTTTCTATTTTTGTTTCAAAACCATATTTATATTGATCTACGTCAATATCACGCACTTGGCGTATGGTTTCTTCTACAGCAGGCATTTGCGTTCTCCATCCTATCCAGTTTCAAGGGCTGGTAGTTAAAGGCTGTCATTCATTATGCGCTATTTATAGCAACAAAGCATAAACATTAAAAAGCGTAACATGCTTTTGCGTTAAGATGACTATCTTAGTCAAGCTTCTGCTTTTTAAAACAGTTCTAAACTTTTTTGCAAGCCCTGTTCATTTATTTTAGCATTTTTTTCAACGTCTGTAAAAAGGCATCAATATCAGTAAAGCTTACTTCTCCCCCCAAAGAAACGCGCAAAGCTCCGCTGTGTTCCTGCACGCCCATGGCGGTTAGGATAGAACTTTTCGTTACTTTACCAGAAGAACATGCCGAGCCAGCCGAGGTGGCAAACCCTGCAAGATCAAAGCCGATTTGAGCTGTTTCAGCCTTTAATTGTGGGATGGAAAAATAGCTTGTATTCCCAAGCCGCGGCGCCTCTTGCCCATAAATAGTAATGTGGGGTACGCAAGCTTTCAAGCCCTCTTCGAGATAATTGCGCACCGTTTCAATGTGAGTCATAGAGCGATAAGCCTCATTATCGCTAATGGCGGCTGCAAATGCTGCCGCCAAAGGGGCGGTTTGGGTTCCTCCACGAAACCCATTTTCTTGACCGCCACCTGCTATGAGAGGGGTAGGCATTAGGCTGTTGCCCAATGCAACCAAAGCGCCAATTCCTTTTGGTGCCCCAATTTTATGGCCAGAAAGGATAAAAAAGTCACCACCAAATTGGCTGATATTAAGCGGTAATTTGCCAAAATATTGCGCCGCATCTACTATTAGTACACCGCCATATTGTTTTACAAGGGCAGCGACCTCTATTAAGGGTTGTATAACGCCTGTTTCGCTGTTGGCTGCTTGCACCGCTACCAAGGGAAGACCTTCTTTATTATCATGGGTTTTGAGTCTTTCCTCAAGATGATCAAAACAAAGGCAACCATCAGCCTTTAGTTTGATAGTACATATATTAATGGATGAAAACCGTCCCCCCGTTGCTATAGCTGGGTGCTCTCCTGCACTTAAATAAAGCTTTGAAAAATATATCTCAGCACGCCCCATTTTGTAATAGGGTGTAAGAAGGGTGGCCGCAGCCTCGCTGGCACCTGAAGTAAAAATAATGTTTTGAGAATCAACAGCAAGATGCGTTGCTAGCGTTCGCCGCGCCTTTTGTAGCAAAGCCTTTGCAGCGCGACCTTCTTGGTGAACAGAAGATGGGTTGCCATAAATATTAAAGGAAGCCAACAATGCGGCTTGAGCGCTCTGGCTGAGTGGGGCTGAGGCGTTATAATCGAAATAACGACGTATGATCGCCATAAAGGGCTCCGCTTATCATTTAAGGTTATTTTTGGTGAATTTACGCAATTTTCTTGAAAACCACCCCTAGAAGGGGCTATCTAGCAAAAAAGTGAATGAGAAGTTTCCTAATTTACCTTGAAGCCCTACTTGGGTCAATGACCGCTTTGTAGCTATTTTAAAGGAGCGCTATATGCCAGAAGTCATTTTCAATGGTCCAGCTGGCCGTCTTGAAGGACGCTATCAGCCATCACCAGAGAAAAACGCCCCTATTGCCCTTATCCTTCATCCACATCCACGTTTTGGTGGTACAATGAACAATAAGATTGTCTTTGACCTTTTTTATATGTTCCAACAGCAAGGATTTACAACTTTACGTTTTAATTTTCGAGGAATTGGACGTAGCCAAGGGGAGTTTGATCACGGATCGGGTGAGCTTTCCGATACCGCCGCGGCGCTTGATTGGGTGCAATCATTACACCCTGATTCGAAACATTGCTGGGTGGCAGGTTATTCTTTTGGTGCATGGATTGGTATGCAACTTTTGATGCGCCGCCCAGAAATTGAAGGATTTATATCCGTAGCTCCTCAGCCTAATATTTATGATTTTTCTTTTCTTGCCCCTTGTCCTTCTTCTGGTTTGATCATTCATGGCGATGCTGATAAAGTAGCCCCCGTCAAAGATGTCCAAGGCCTTGTAGATAAATTAAAGACCCAAAAGGGAATTATTATTACGCAAAAAACCCTCGCCGGTGCCAACCATTTCTTTCAAGGTCACACAGAAAAATTGATCGAATCTTGCTCTGAATATCTTGAGCGCCGCTTGGCCGGCGAATTGACAGAGCAACGCTTAAAACGCCTGCGCTAAAACTTCCGACCCTTACGATTGTTTGAGATATATTATGGCTGTCTTTAAATCTGAATTTCTTCATACCCTGTCTGAACGAGGGTTTATTCACCAAATTTCTGATGAAACAGGGCTTGATACCTTGCTATCTAAGGGCACAGTTAATGCTTATATTGGCTTTGACCCTACCGCACCTAGTCTACATGCAGGCAATCTTATTCAGATTATGATGCTTTATTGGCTACAAAAAACAGGGCATCGACCAGTTACTGTCATGGGAGGCGGCACTGGTATGGTGGGCGATCCATCCTTTAAAGATACAGCGCGCCAGCTTCTCACTGAAGATCAAATTTCTAACAATATTAAAAGCATACAACAAATTTTTACCCGCTATATAGACTTTAGTGATGGAACCAACGGGGCGTTTTTATTAAACAATGCTACATGGTTGTGTAATTTGAACTACCTTGAGTTTTTACGGGACGTAGGCCGATACTTTTCTGTTAACCGAATGTTATCGTTTGATTCGGTCAAATTACGGCTTGAGCGCGAGCAGTCTCTCTCGTTTCTTGAATTCAACTATATGCTTTTACAAGCTTATGATTTTGTTTTTCTCCATAAATCTCACGATGTAAGGATGCAAATAGGAGGCTCTGATCAATGGGGCAATATTGTAAATGGAATTGAGCTCGGTCATCGCATGGGCTGCGCTCAACTCTATGCTCTGACAAGCCCGCTTTTGACTAGCGCCTCTGGTGCTAAAATGGGTAAATCCTTGGGTGGTGCGGTTTGGCTCAACCAAGATATGTTTTCGCCTTATGATTTTTGGCAATACTGGCGTAATAGCGAGGATGCTGATGTAATTCGCTTTTTAAAGCTTTATACAGTCTTACCTATGGGTGAAATTGATCGCCTGAGCGCTCTTAAAGGTGCTGAAATCAACGAGGTAAAAAAAATTCTCGCCACTGAAGTGACAAGCCTCTTACACGGACGAGAAGCAGCTCTCTTAGCCGAAAAGACTGCTCGCCAAACTTTTGAGGAAGGCTCTACCGCTCTCAGTCTACCAACCATAAGTATAGCACTTAATGACTTGAGCCAAGGTATGGGTGTTTTGAGTCTGCTCGTTCGCGCTGGGCTTGCTAAATCCAACAGTGAAGCCCGTAGGCACATCCACGGGGGAGCGGTTAGGGTCAATGATAAGCTTATCAGTGATGATAATTTTCAACTGTATGATGCTTTATTGAATGAGATGGGAATTATAAAACTCTCACTTGGCAAAAAAAAGCACATATTGCTTAAAGCAGAATAGCCATTATTTGAATTCAAATATGGAACGAAAGATACCAGGGGCAATGATAGAGATCGGGTTGACCATAATTTGAGGGCGACGTAAAGAGCCCGTGATTTTAAAAGTTAGGCCTATAAGTCCCCGATCTTGTCCGTTGCCTAAAAGCGGACCAACAAGAGGTAAATTACTGAAAAGACGATTAAGCCCATATGCTGGCATGAAGGTTCCGGTCATATTCATATATCCTTGCGCATCATATAAAATGCCTTGGGAGATCGCACCAATATTTGGTCCTCGCAAAATTCCCTTATTAATTATAAAAGAATCATCGCTTTTGCTAATTTCTGCATAAAAAATATCAAACTTAACAAGGCCGCTATCCATGTTTTTGTTGAGGGCATCATTCAAACTTCTGCTACTACCTTGAGGCGTTTCATCAATAAAATTAGATAACCGTTGCTCATTGCGCAGAACAAAATCTTGAATTCGTATCGCTCCAGTCCATGGAGCGTTAGAAGCGGCTTGAAAATTGGCTATCAATTGCCCACCATCAACCTTTTCATAGTAATTCATAAAGCGCAAAAAAGCACCAGCGTCATTACTTTGTATATTGATAACTTGTTGGCTTTCTTGTGTAACCACGGAGACTTGCGTTAGCATGCCGCCTTTAGTAACAGCATTGAAATTACTACCTCCTCGGGTGGTGAAGTGTGCCTTGACCTTCTGTAATTCTTCTTTCCCGAAGCCTATTAACGTATCAATTGAAGCATCAAGGGTGAAGGGAGTAGGTCGGAGCTCTGAAAAGGTTTTTTGTCCCAAATGCTGAATCAGAGAGCGCGCATCATATTTACTTCCTTGTACACTAAGGTAGTACCCATTTTCCTGCTCTTTTAATTGAAAACTAATATTATCGTTCGCGTTTAGGTTTGCCTTAGAAAAATCTGCACTTACAAGGTGTTTATCTTTAATGTCCAGAGAGCCCTGAATAAGAGTATGCACGCCCGTGAGCGCAAAATGTTTAATACTAAAGGTACGAGCAGTAGTAAAATTTGCGGGTAAATTAAACTCAGCACTCATGTCGATGTTGGCCCCTTTTTTCCAACCAAGGCCAGGGAATTCTAAGGTTGCAGAAGACAGATCGGTCACCACATTCCAATCTCCATCACCTACTTGATTGGCTTTGATAAGGGTTGGCCCTTTGATGAGTTCATTCAAAGCAGGGAAATATTTAGCGCGCAACTTGTCATCTGCGCTTAATTCGATTGTTTTCTTAGTAAGAAACGTCCCGTTTTTAAAAAATCCTAAAACAGTAAATTTCATCATTGCATTGTTAAGCGTTCCTACTCCTTCAATCTCTACCTGGTTGGGAGAAAGTTTAGCATAGCCGCTTACATTGCTTACTTGCATACCATCTATTTTTTGATCTAAGGAAAGCTTGTTGAAATGTAAGTTGACATCATAGTGTGGCTTTTGGGGTACAAGGGAGGGCTGCGTTATGCTATGTGCATCAGAACTGTTCAGCGCAAAACGCAAATTAAGGTTAAGATCAACTTCACCACTTGCTTTTTGTGAGTTGAATGGCAAAAAACGCTGAGAATCAATGGGTTTACAGCCTATCAAAGCACCCACAGCACCTACACTGCCCTTGATATTGGTAGTGAGGTCTGCATAAATAAATTCTGCATCTCCCCATGGGATGGTAAGCAGACCCGTAGATAGGTTGACTGATGAATCATCAGATAGATAAATCGTCCCTTGATTAAGCGAAAGAGCGATCGTACTCCCTTCAATGGTAATTCGACCGCTAGCCTTGCTCAGTGGCGGTAAAGTGCCCACTAGATCAGAACGTGTATTAACAATATCTGCAGTTAGGCGCATTTCATCAGCACTTAAAGGCTTCATAGCCCTCTTAGCATGAAATAAATCAAGTGGCAAAGCCAATTCTAGTTGCGCATTGCGAAGCTGGCCGCCAAAAATATGAGGTAAAACCCAACGGCGAGCACTATTGGCAATGTTAACTGGCCACAACTGTTTAGCATCGGCGATACTAAGCTCTTTCGCATGCAATAGAAGGATTGTCTCTGGTGTGCCTTGGCCAAACCTCAAATTACCCTCTCCAAATATTATCCCGCTTGGAGTGGTAATGTTAATTTCAGATAAAGCTATTTTATAATCACTGAGACGGTATTTGCCAACAAGCCGACCCGAAAAAACAAGAGCGCCTTCGGGAGATTCTTGTGGCGCCGATATAGCGTTTTTGATCTTAAGATCAAAACTATAGTCATAAAGTGGCTGCTTTTCTTCGTTTGCTTTCATAACGAGAGCTATTTCGCCGCTCAAAGGTAATTTTAAACCACCAACTGTAAAAAAAGAAGGAAGAATTACGGCCTTATCGCTACCAATTTCGTGATAAGCTTCTACTAAAAATTGTGTCGGCATATCTTGGGCAGCGCCTACATCCATCATTCCTTTTGTCATATTAATACGCAATTGAATAGACGTTGGATTTTTATCAACAGGGCGATTGATTTCTCCATGAAAATTCACAAGACCCTTCACGCGCAAATACCCATCATCTACGTGGCCAGAAGATAAATAAGGTATGGCGCTGTCTTTGTCTCCTAAGTGCAAGGGCAATCCCTCAACATCCAGACTTATATCAGCGAGTTTTCCATCGTTTCGTAAAGAGGCCGCGCTGGTAACTCTTAATAGTTGTTCATTCCAAACGATATTTGCGCTTAGATCCGCTCGTTTCGCCATGGTTGAAAGCTTAACTTGCCTCAGAGTAATAGGATTGCTTTTCGCCGCCCCCATAATATGAATATTGTCTAGCATAACTGTATCAAGGGAGAGGCGGCGAATGAAGGCCAATCCTTCATCTAAAGCAGTAAGGCTTTCTGAACTCATTGCATCTATATCAGGGCGATTAAAGCTATTAGAAGATAATTTTTGAAAAACCGACAATCCTTTTGAGCCGAGATTTAAATCAGCATCACTCAGCATAATTTTGTGAATATGAAGTACGCCCAAAAAAAGCGAATGTATGGAAATTCCTAGCTGGATGCGGCCGATTTTATCATTTGAATCGCGACCTTGAAGAAAGCGCATATTTTCTGCCACCAGAACAAGGTGATAATCTTGATCTAATGACAGACGAGCCCGTTCAATCCGAACTTGACCCAGCATTGTAAGCCGATTCTCTAAAATTTTCTGTATTTGGGCTGTGATATAAGGGGTTTCAATGCCCCTCTTAAGGGCTATAAAAAAAAAGCTTATCATAATCAGAAGTAGAAGCGAAATACCTGTCAGGGTATAAAAAACCTTGCCACGCCTTTTGTCAGGTATGGGATGCTTGAAATCGTTTCCTAAACGCGTCCCAGAACCATCTTCAATAGCAGAAGAGTACAACAGATCAGAGCCGTCTTGGTTCTGATTATTAAGAAGGTATTTATCAGACAAATCGAAGCTTCCCGCTTTTGGCATACGCCTTATAAAAGCAAAACCCAGCAAAAAAATACAGCATAAAGTTTCTCTACGTCATTAAAGAAAAATTGCACTGCGCTTACTTTGACTGAATCTGCTTAGAGGCTAATTTTGCCGGCAAATGTTAAAAATCTATAAACAATTTGCCGATTCTTGCTGTTCTAGGTAGGTTATAGGTGTTTTAATCTGCTTATATTTTTATTTTTAAAGGCGCAATTTCATAGACGTACGCAATAAAATCGTTACCATGATGGGCAATCTAATGATTCTCTAGATTGGTAAGAAAGATATCATGACTGTACTAAAAACAGGCGATATAGCCCCTATTTTTATCTTAAACGCCGCTAACGCGGATAGTACCGAACAAACAATCTCGCTTGTAGCCTTACGTGGCCAATGGGTAGTGCTGTACTGTTATCCCAAGGATGACACTAGTGGTTGTACTGTGGAAGCTCAAGATTTTACAGCACTTAAACAAGAATTTGATGCCCTCAAAGTTGCTGTCTTTGGGCTTTCGCCTGATTCTATTGCCAAACACCATAAATTTATCAAAAAATATGCTTTGAATATACCCCTCCTATCTGATGAAGAAAAAACAACGCTTTGTGCCTATGGTGTATGGATAGAAAAAAATATGTATGGACGTAAATATATGGGGGTCGAGCGTAGTACTTTTTTGATCGACCCAGAAGGTAAAATCGCTCAATTATGGTCGAAAGTATCTGTGCCTAACCATGCAAACGCCGTATTGAGTGCTGTTCGTCAGCATATAGGGCAATGCTCAACGTCCTAAAAAGAGCATTCTTAGTAGACTGATTTTATATCTTTTTATATTTTCGGGCATACTGAAATAGGCCGCCGGCATTGATGATTGCAGCTAACTCTCCAACGGGAGCAAGAGGAAAGATTTTTTGGTTGCTTTCTATCCGTTGGCGATCAAGGTGGATAATCACTTGATCGCCCGTTTCCAGCTCTCTATTGAGGTGTGTATCACAGCTGATTGGTAAAAGCTCTCCGGTGGCTACGCAATTACGGAAAAAGATACGTGCATAAGACTGGGCAACCACTGCTTTTACACCAGCGGCGCCCAAAGCACGCACCGCATGCTCACGTGATGAGCCACAGCCAAAATTTTTTCCTGCTATAATAATAGGATATTTTGCTCGCCCCGCTTTTTCATCAATAAAGGGTAAAGATCCTTCTGGCAAACCACACATAGCCAATGAAGCCAATTGTGCATAACCTTCTGGGGTGGAAGGATTTACTTTTAAATATTCTCCACTTAAAATTTGATCAGTATCAATATTATCACCTAAGATATAAATAGATCCGCTAATGCTACTCATTATTTAAACCTTCTAAATGAACGAACCAGCGACTGTGCTTACTTAAAACAACTAGAAAATAAATAAGAGGAGCCATAGCTATACCGTTTACAGATAGGCTTTTGGATGGACAATTTTCCCTGCAACCGCGGCAGCTGCTACAGAATAAGGCGAAGCTAAATAAATCTCAGCCTGTTTATTACCCATACGGCCAACAAAATTTCGATTGGTTGTAGAAATAACGGCAATTGGAGCGTTAACACGGCCAAACGTATCAGTAGGCCCTCCGCAACAAGCCGCACAACCCGCTTCAGAAGATAATTTCACTCCTGCATGATCAAAAATTTCATAGATTGATAGGCCGCTGATCTTTGTCATAATCAATTGGCGAAATACTTCTTTTGTAGCAGGAACCGCAAAAGTAGGAATTTTTACTTTGCGTCCCTTTAATATTTGAGCCGCGGCGGTGAAATCTTCTAACTTTCCGCCTGTGCAAGACCCAATATAAGCTTGTGAAATTGCAATATCTCCCAATTTGCTAATTTCCACAACATTGTCGGGTGAATGGGGTTTCGCAACCATAGGCTCCATCGTGCTTACATCTATGATAAAATGGTCACGATATTGCGCATTTTTATCAGGAGTGATCACTTCATAAGGGATATCTGTGCGGGTTTTTAGGTGCTCTATTACGGCTTGGTTAGGTACCATAATACCATTTTTAGCGCCACATTCTACTACCATATTACACAGAGTCATTCGCTCCTCCACCGAAAGAGTATCCACAACTGACCCGCCAAATTCGATCGCCTCATAGGTGGCACCATCCACACTTAGTTTGCCCAATAATGCTAAAATCATATCCTTTGCCATCAAGGCCTTAGGTTTATGACCCACAAAATCTACGCGGATGGAGGCAGGAACTTTAAGGGGGATTTCTCCTGTTCCTACCGCGTAAGCAGCATCGGTGATGCCTACGCCAATGGCAAAGGTACCAAAAGCGCCTGCAGTTACGGTATGAGAATCAGTACCTAGCAAAACTTCGCCCGGGCGCGCATGCCCCCCTTCAGCTAAGCCAATATGACATACGCCTTTATAATCGGGTGTTCCTACATCATAAAAATAGCGTACATTTTGCTCTTTTGCAAAAGCGCGCATCGCTTGAATGTTATGATTTGCTTGAAAATCAGCAGAGTAAGTGAAATGATCGGGAATCATAATAAAACGTGAGGCATCCCAAATTTTTGCATCCTCACCAAATTCTTTTTTAAAAACGCTTGCTACTCCCGGTGCGCATGGATCATGTGACATTAAAATATCTATTTTTGCCCAAACCACTTCCCCAGGCACAACATTTTTTCTACCGCTAGCGCGCGCTAGAATTTTTTCCGTAACTGTTTGCCCCATAAGGTGTCTCTCCTAGTCATTCAAATCGACACGGTCGCTTCTAGTTTAAAAGGATCTGCGCCTCGAAACAAGGGCTTTATCATTACATTTATAGATTCTTATCCTATTCTAGCACACTGGTAAAGCCTTAAGGGATAATAATGCTTATATATCATTTTTTCGGTATTAACCCCTCCATAAATTACTTTTAGGAGTTTTATAGCGGATGCCGTTTAAAGATTACAGATATGATAAAGATATAAGTTTATAATGTCTGTTTTATTCGAAAAATGCTTTTTATAAACCCTCTTAATTTTGACCTGCATAACGCGCACGCAACCAGATATATAAAATTCCCAAAGGAGCGTAAAAATGGCGAGCATCCACAAGAGGCAGGTTATAACAAATTTGATTCCAAGCAGAAGTTTAAGATCCATAACGATGAAGAGATCGCCCATAACAAGACGTTTCAATTCATTCCAAACAAGTGCCGCGAAAGGAAATAAGAGTGTATTAACCACATAATATATTATAAAAAAGAATTTCACTATCCATGCATTTCCTGAATTATATATAATATATGAAAAAAATGCACATAAAATAATACCAAAAAAATAAGAACGAATTAAAAAGAAAGGTGTAATACCACTAAAAACTTTCTTAATTAATTGCATATCGTATCCTTTCATTATTTAAAGAATCATAATTTCTGAAACAATCTGTATACTAAGAATATAAATGTTTTCTTTTTGTATGTAAATCATAAAATTTTACCTTTTAAAAAAATTATAACTTTTTATCCTTTATTGCGCTAAATTTTTTGCGCAATAAAACGGCACGTTTCTTTTTAATTACTTGTTGCACCCTCGCAATAGCCAAAGCGTCTTGGGGTACTGCATTGGTGATCACACTACCTGAAGCAACATAAGCCCTTGCGCCTATACTGACAGGCGCGACCAAAGCGCTATTGGAGCCGATAAAGGCATGAGCGCCAATTTCGGTTTTCCATTTATTATAACCATCATAATTGCACGTAATGGTACCCGCTCCAATATTAGCGTGGGCACCAATTGTGGCATCGCCGATATAGCTAAGGTGATTAACCTTTGCACCAACCCCGATTTGCGCCCCTTTAATCTCACAAAAATTGCCAATTTTTGCCGATTCAGCTAATATAGTACCAGGTCGTAAACGAGCATAAGGCCCAACAACGCTAGCTGGGCCGACAATAGTTCCTTCAAGATGGCTGAAAGCACGGATATGTGCCCCCTCCCCTACCTCCACGCCTACTCCAAAGTATACATGTGGTTCAATTACCGCATCACGACAAATCATCGTGTCATAAGAAAAATAAACCGATTCAGGTGCTTCCAAGGTAACGCCTGTCAGCATTACTGCCCGTGCTTTGCGTTTTTGCCATAGGGCTTGTGCTTGCGCTAATTCATAGCGATTATTGACCCCCATCGCCTGTTCAAATGGCACCTCAAGAGCTTGAACGCGATGTCCTTGTGCCACAGCTATCTTTACGATATCAGTAAGATAATATTCACCTTTTGCATTTTCATTGCTCACCTGTTCTAAAAGCGATAGAGCGTAACGGCCACTTAGAGCCATTAATCCGCCATTACAAAATTGGATTGTTTTTTCGACAGGACTTGCATCTTTGTCTTCAATAATTGCTTGTAGCTGCTCATCTTTAACAATTAAGCGCCCATAGCCCGTAGGATCATTACAATGAAAGCCCGTTACAACAATATCAGCACCTTCCGCTAACATTGACCGAACTTTTTGTACATAAGACGCCTCAATTAACGGCATATCAGCAAAGGCAATGAGAATATCATCGATACCCGACTCTAATGCAGCCCGAGCTACTAAGACGGCATGTGCTGTTCCTTGTGGCTTTTCTTGGTAAAAAAAGCTAACATCAGGCATAAAAGTTGATACAGCCTGCACAACGGATTCAGCCGCATGGCCTACTACTACCGCTATTTTATCGGCACCGCTTGCTTGCATTTGGTCCACCACGTGGTTAACAAGCGCAAGCCCAGCAATTTTATGTAAAACTTTTGGCAAGGAAGAGCACATACGTGTACCCTCGCCTGCTGCTAAGATGATAGAAAGACATTTTCTATTCATGAAATTCTCTTTGGTTTCGTTATCTATAGAATCTTAAAAAAGATTAGTGAGAAAAGACTTCACATCCAGCCATGTTAGCCCTTCTATATTTCCAAAAACAGGGTAGTTTTCAAGCAACCAAAAAGAAAAATTCTGCATATAACCAGTAAGAAATAGAAGGCCAGTAAGAATAAGCAAAAAGCCAATAAACTTTTCCACTTTACCTATATGTTTCCTAAAGCGCTGTAAAAAACCCATAAAACTATGTGAAAAAAGGGCTGCCAAAAGAAAAGGGATAGCTAAACCACAGGAATAAAGTGCTAACAAAAGCGCTCCTTCGGCCACTGTATCTTTGCTACCAGCCAAAGTAAGAATAGGACCAAGAATGGGGCCAATACACGGAGTCCAGCCAAAAGCAAAAGCAAGGCCAATAATATAGGCCCCTATAGGCCCATGGGGGGCTTTTTGAGCTTGAAAACGAGCTTCATAGGATAAGAACCTCAAGCGAAATATACCCAAAAAATTGAGACCAAAGATAATGATAACAATGCCAGCAAAAATGGCCAGCCAGTCACGATAATAGCCAATAAAATGACCGATGCTACTGGCACTTGCCCCAAGCGCTACAAAAACCGTGGTGAATCCTAAAGAGAAAGCTAGAGCTGCACGCAATAATGGCCACCTCGCTTTACGTCCCTGTGGAACCTTTAGGCGAAATTCATCCATACTAACCCCAGCCATATAGCATAAATAGGGCGGAACTAAGGGCAAAACGCAAGGAGAAAGAAAAGATAAGGCTCCTGCTAGTAAAACCCCATAGGTTGAAAATTCCATTATTTAATCACCCTCTTTTTTAGTGGCATTATTCATGCCAAGTGCTAATCAAAAATGCTTATTCCCAAGCCATGCTCTACCACCTATATTAGATTCACTGACGGTTCCCTAATTAATTAGTCAAATTTAGTAATATTTTGGTGGCGTGCACGAATATACCGAACTGTACCACTATGGGAGCGCATCACGATACTATCCGTTTGGATATAGTTTTTAGTGAATTTTACACCTGCAAGTAAGTTTCCGTCGGTAACGCCAGTTGCGGCAAACAAAACGTCGCCCTTGGCCATTTCTTTCAGCGTATAAATTTTATGCGGTTCCTTAATGCCCATTCTTGCGGCTCGTGCACATTTTTCATCGCTATCTAAAATTAAGCGTCCTTGGATTTGTCCACCCATGCAACGCAAGGCCGCTGCCGCTAAGACGCCTTCGGGCGCGCCACCGATACCCATATAGATGTCTATACCTGTCTCATCTGGATCGGTTGTATGCATAATAGCTGCCACATCACCATCGCCAATAAGGCGAATAGATGCACCTGTCGACCGCACATCTTCAATTAATTGTGTGTGCCGTGGTCGATCCATAATACAGGCGGTAATCTGATTAACCGCCACGCCTTTTGCTTTGGCCAAAGCGTGGATATTATCTATAGCAGACGCATCAATATCCACAACACCTAGGGGATAACCAGGACCTACGGCGATCTTTTCCATATAAACATCAGGTGCATAAAGCAGATTTCCCCTTTCTGCGATGGCGATTACCGCTAAGGAATTCGGTAAATTTTTTGCGCATATAGTAGTGCCCTCTAAGGGATCAAGCGCAATATCGACGCAAGGCCCTATCCTTTGCCCGACCTCTTCCCCAATATAAAGCATAGGGGCTTCATCACGCTCGCCCTCGCCGATGACAACTCTTCCAGAAATGGTAAGCTGGTTTAGCTCGCGGCGCATGGCGTCTACGGCTGCTTGATCAGCCGCCTTTTCATCACCTCGCCCACGCCAATGAGCCGCGGCCACCGAAGCACGTTCTGTAACGCGTGTTAATTCTAGGGTAAGAATACGATCTAAATGATCGGATTTATGAGCAACAAATTTTGGCATGATATTCCACAATTAGGTTAGGGTTAAAAACCAGATCAAAGCAACCCATCTTTGTAACCAAAAAAGGCTTAACAAAGTCGCCTGCTCACCTATATTGCGCCTCCCATAGCATAATCCTTGCTTAATGATAAGGAAAATCCCTCGTATATAAAAGATTTTCACATCTATCCAGAAGGGCGCACAATTGGGATATATTGCGGCTTGGCGATAAGATAGCCATTATTGGTCATTGCTGAAAGAGCACAACGTACTGCTGCTTCAGTAGTTTCATGCGTAATAAGGATAATTGTTTTATGCCCTACATGCATCGCATTTAAAGGCTGGTTTTCTTTTGGTCTTTGTACAATTGATTCCAATGAAATATTATTATCAGCCATATGGCCAGCAATGCTTGCAAATACCCCAGCGCGGTCTGAAACGCTAAGGCGGATAAAATATCCCCCTGCATGGGCACGCATTTTTGCCTTTGGGTAAGCTGTTAATGCATTAGCTGGTTTATTAAAGACTGCAGCGTACTGAAAGCCAGGACGTGACTTAGCAATATCAGCTAAATCCCCTACCACAGCAGAAGCGGTGGCGGCACCACCAGCGCCAGGACCACATAATAATAATTCGCCCAAAAGATCTGTTTGAATCGAGACAGCATTTGTCGCCCCCTGAACTTGCGCTAAAGCGGAGGAAATAGGAATCATGGTAGGGTGCACATACTGTTCAATACCGGTTTCTGTGCGGGTAGCTACTCCTAATAACTTAATCCGATATCCCAATTCATCTGCAGCTTGAATATCGGCCAGAGATATATTGCTGATCCCTTCACAATAAATCGCTTCCAGTTCAATTGTGCTCCCAAAGGCAAGGCTTGTTAAAAGAGCCAATTTATGGGCTGTATCATTGCCTTCAATATCAAAGGTTGGATCAGTTTCTGCATAGCCAAGTCTTTGTGCTTCTTTTAAGCAATCATGAAATGAAAGTGATTTTTGGTGCATACGAGTGAGAATATAATTGCATGTACCATTGAGAATGCCATAAATTTTTGAGGCGCGATTGCCACAGAGAGACTCTCTCATAGTTTTTATGATGGGGATGCCTCCCGCCACTGCGGCTTCAAAATTAAGGAGAACGCCCTTCTCTTCAGCCAAGGTAGCCAAAGCTAATCCGTGGTGAGCTAAGAGCGCTTTATTAGCAGTAACCACATGGCGCCCTCCTTCCAAAGCTGCAAGGATAGCGCTATAGGCGACACCTTCTTTACCCCCAATAAGCTCAACGAATACATCAATAGCAGCATGTCTGGCCATGACAATAGGATCATCAAACCATTGGACACCTGAAAGATCTAGACCGCGATCACGGGTGCGATCCCGAGCGCTTACTGCTACCACCTCAATAGGGCGACCGCATTGTTCATGCAAACTAGATGCTTTTTTTTGCAAAATTTGCAAGGTTGAAATTCCCACTGTTCCCAAGCCTGCTATCGCCACTTTTAATGCTTGTGTCATTTTTCTCTCTTTTTTGAGTTAGGGAAATTCATCATTCGCTTAAAAAACGCTTTAAGCTACGAGCTGCTTGGCGTATACGATGCTCATTTTCTACTAAAGCAATACGAACGAAATCGTCACCATGTTCTCCAAATCCGATTCCTGGCGCCACAGCAATTTTTGCCTTATTAATCAATAACTTTGAAAATTCTAGGGACCCTAGATCACGATATTTTTCTGGTATGGGAGCCCAAGCAAACATAGTAGCTTCTGGAGCCGGTATAGCCCAACCAATGCGGGCAAAGCTCTGTATCATTACATCGCGGCGTTTTTTATAAACCTCGCGTACCATGAAAATATCAGATCCATTACCACTTAGTGCGTGTGCAGCTGCTGCTTGAACTGGAGTAAAGGCTCCATAGTCGAGGTAGGATTTTACCCGTGTGAGAGCGGCAATTAACCGCTCATTACCTACCGCAAATCCTATCCGCCAACCTGGCATAGAAAAGGTTTTTGACATAGACGTAAATTCCACACTCACATCTATTGCGCCTGGAATCTCAAGCAAAGAAGGTGGCGGCATGTTATTGAAATAGATTTCTGCATAGGCTAAATCAGATAGTAAAATAACCCCATGCTTTTTGGCAAAAGCAACAACCTCACGGTAAAAATCTAACTCAGCGATATAAGAAGTTGGGTTCGAAGGATAATTAAGAATAACAACAGAAGGCTTAGGAATAGAATGCCTGACCGCGTGGTCAAGAGCACGCAAAAAGTTTTCATCAGGCTTAGCAGGTATAGAGCGCACTACGCCTCCCGACATGATAAAGCCAAAGGAGTGAATCGGATAGGTAGGGTCAGGGCATAATACAACGTCGCCGGGTGCTGTTATGGCTTGAGCCATATTAGCGAAGCCTTCTTTAGAACCTAACGTCGCTACAACTTGGGTTTCTGGGTCGAGCTTCACGCCAAAGCGCCGCGCATAATAAGCGGCTTGGGCGCGCCTTAAACCTGATATGCCTTTTGATGCTGAATAACGATGGCTACGCGGATCTTGCGCAACCGCACACAATTTATCAACAATTGTTTGGGGGGTGGGTAGGTCTGGATTGCCCATGCCGAGGTCAATAATATCCGCCCCACTTGTCCGCGCTTTTGCTTTTAAACGATTTACCTGTTCAAATACATAAGGAGGGAGGCGACGAATTTTATGAAACTCTTCCAACATATAATATCCAATACAAATATAATCAAAGAAAGGAAAAAACCTAATCGTGGCTGGCATCTTAGAAAAAGAAAAACTTTTCGGCAAGGCTTCTAATGTTAAAAGCTTTACAGCTTTTAGAGATTTTTTATTTTTTCTTTCAATCGTTTGAAAGAAAAATGGCGCTCAACCGAAAATTAGAGCTCTGGTGGCGTTCCCAAAAAATAATACAAAACGCCTAATTTTTGTATGACCTAACAAGCCCGCATCGGAATCATAATACCGTAGAAAGCTTATGCGATATAATAGGGAAACCATTAAATACATAATAAACGAACCACAACATCTCTCAAAGTTGGAGAGGGTGGTATTTTAAAATAATGATGTCTTAGACCTGCATTTATAACATTTTATAAGAAATCTTATTTAAAGAATATATTCTATATTTAATAATATCATATACATCAGCTTTATTTTTCAGCTTCTTTTTATAAATAAAAATGATATTAAAAGTATTTTTTAAAATTTAATTATAATTTGTGATTATGGAAAATTTTATTTATTGACTATATAAGTAATATTCAATATTTTATCTTATGTAACCGTTACAACTTTAGAGCATATATAGAACTTTGTTATCCATGATCACATCTTTATTTTCTTAACAAATTAACCAATTTTTGCTTTCCGTTCAAACCATTTCGAACCAAGGTTTTGGTTGGCAGAGAATCCACTAAACATAATTAGAAAAAAACCTATCCACTGATATAAATTTAAAATTTTTCCATAAAAATAAAAATCAACAAGTATAGCAATAGCAGGATAAATAAAAGTAAGAATAGCAATTGAAACTGCACTTAACCTATGATAAGATGAATACATTAATATATAAGTTATACAAGAATGTACAAATCCAAAAATAAATAAATATGATAATTCTTTAACTCTAAAGTTAATTAAAACAGAAAAATTTGCAAATGGAGAAAGTACTATAGCTCCTACAAGCAGTTGTATAAGTACTACGATATGTGGCTTAACATATGATATTTTTTTACCATTGCTGTTGATATAGCCCAGAACAAAGCTGCCGATAAAGCTAATAATATTCCTTGTAGGTACGATGAATATATTGAAAAATCTAAACGCTCTATATTTGAAATAAGCACAAGTCCTACAAAAGCTATCAACATCCAAAATAATTTTATTATAGAAATTTTCTCTTTCATTATAAATGCCCATATTATAATAAAAAAGAATGGCTGTATGTGGTACACAACTGTAGACGTAGATATCGAAGATCTTTTAAAAGAAGCAAACAGTAAAATCCAATTCAAAATCAAAAATATACCACTTAATGAAATTTTTATAAAAGTAGCTTTATTTAGCATACCTTTTTTAAAATTACCTGTAAAATAGCAATACAAAGATAAACAAATAGCACCAAATAAACAACGAAAAAAAACAACATTATACGCTGTCTGACCAGACTCAATTACAAAATAACCAACGGTACCCATCAATATCATTGCAGATACCATTTCAATTAAACCCAACTTGCTATCTTTCATCATTTATTTTTTCTATTTTTAATATTCTTAGAGAGATGATTTTCTATATCAATTTAAAAAATTACAAGTTAAAATTGCAAAATTGATAACATTAAATTTATAGTGCAGTTGTAATTATCTTACAATTAAAATTTTCGTGTTTTATTTTTTAGAAAATAATATTCCCTTGAATAAACACAATAATTAAAGGAAAATACGCAGTCAGGCTGATGAATTTTTCCCTAATGCCATCTTAAGGACAAGAGATGAGGGGTAGAAAGCCGTATATGGCGTAGATCACATTTTTTTAGCGTTTTTTTTAAAAAATTGAAAATTAGGGCTTGCGATTTAAAACAAACCCCTCTATAAGCGCAATCATTGGTTAGCGCCCATCGTCTAGCGGTTAGGACGCCGCCCTTTCACGGCGGAAACAGGGGTTCGATTCCCCTTGGGCGTACCATATATTAATAAAATCAATAGGTTATAGCAAAGTTCGGGAATTTTAGCCTCTTTGATTCTGTTATGTTTTTTTGATGTCATCCCCTTACCTTTTTTGTATTTTTTCTATCGCCTCAAGAGCGAGTCGCCGCCGATCAGCGCTCTTTGTATAAAGCGATGCCATCTCGTCATCAGTCCAACCAAAAATGGCTTTCAGTTGAGCCACCGTTGCCCCCGAATTCGCCGCCCGAGTCGCCGCTAATTTGCGTAAGCCATGAGCGGACTTTTTAATGCCCGCCTCGTTACATGCTTCCCGAAACAAATTACCAAAACTTTCTTTGGCAAGCGCCCTACCCCCTTTGCCGCAAATAAATGTTTCTTCTCCTATTGGTCCCGCTTTAATGGTAGCTTCTAGCTCGGGTAAAATAAGTAAGAACACATCTGTTTGAAACTGGCTCTTTTCCGTCTTTAAGTGAATGACGCCATCGGTGACATCTTTCCAACCAATCCGCACCGCGTCGCCACGGCGCAGGCCAGTATACAGCAACACATCAATCCATACCCGTTCATGCGTACCCAGTGGCCAGCGTCGGTAGTATTTGTCTATGTCGTCTTCTAACCATACGGCAAAGCCTTTCTTATTGGTAAGTATAGGAGCCTTAACGCCAAGCGTTGGATTATCTATAAGTAAGTCCTGCTCAAGCGCCCATTTAAATACGCCTCTAAACGCTTTCAAAAATTCTCTAGCCGCCGCAGGAGTCTCTTTGCGCCGCTCCACCGCGTCAATAAAGTGTTGACGCTTAAGCGCTTTATAAGGCACATGCCCCATGTCTTTCTCGGCTTTCTCTAAGATAAGCTCACGTTGCCTTTTGGTAGGAGAGGCTAATTTATGCCACTCCATGCTTTTGTAATATTTATTTAAAAGCCATGAGAAAGAGCCTTCTGCATTGCGCTTGCCTTTAATCGTTATTGGCGTTTGCCCCTGTAATTGGGCAATAGCGCTTTTATAGTTATCCACGAATTCTTGTGTACCATATGTGCCTTCTACTCTAATGCGCTGGCCTTTATTGATACGAACATACCAAAGCACTTTCCCATGACGGCTGTGTTCTCTCACTAAATGGGGTGGACGCGGCTTAGGCATAACACTCACAAACAGATATCGTATTTATCGTAAAAAGCATCAGAACTTGCCTGTGTGGTAATAGAGCTTTGAGTGGTTAGCTCTGTTTCTTCTGCGCTCTCGTTGAGATAGATAATAACCTCGCCATCTGGTTTGATGGCTATACGGTCACAGCCTAGCTTCTTGGCTTCACGCAAAGCGCGGGCGATAGCTGGTTGGGTTATGGTAGGAGGTCGGTGTCCCATATATCTTGCTCCATTAGCTGTAAATCTTCTCTTATCATCCTATCGCGCTGGATTTGGCGGTAAGCTTATCCTCAAGAGCCTGCACCTCTTCAAGGAAGGCATGCACACATGCTTCTATCTCTTGAATGCGTGCCTCATCACGCCATAGGCGCTTGATCTCACTCCTTAAGCTTGCATTCCTTTCGCTAAAGCGTGGGTCAAAACTAATAAAATCCACCCATTGCCGCCCCGTGCACGCCAGTTGAAACTGCATCTGGGCTTGCCATTTGGGCTTAATAATCCCATCAATTAAAAAGCGGGCATGAGTGGTGGAATGGGGGCATTTGATCTCTATCAGACCATCATCACCTACCAAGCCATCTGGGCTTGCCCCCGCCATGGCAATACTAGGGTGGGGAATAAAGCCACAAGCACTAACCTCATGCCCCGTCATAAAGCTATAGTCTTCCAAGGCATCATACTCATGATCAATGCCCCATTGCATGGCCGCCGTTACATAGGTCTCTATCGCCTTGCCGGTAAGCCGCTCGGTCAATAGCTGGATCTTATAATCCTCATAGTCCGCGCTTGGCAGGCCTTTTGCTGTTCTATTGACAACGCAATACACCTTAGAGGCAGTTACTTTGCCAAGGCGGGCATCAAACCATGCGGCAGTTCTTTGTTCCATATGAACCTCTAAGCAACAGAAAGGGTTTGCGCTTGTGAACTGTGCAAAGCTTGTTTCTTTTTAAGCAGTTGCAAAAGCGTTTGCGCTTGGCTTTGCGATAGGCTTTCAAAGCTTGATGCATGAACCGATGCTAGGGCTTTTGCCTCGTCTGTTTCTGTATCCAAGATCAGCTGTTGCACCACGGCAAGCGTTTCTGCATCGGCAAAGACTTCTTGGCTTTCTGATACGGGGGCATTTAAGCGTGTTGCTTCGTCTTCATCATAGATACCAGAGAAGCCAAAGGCATAGCGGGCACATTGGATAGTCGCCTTATGGCGTAGCATACGGGCAGGCCATTTACGCCATGGGTCGGTTTGCTGTTGACATTCTTTTAGATATTCCGTGACCTCTATTGGGTCTTTAATGCTTTTGAGCCGTATTGAGCAGGTAATGGATATGAGATTGCCTGCTTGGTCGAAATGATCTTTAAAGGTCATGCCATCAAAGGCTGGATTAGATTTTATGATTTTAATCCAGCCATCAATGGACACAATGGGTGTGATACCGCCACCACGTTTTGGGAACGCGTAAATCTCTTTTGTTAGAGGATTAAGGCCGTAGGTATTGGCAACGGAAATAAAGGCGGCGAATTCTTCTGCCGCTATATTGCCTGTCATGCAAGTTTTCATAATGGTTTGGCGAAAGGCCTCTTCTGAGAAGCCATAGTTGCTTGCCATAAGAGCAAGGGGGGATTGAACAAGTTGGGTCATTAGTGGTTTCTCCTAAGCTGGGGTGGTGGAGGTAGTCGTGATACGGGTATAGCCGTTGATACAATCATTGCCTGCAATTGTTATGGAGGCGGCAATATGCGCGTTGCCTGAAATCTTCGCATTGCCGCCAACACGTGCATTGCCCCAAACTTTTGCATTGTCTGAAATCTGCGCATGGCCTGAAACTTTCGCGTTGCCTGAAATGCGCGCATCGCCAAAAATCTTCGCATCGCCAAAAACCTGCGCATCATCTGAAACCTCCGCATCGCCAAAAACCTGCGCATCATCTGAAACCTCCGCATTGCTAAGAACACATGCAGTATCAAAAACACATGCATCACCACCGATCCAGCAGGTGCCATTATGGCTTAGGTGGTATTCGCTCTCAACAAAGCCGCCCAAGTCTCCAGCTTCCACATCGCCAAAATTGCGTAGGGCTTTGATACGGTAGAGGGTGCGGCCGTCGATTTCTTTTGTTTCTTGAGTCAGTTCGTATTTCTTTTCCATTAGTTTAGTCCTTATCGTTAGACACAAAGAGCCCTTAGCCATGCTTTAGGCATAAGCCCGTTGTGTACTGATTAAGTTTTTTGATTAGGAGGCTTGGTCTAAAATTCCACTGTCGATTTCTGTGTAGCCGCCTAGTTCTACGCAACCTCTAACAAGCGTGTTACCTCCAATATGAGCACTTTCTGAAATCCGCGCGCCGCCTTCGATACATGCTCTGTTTCCAACAAGCGCGCTCCCTTCGACCAGAGCGCTATGTGTAATGACCGCGTTACCTTCAACACGTGCTTTTCCTCTAACACACGTGTCACCTTCAACACGTGCATACTCCTCAACACGGGCATTTTCTGTAACACGTGCATCGTCAGCAATCGTTGCATCACCACAAACCCTCGCGTTACCCGAAACATAAGCATTGTCTATGACCTTTGCATCGTCATAAAACACATGCATTATCATTAACCCAACAGTCGCCCCTATGGCTTAGGTTTCTTTCGTTTTCTACAAAGCCGCCTTTATCGCCTGCTTTGACATTACCAAAGTCACGTAAGGCTCTGATACGGTAGAGGGTACGTTCGTTTACTTCTCTTGTTTCTTGAGTCAGTTCATATTTCTTTTCCATGCCTATTCCCCTGTAATGACTGTGTTACCAGAAACGTGGATATCGCCGCCTATTACTCCATTACCTTCAACAAGCGCATGGCCTGAAACCTGCGCATAGCCACTAACCAATGCATCATCACAAACCCGCGCATAGTCAAAAACCTGTGCATTGTCAGCGACCCAACAATCGCCTTCATGGTCTAGGTTCTGTTCACTCTCAATAAAGCCGCCCAAGTCACCCGCTTTCACATCGTCAAAGTCGCGTAGGGCTTGGATACGATAGAGGGTATGGCCGTCTATCTCTTTGATCTCGTTAGTGAATTGGTATTTCTCTTGTATGTAGCCATGTGTGAGGACTGTACCGCCGGAAACGTGCGTATCGCTGTCTATTACTGCTTTACCTTCGATACGTGCGTTGCGTTCAATTTGTGCATCGCCATAAACCTCTGCATTGCCAAAAATCTGCGCCCCTTCAGCAATTTTTGCGTGGTCATAAATCTTTGCGTTGCCAAAAACTTTTGCATTGCAATAAATCTTTGCGTTGCCAAAAACTTGCGCATTGTCATAAACAATTGCATTGCCACCAACTTCCGCATTGCCTGAAATGTGCGCATCACCTAAAATTTGCGCATTCCAATCAAGACACGCATCATCTGAGACCCGCGCATCATCAAAAACATATGCATTATCAAAAACACATGCATCACCCCCGACCCAGCAGGTACCATCATGGCTTAGGCGGTATTCGTTCTCAACAAAACCGCCTAAATCACCCGCTTTGATATCACCAAAGTCGCGTAAGGCTTTGATACGGTAGAGGGTGCGGCCGTCGATTTTTTTTTTTGTTTCTTGAGTCAGTTCATATTTCTTTTCCATGCCTATTCCCCTGTGATGACTGTGTCGCCGTCTATTACCCTGTCACCATCAATATGCGCACCGCCTGAAACCTGCGCATTACCCATGACCCGCGCCTTACCTGAAATCTGCGCATTGCCTTCAATACGTGCGTGGTCATAAATCTTTGCATAGCCTGAAACTTTCGCATGGCCTGAAATCCTCGCGCCACCGTAAATTTCTGCGTTTTCAAAAACCTGTGCATTCTCCCAAATCGACGCATTGACACCAACAAACGCATTATCAAACACCCTCGCGTTACCTGAAACATAAGCATTGTGTGTAATACGTGCTTCACCAAAAGCACATGCATTGCCTCCAACCCAACAATCGTCTTCATGGTCTAGGTTGGCTTCGGTTTCAATAAAGCCTCCTAAATCGCCAGCTTTAATACCTCTAAAGTCGCGTAAGGCTTGGATACGGTAGAGGGTACGGCCGTCGATTTCTCTTGTTTCGTTCGTAAGTTGGTATTTCTCTTTTATGTAGTCATGTGTGAGAACTGTATTGCCGGAAACGTGCGTATCGCCGTCTATTGTTGCATAACCTGAAATCTTCGCATTGCCCGAAACGATTGCATCATCACGAACCCGCGCATATTCAAAAACACACGCGTTATCTGCTACCCAACAATCGCCTTCATGGCTTAGGTTATCTTCGCTCTCAATAAAGCCGCCTAAATCACCTGCTTCCACATCGCCAAAGTCGCGTAAGGCTTGAATGCGATAGAGTTTATGGCCGTTTACGATGATGCCCTCATCTTTCAGTAGGCGGTATTTTGGGCTTAAGTCAGTCATGATATATTCCTTGCACTATGATTAAGTAATGACCCAGATAAACAATACGGCCGCGATTAAAGTCATAAAGCCTAGGCATTCAGTGATATAGATTAGGGTTTCTTTCATGACGCCTCACAAAGCATCAGCCGCACTTAAGCGGTGCTGTTGTGCATAGGTGCCGTAATAAGCATCATTAAAGGCTTGTTCTTCCCACTCAGCCATAAGGTCGGCATAGGCTTGGCTATTGCTTACCAAGGGGTGGGCTATATCGTCATCAGGCACTAGGTTGAATGTTTTTAAATAGAGGGCGGCGACCTGTTCGCTTATGTCGACAAGGCTTTGCGTTTTTGGATTAATGCAAAGTACTTTCTCTACGCCATCCATAGCCGAAAGCATGTCTAAGATATCGCCTTCATCTAAAAATGGCCCGCTTTTACCTACATGTTCCCCGTCAGAATAGGTGAGCAATAAGATCTCATCACTCGTTACAAAAAACGGTGCTTCCCTATGCATTTCAACCTCCATATCCCTTTAACTAACCAGATCAGCGAGTGCTTCTTCGTGGTTGTTAGGTTTGTGTCTATGGGGTATAATAATATCCTCTTTAGCGGATATGTCAAGCACATATCCTTTAAAAAAGATAAAATATTTAGCTTTATTATGCGAATGCATCGGTTATGGTGAATACTTCAAGGCGCTTAGACGAGGAAATCTGTTTCCAAGTAGCTTAGTTAAGACCCTGTAGTAGGTATATAAAAATGGTATTGTTCTTTTTTTGTTCTAGCTACAAAGCAAGCTAAAATAATTATCTTACATCTATGGGAAGGAACTAATCGGTGGATAAGCAAAAAGAAATAACAGATTTAGAGATTATAAAACTATGGAGCAGTTTGCCCGCTAAGGAGCGTCAATCTGTGATAAATCTGCTTCAGGAGTTCGCGAACGCAAAAGCATTAAAATCGCTTTCCGCTCTGGAGGAGATGCCTTTGAAAAAAGGGTAATAAACTCTTCCTGTTCTGAAGTAATATTATAGCCATAGATTATGTAAGACAAGCTTACATTAATTTCTTGGCATACCCGCGACAAAGAGTCGATTGTAGGCTCTTTGCCTTCTGACAAAATCGAATGAATATAACCAGGCCCCTTGCCCGCAGCAAGGGACACAGATCGCATAGAACGACCGCTATTTTCTAGGCTTTTTATTAGGCGTTCCCGCCATCCGTCTATATCCATGGTAAAACTATTATATGGCGCTTTTTTGATAAATTACACGTCTTTTTTAAAAAACACTTGAATAATCCTCTAAAGAGGATATAATCACCTCTATGACACATCAATATCACCCCGTTTTGAAGGATATAGAAAAGTTCTTACAGGATACTGGCATGGGATCCGCCTATCTAGGTAAAAAAGCTGTGGGAAATTCTGAAGTGGTGGCACGCTTACGAAAAGGCGGTCGCGTTTGGCCTGAAACCGAAATGCGCATTCGTGCTTTCATGAAGCAATATTCTACCATTACACGCGGTAGCGTTTCTAATCAAGTATCACCAAAAAGCAACTATAGCGGGAAAAGTTCCCCTATAGCTAACAAAAGTACAAAGAATGATGCTTCCCCCTCTTGCGGTACGTCCGACCTACCGCAGGACGCCGCCCGCGCCCAGTCAAACCCCCGAGTGGGCGCGGGTGGCAATCATAACAACTATAGCGTGCATACATAAAGAGCACACCATATCAACAGATGAAGACCATAAGGAATATGATCATGACAACAACAGAAGAACCTAAAGAACCCACCTACGAACAAATGCAAAATATTATAGACCAGCTAAACTCCATACAAAACCTTCTCGCAACGATCATCCGTAATCAATGAATGCGCTAAAGGCGGCTAAGCCTAAAGGAATACAACCATGCTACTAGGACTCATTTTCGCCGTCGTATCAGCAGTCTATCTAATTTCCATGGCTAGCGGTTACTACGCTCACCGCCTCGATAAGCGCATAATAGCCCAACAAAAAGAAACCATAGAAGAGCTTACCAGTACGCTAGTTGAAGCAGAAAACGCCCTAAACAAGCAAGAGTACATGATCAAAAACCTTAGCGGTTTTCTGAAAGGCGAACAACCTAATGTCCACCTTGTCCGTATTGGCATTAGCGTTGAAGACAATGACCAAATCGTAAGCGATGAAGATAGTTCATCAGAAGAACACGCAAAGATGCATTAAGAAGAACGGGGATATTAAGGAAATGGATATTGTTACTACTCCGGCAACATTTACTATTGCTTTAACAATTTTTATAGCAGCTTGTTTATTTTATGTATGGTTTGGGTTTGATTTTCTTACGGATTTATTTCCACGCCTTGGGTGGTTCATCATTTCCCTCTGGGCTCTTTCTTACATAGTTACATCAGTTTTTGTTACCACTCAACCTACAAAAACATGCTGTTGTACAGCGCAATATGTAACAAATCCAAGCGAACAGACAAAAATAGAGTAGGGAATTAATATGATAGCTTTTGAAATTGCAATGGTAATATTTTTAATAACCAGTCTCATTTGTATGATAGCTGGAATAATATATTTCATACAAAAGCGCCGATATTTTGGCATTCTCCCTGCTTGTATTTGTATAATTTGCTTTTTTTTTATGGTCAAATTCCCCCCCCCGAAACGTCTATAGACAACTCAGCATGTACATCGCAATGCATGACGCAACAACCGAGAAACTCTCAGTAGTTGAAAGGAAAGAACGATGAAAAAAGCCGTATTACTAAGATGCATTAGGGATATGTGAAATGGATATCATCATTGCGCTAGCCTCTTTGGCTGTAAACATCATTTTCATAGGCTTTGCAGTTTGGTTTTACCGCGTGTATGGCAATCCGCTTGATTTAGAAAAGTATAGACGTATCAATAGAGAGAATAAAGGGGTTATCCTTTATCAAAGTAAAGCTATTTCTGATCAGAATAGGACTATTGAGGACTTAAAAAAGTCTATTAACGACCTAAAAAAGCCTGAAGATGAAAAGCAAGAGGCCATACTAGAGCTAAGGAAAATCATTAAGGAAAAAGACAGCGTTATTAAGGAAAAGGACAGCGTTATTAAGGAAAATTCTAATAAAATATCCGACATGTCATTTATGCTACGGATGTTCGAGATAGAGAACGCAACTTAGAGAAGAAGTAAAAGAGAAGAAAAACTACATTAAGTTTCTTAAGGGATATTCTTTGATATGAGAAATGGAAAAACAAGCAAGAAAATCTAGCTGAGAGAAAGGTGCATTCTATGACCACAATAGAAATAATATTTTCAATAGTATCTACAGCACTCCTCCTGCTTTGCCTTGGATTTTATTTCAACGCTTATGCTTTTAGGAAACTATCGCAAAAGCGCCAAGAGCGTTCTGAAAAAGAAATCGCGCGTATCATTAATTACCTAAAGGATATGCAAAGTCAGATTGATATAATTACTAGCCAACAGGAAGAGCTTATTAAGGATCCTAAAGGCCGAGACCTAGAACCATTTATAGAGTCTTCCGAAACAAAGCCTAATAAATATGATGAAGAAGGAACGGCACATGGGTACCGCGTACCTTTTGCATTCGAGCTTGATTTAGACTTTGCTCAAAAGCAAGGCTTCACGGAGGAAGGGGCTATATTAGAAGCCGAAAGGTTTCGTCAAGCTTTTGAAAACAGGTACTGTTACGGCGAAAAATTATATTACCAGAAACATCACTGGATCGTTGCGTGGAAAAATTGGGTTCGTCAAAGAAAAGCCTTTCGAGGAACCCATTAGATGAGAAAAGCTAGATTATAAGGTGCGCGAGACAATGACAGAAAGTATTTTATTCTCAATCATAGGCTTATCTCTGAGTTTATGTACTTGGATTTTCTTCATATCGCATAGAGATATTAAGCTTATAAATCAGATAACGATAGATATAGAACAAAATTCAGCAATCCTCAAAGAGGAAGAGATGACAACAGAAGATTTGATGAAAAAGTTTTCTGAAATAGAAAGAGATATTTTAACTGTGAAAAGAAAGTGATAAAAAATGTTCATGCCAACAATCCAATATGTTTTATTTTTTTGGTCGCTATTTCTACTATTATTTTATTTTATTATCAAAAAAAGAATAAAAAAAACAAAGTACACTTGTGCTAATATTTTATATAGAAAGAAATCCGGAATAAGAAGACAAGTAGTCTTAAAAAGATTTATAAAATACAAGATAGAAGAAGCGAAAAGTGAACTAGAAAATCTAAAGGAATTGCAAGGATAGATTATTAACTTTATTTTATAGGAGGGATATCAAGACTATATTTTATATGTACCGTCTCATTATGATCATTGGCAGATGTATGATGTATATGAAGTGTAATCTTTGGCTCATTGTACGGCTCATTGCACAGGAAATGTAGATCAAGAATAGTATAATTAATGTGCTGTTTTTTAGGGCGTATATTGATGATTTTCAATAATACACAAGACTGTTCTAAAGCTTTTTTGCATGATCCATAGAAGCAAAGGTGTTTTTCCTCTGTCCTTTTTGCTGTAGGATTTTCACGCAAAATGGGATTAAGTTCCGTTCCAATAAACTCTAAATGGAGAACATAAGATTCATCATCATACATCTTTTCGATATATTCTTGTTCGTTTTCCATGAAAAAAGACTACCAATCTTATTGGTTAGACTTCTCATTTTATCTTTAAAGGACTCAAATGTGCATGCATTTTCTTTAAAAATTAATGGATTGTCATCGGATATAAAGATATCCTTGATGATTATACTGTTGTTGGAGTTATTTATTAATTTTAATGAAACTATGAGCTCCCGCGAAAAACTACCATCTTTATTGCTTAAGTCACATTCATTACTTTCTGGAAAATATGCATGTATTCGCTCTATTTCTAAGGGAAGTCCAAGATCAACTTTTCTTTTTTCCTCTAAATTCAAGCCAAGTTTTGCTAAAGAAATTATCGTGTTTTCTTCCAAGCTTTTGGCTTTATTTTTTTCTATTTCTAGAGCTTCTTTGTTTGTCTTATTTTTGTTCCATAAGTGGACAAATTTTATAATACGCCCAATAATCGTGATTATTATTCCCGCTATAGGGATAATCCAGACTAAGTTTTTGCTTATCCAATCCCACATCCGTAATTACCCCCCTTTGCGTTTTATTTATTCAATAGCAAAGCACTGTAATTCGCGTTTTATGATTCTGCAACGGGGGTTGGCATGAGGACTATTCTATGCCTTGACCTTGGTAGCAAAATGGGCTGGGCGGCATTTTGCGGTAATGGATTTATACGCAAGCCGCAGGTACACAGCCTTGCTAAAGATGCTTTTTGCCAAGGCGCTATGACCAGCGGCTCTGTTACCTTTAAAAAAAGAACTTTTGACGGGGGCGGCGTACGCTTTTCTAAATTCCGCATATGGCTAAGTGATACCAAACACCGCTTTGAATGTGCTGGAAGTAGTCTTGATAAAATCTATTACGAAGAAGTGCGTCGCCACCTTGGAACAGATGCCGCCCATGTTTACGGCGGCTTTTTAGGCGTTCTCACCGCTTGGTGTGAACATCATCAGATTGACTATCAAGGCGTGCCCGTTGGTACCATTAAGAAGCACGCTACAGGCAAAGGCAATGCATCAAAAGATGATGTTTTAAATGCCATATGGGATAGAGGCCATCATCCAGAGGATGACAACGAGGCCGATGCCTTAGCCCTTTTATATTACGCTTTAGATCGAGAGGAGGAGGATATGGAGAGCTGATGCATATCTTGATTGATCTCACCACCGCTTTAGCAAACTCTGGAGCTAGCGCAGAGCAAATAGTTGCCGCGGTTCATGCTGTTTGCAATTACGAAAAAAAGGTACGCGAAGCAAAACGCTTGGCGCATCTTGAAGCACGCCGCTATAAGGCAATGTCACCTCTTTATATGGAGGTAGCCAATACAGACCATTTTCCCGATGTGGGAAAAGTGGTTTATGACTGTAACGAGTCTTCATATCAAGGCGAGGCAGAAGAAAAAAAGAAATCTGCTAATGCTCTTCGTCAGCAACGCTTTAAAGAACGTTTTAAAAAATGTTATGGGATAAATTATTCACGGCTTTATGACTGTAACACTAAAAGCGTTACCCAAGGCGTTACCCGCGTTACCCAAGGCGTTACCCACCCCACCGAAAGCGTTACCCAAAGCGTTACCCGCGTTACCCACCCTGCTGAAAGCGTTACCCAAGGCGTTACCCACCCCACCGAAAGCGTTACCCAAAGCGTTACCCGCGTTACCCACCCTGCTGAAAGCGTTACCCAAGGCGTTACCCACCCCACCGAAAGCGTTACCCAAAGCGTTACCCGCGTTACCCACCCTGCTGAAAGCGTTACCCAAGGCGTTACCCACCCCACCGAAAGCGTTACCCAAAGCGTTACCCAAGGCGTTACCCACCCCACCGAAAGCGTTACCCAACAAAAAAAAAAAAAAAAGAAAAAAAGACCCCCCCCCCCCCACACCCCCCTAAAAAAAAAAAAAAAAAAAAACAAACCCTATACGCGCGTATACGCGCGAGGGATCCCGAAACAAATTTCAACACTCCCTTCGACAAACCTCGACCTCGCTACAACGGCTAGTGAGCCCATAGAGGCTATTCCACAGCCCCCCAAAACACCACAATCCTCAAGGGGTTGTCGCCTACCACCCGATTTTGAGCCCGATCTTAACTTCGCTAGACAGCAAGGCTTAACGGAGGAGAAAATCTGCGTTGAAGTCGAAAAATTCCGTGACTATTGGGGCGCCAAGGCGGGGAAAGACGCCACAAAAGTTAACTGGCAAAGCACATGGCGTAATTGGATTAGAAGATCACAAGAATATTCCGCAAAAGGAGGCGGTAATGGAACCACAAATAACAACACCCGACAAAATTTTGGACAGCCCAATAACCATAATCAACAACAGCGCGGCTGGGGGCATCGCGTCGCGGAAAAAATGCTTAAGATCCCAACTACAGGAGATATGTACGCTTTTCTGTTCGAAAACACACCGCCAACCACCGTTTCTGTGGATGAAGGGGCAAAAGCCAACACCCCAAGAACAGCAGGAAATCTTATCGCTAACTAAGCAAGCTTTAAAAGAACTGGATAGGCCTGCTGATGCCAAAGGACATTAGCCTTGCCTTTGCTCTGCTTAGCGCTGGTTTAAAAGTTTCAACCAATCAAGACGAAAATGCAACCGCTTTGGCTTATAAGAGGGCTCTTGAAGACATTGGCTATTGGGCTCTACAGAAGGCAACAGAAGACGTTTTGCGCGGTAAGGCAATAGGACTTTCAGCAACCTTCATGCCTGCTACTTCTGAGTTTGTTCTCTATTGCGGACAGCTTGAAAACAATTGCCGGCGTATGATTGATTACATTCACAAAACTTTAAATAAAGGCGAGGCCAATGTTTAAAAAACAAAAGACCATTGTCGCCACCCTATCGGGCTATGCAAACCATAAAGCAGGCGTACAACAAGTGTTCTACAACCTCTACGAGGACAAATACGGGCGGCGTTTCATGCAACGCTTTGAAGGCAAAACCTATAATTACACACCCTTTGGTGCTGATTTTAGCGTTGCGGCCTATGTTGATGCTTGGCTCCATGGCGGCTCTTTGCCAAAGCCTTTTTAGCAAAAAGCCAAGCCGAAGAAGCCGAAAACCTGCTTGATTTGGAAGAGATTACAGGACTACAGCTATTTGAACAGAAGGAAACCACACAATGTCTAGCCTAAATAAAGTTATACTTATTGGCCATTTGGGCAGAGATCCAGAAATCAAAGCCATGCAAACGGGCGGGCAAGTGGCTCTATTCTCATTAGCAACTAGTGAACGCTGGAAGGATAAGAACACGGGTGAGAAGCGCGAAAAGACCGAATGGCATCGCATTGTGATTTTTGACGAAAACCTTGTCAATATTGCCGCCTCTTATCTAAAAAAGGGAAGCCATATCTACGTAGAAGGGCAATTACAAACCCGCAAATGGAAAGACCAAAGCGGTGTGGAACATTACACCACAGAAGTTGTTTTACAGAAATACCGCGGTGTTATCCAAATGCTGGGGCAAGCAGGCAATCAAGGTCAAGACACACAGCAAGTCACAAGCCAAAAGCCCCCAGCTGGTGCTAGCACCATGACCTATGGCCAACACAGAGGCCAAACACAGGCATCCTATCAAGCGCCATTATCCTACGATGATCAACTCAATGATGAAATACCGTTTTAGAGAGGCAAACGATTGCAAAACGCGTGCTTATCATTGATTAATATTTTAATATTTCATCCAAGGAAAGCGAAACAAAGATGATTGATCCTGCACTGTTCAATTTACCATGGTTGACATTGGTCACATTAGCCTCTGGCTATGCTGGGTATCATATTGCCAATAACGGCATACACATGGATGATAGAACCGCAAACATCTTCTTCCCATCCCTTTGCTTTGGCTTGATTGGTGCGAGTTTTTATAAAGCCGCCGTGTATTTTGGTATGGTTGAACCTTTTCCGGCTATCCCTGCGTTTTTTTTGGGACAATTATTATAAGCGCGCTTTGGCGTAAATATTTTCGCCTATGGTTTTATAAAATACTACGTAAGCTGGATATTAGTCACGCTAACAATATGCCATCGGCTTGGATAGGCTTTTACGAAAATACCAAAACACGTACCTATGAACTCTGTGTTCAGCTAAAGGATGGCACCAATTTTTTATCACAAGACGTCGCTAAGTTTCAAGAGCTACCTAATGGGCCTTTCGCGTTAGGCAGTACAGGCGATGTTGTCATGTATGTTACTCATGAAGCGCATCCCGAAGTTGACAACTGGATAGAACGTAAGGAAATTTTACATGAAGAAGCAGGCGCTTATGCGACCTACATCCCTGCCGATCAAATCAAGCTGGTAAGCTTGAGAAGGATATGGGCTACCTCTTGCGCAACTTTGGGGAAAGACTAGGAGGCGCAGGAGGATTCTTGACATGATCGGATGGAACTGCTTTCTGCTGAACATCTAAACCTATTTTTCTGTCATCATTTAAATATGGATACATATTCAGACTTTTAGCTATTGTGGGATGATGTATATTGTTTTTTTTCTTCTTCATGGAATCACCTTTTCTTTAAAATTATAGAAGAAGACTATTTCTATAGCTACTCAACATCACACAATATCTAAATAAAGAGTTTAATATTAAGAATTGGCAATTCCATGGAAAGCGTTAAAACTTATGACTCCCGAACCGTTGCCTATAAGTTTTTAGACCTTAAAGAAAAAAAGAGGACGGCGGCAGTTTAACGCTTACGCAAGTTTTAAAGCTTGTATATATCGCGCATGGTTGGATGTTAGGCATTTATCACCACCCGTTGATTAAAGATCCTGTTCAAGCATGGACGTATGGCCCTGTTATACCGAATCTTTATGAAGCGATTAGGCGGTTTGGTAAATCAACGGTCAAGAAGGCCGCTTTAAAGACTGACGAGACATTAAATACAGAAGCAATTAAAATCATTGAATGGGTTTACAAACATTACGGGCATTTAAGTGACTATAAGCTCTCTGATATCACTCATGCAAAAGGCACCCCTTGGGAGCAAACCTATACAGGAGAATTTGGAACACCTATTAGTGATAAGTTGATTGAAACCTACTATCGTGGGTTATGGTGTGAGGCGAAATAAAACCGTGTAAGTCTTAATCGCTACATTGCTTCTAAGCTATAGGCTTTTGCCCTAGACATCGCTCTTTTACATCAATATATAGTGTGTACCATTTATTAATACGTAATATATTGATATTATTAAGAGAAAGGAGCGAGGGATGGCAGTTAAGAAGCGCAAGAAAGCGAGAGGTCGGCCACGGATTGAAGGCGTGGCTCGTGAACCTAGTGGACGGATATCGCGTTCAGGCCATGGTTTCACACGTCGTGGTGCTAATGATAATGAACCAATTGATTTACTAGCCCTAAGGATGCGTGCAAAGCATGCAGGCCTATCATTGGAAGATGCGAAGAACCCATTAGCGGCAACTTCTATTGGCCGTTTGCGTTTGCTAGGGCGCGAACAAGGATTGAGTGAAGCGCAATACGACGCCGCCGAAAAGTATTTACAGGTGCGCAATGATTATTTTGTGTGCAAAGGGTTTTGCTCATGGCTATTATGATAGACCACAAAGCCAAGACTTTACAGGAACTGTAGAAGAATGGGTTATCAAATGCACCAAACGGTGGCAAGATGCGCGGCTCGCTCTTAAAGAAGCGCAGTTTGATAACCCCGATGACAATCTATTCGCGGCTATTCAGTATATCGTTGAGGATGATATGGATGTATCACATTTGGTAGGTGCTCTCCGTTTAGCTCTCAACGCTTTGTCGCGCCATTTTTTACTTGACAAAAGCATGTCATAAATAGAAACTGACATTGGGTGCTGTGAAGATTTCCGCCTAAATTTTGGTTCGACTTTGTAACGAACATTTTCACTTACCTTTCCCGACAATGCAGTGCATAGAGGTGATCCATGGCGTTCAGTAACGACGAGGCTGTCACTGTGCGCTTTGATCTAAAAGACGCCAATAACATGTTGGATGTCTTAGGTGAGACGCAATTACACAAAGTAGCAAGCGCCTCTATCAATAATACGCTTAGCAAGGCGCGTACCAAAACAATCACCATGATCCGCAAGAAAGCGGGTCTACCTGCTAAATACCGCAAGAACTATTTGAATGATAAGGTGAGGCGTTCAGCGAAAGCTACGCCCCAGCAACTCTATTCTAAGATGATTGTGCTCTATGGAGATATCCCGCTTAAGCTGTTTAAGCATGAGGAGCAAGCAAGCATCGGTATGCAGGTTGAACTGCTTGGTGGCAAGCAGATGTTTGCAGGCTATTTTGATCATGGCGGCACCTTCCCCAACCGTACGCCGCTAAAGCCTAAATTAAACAATCATGTATTCATGCGCGATCCAAGCAAGACTAAGCGTGTGCGCTTAGCTAATGGTAAGACAAAACTTGTGCCGCGTTTGATCAGGCCTCTAGGTGTTAATGCCGCATCAATTATGACCCGCGATGGTATGCAGGCTAAAGTAGCGCAGATGGTTAGCACGATGTTTCAAGAGACCATGCAGAAGAACATCAACAAGGCTCTGCTTGCTTAAGTGAAGTGGGTTTAATTTTCCAATAATTAGAAAAATATTCTAATATTGCCAAGGTACTTCCCGCGGGGGGGGCATAGGCGGGTCGATGCGCAGCGCGATATTTTTCTAGCGTTAGGGATTTTTAAATCACTTAACTTGTTAACTCATTGAAACAAAATACAATTATTTGACGCTAATTTTCTTGGGATTATCGTAGCTATTTTGCAAAGCATTTCTATGCGGCTTTTGGAGATTTTTTACAAAAATGTCAGAGCTAGAATTAGAAAATAATTCTAATACAAAAGAGCGGCGCGCCCTATTCTCTAAGCGTCTAGGGGTTAGCAAGGCCTATATAACCCAACTTGTAAAGAAGGGTTTGCCCACAAGCGATGATGGTCAATTCATCCTCGTTGATGAAGCTTTAGCATGGATTAAGGCCAACATTGCGCCCGCCTATAAAAAGAGTAAAGTCGGTGAAGTTGTTAACCTTGATCTTGAAGTTAAGTAAGTCGCGCTTAACTCTTGCCCAAGCAGAGAAGGTAGAATTTGAACTTAGTGTTAAAAAAGGAGAATACATAAGAACCGATCAAGTGATACGATCGATTTTTGCGTTTACCCGTAATTGCCGTGATATGCTGATGTTGTTTCCAAGTCGCCGCAGTGCCGATATTGCTGCCGCGTTAGAATGTGACCATGGCAAGGTTGTTATTGTTTTGGAGCAACATATTCGCGAAGCTTTGATAGAGATCGCCAATATTCCTTTGCCTGACTTCTCTCAAATAGGTGATGATGAAGAAAATGGCCAAGATGCATCAGACCAAGATGATAGCGAGCGCGAAGCGGCAGGCTAAGAACCTCGCGCGTGTAGCAGAGGCTTTGGCAGAAGGGTTTCGGCCTGACCCCGCCTATACGGTGTCTCAATGGGCAGACATTCATCGCTATCTATCAACAGAAGCAAGCGCGGAAGCTGGATTATGGCGGACATCAAGAACGCCTTATCTGCGCGAGATCGAGATCATGGACAATCTGTCGAGCTATTCAAGCATTGAGACGACGGTTGTTATGAAGGGCGCGCAAATTGGTATGTCAGAAGCGGCGCTAAACTTCTGCGGTTATGCCATACACCATTCGCCTGGCCCCATTCTGTACGTGATGCCTACGGTAGATATGGCAAAGAAGCTCTCAAAGATGCGTGTTGAGCATATGATACGCAACAGCAAGGCTTTGTCAGAGCGCATTGCCCCACCACGCGCGCGCGATAGCGGCAATACGCTGTTTATGAAGGAGTTTGCAGGGGGCTCGCTAAACTTGACGGGCGCTAATTCAGCGGTGGGCTTGCGCTCTATGTCTATTCGCTATTTAGTGCTTGATGAGGTTGATGGGTATCCGATTAATGTTGATGGTGAGGGTGACCCCGTTACCCTTGCTCTTCGTCGTACGGCAAGCTACCCGCGGCGTAAGGTATTTATGCTCTCAACGCCAGCAAGCCTTGAGACCAGCCGTATTAAAGCCGAATTTGAGAAGGGTGATCAGCGTTATTATAATGTTGTGTGTGAAGATTGTCATGAGCTACAGCCTATTACGTGGGCGCAGATCCGCTGGCCTGAAGACAAGCCTGAGGAGGCTCACTTTTTTTGCGCCCATTGTGGCGCTATTCATGAGGAACATCGCAAGGCGGCGTTGCTGAGCGAAGCCAATGGCGCGCGTTGGGTAGCAACCAAACAGAGCCGCTATAACAACTTTCGCTCCTATCACCTATCGGCGCTTTATTCGCCATGGTTTACGTGGGGTGAATGCGCACGTGCGTTTTTAGAGGCTAAGAGTGACCCAGCAACGCTACAATCTTTTGTCAATACGGTTTTAGGTGAACCTTGGGAAGAGCGCCAAGGAGCGGCAAATGATGCAACAAAGCTCTATGCTTTGCGTGAAGAATATGAACTTTTACCGCCGCAGGTGGCGCTTCTAACCTGTGGTGTTGATGTGCAACCTGATCGCTTAGAGTTGGGCTTGTTGGCTGGGGGCGTGGTGAAGAGAGCTGGAACATTGATTATAAAATCATTCAAGGTAATCCATCGGAAGGAAGAGTTTGGGAACGTTTGGACGGCTATTTAGACAAGCGTTGGCCGCATCCTGCTTTTCAAGAAAAGGGGGGTATGAAAATTCATGCGATCTGTGTTGACACGGGCGGTAGCAATACGCAAGCGGTGTATGATTATGTCAGAGACCGTGAAAACCGTCGTATTTGGGGCGTGAAGGGCAAAGGCGGCTCTTATCAGGTGTGGCCGAAAAGACCCAGCCGTAAAAACAAAGGCAAGATCAATCTTTATAATGTGGGCGTAGATGCCGCTAAAGACATGATTATGGCGCGCCTTAACAAGGTAGGTGCAGAAGCTTGCGGCTCTGGTGCCTGTCATTTTCATAAGGATCGTGACCTTGAGTATTTTGAGCAATTAACAGCAGAATATAAGAAAATAGTCTATCGCGATGGCCGCAAGAAATATGCATGGGTAAAGGCCAAAGCGGCGCGCAATGAGGCACTAGATTGCCGTGTCTACGCCTATGCGGCGCTTAAAGGCCTTTTAGCTGAGGATGTTGATTTGACGGCGGAGGCAGATTGGATAGCAGAGTTCCTTTCTTGCGATGCATCGCGCGAAAAGCCTGCGATTAAAATAGTGCCTACCCCCTATAACGCTCTATGTGCTTTGCGCCGCCCATTGTCTGATGAACCGAAAAAACATGTGAAGAAAGGTTTGTATCGTGGCTGGTAGGTTAGAGGATTTAAAGAAACAAAGAGCACAATTAGAAACAGCGCTTTATTCCGGCACGCAATCGCTCAAACATGGCGATAAACAAATTATTTATAAAACCACGGCCGACATTCGCCGCGCTTTGGATGATCTGGATGAACAGATTGCCAAATTAGAGGGACGCGGGAAAATAAAAATCTTTAATCTTTATCCAAGTAGAGGTTTGCGTGGCTAATTTTTTTCAGAATTTATTTACTGGGGCAATGCGCCACGCACGCCTATTTTAGAAAGTGGCGCGCATGGGCGCAAACTTGAAGATTTTGAGCCAACCAGAAAACATATCAATGCGGCCATTCAAGAGGCAGGCGACACAATAGACGCGCGTTTGCGTTGGGCTTATAATAATATTCCCCTTTATGGCGGGGCGGCTGACCAATGGGCATCATCGGCTATTGTTGACGGCATTAAACCGATGCCGATTATTAAAGGCTATGACAGTGAGCGCGATGCTTTAATAAAGCGCTGGTGGCGTTGGGTTGATGAAGCGGATTATTATGGTCGTAGTAGTTTTTATGGTTTACAGCAACTGATAGCACGTGAAGTGTTTTTGATGGGCGAATGTTTTGTGATTTTACGAAGCATCAAGCCAACCACATCTTACGTAGATTTACCGTTTCGATTAGAAGTTTTGCCAAAAGAAATGTTGGATGTGCACTATGATGCCCCCGCTAAAATAGAGGGCCATTATATACGTATGGGCATTGAATTTGATGCTAATGACCAATGCGTAGCCTACCATTTTTTTACACGTCATCCTGCAGATTATACACCGTTTACGCAAAAAAATAGGCATCAAACCTATGTTCGGGTTGATGCAGTCGATGTTATTCATGTTTGCGAAAACCGTGATGCAGGGCAGTTGCGTGGCCTATCACGGGCCACACGCTCGCTTATTAAATTTTTTGAGCTCAATTGCTATGACGAAGCGGAGCTTGATAGAAAGCGTGCTAGTGCACTTTTTGCTTTTTTCTTTACAGGGCGGGGCGAGTTGCCTGTGGATCCAAATGAGCGCAACAAAAACAAGGCGCGCGCACATTTGCCTGATACAATTACTGGTGGTGCGGCATTAGATTTAGGCGATGATAAGGATGTTAAATTTTCAACACCTACCGATGTTGGTGGCAATTATGGTGAGTTTCAATACCAAAATTTATTAAAGATTTGTGCGGGACTTAACATGCCCTACGCATTAGTGACGGGCGATGTGACAAGAGGTAATTTCTCAAATGCGCGCACAGCGCTCGGCCAGTTCCGCCGTCTTATAAGGCAATGGCGTGAAGAAATCATCGGCTATCAGTTAAATAGATTGGTTTGGCGGCGTTTTGTTGAGATGTCTGTCTTGTATAGCAAAGTACATTTGCCCCACTTTGATGAAGATCCTTATCAATGGTTTGATATTTTAAACTTTGGCCCGCAATTAGAAATGATTGATCCGCTTAAAGATATCATGGCGGAAAAGCTAGAAATTGCTTCGGGTTTAAAAACGCTGACAATGGCGTTGAACGAGCGGGGTTATGATGCAAAAACCGTCCTACAAGATCGCGCCGATGAATTGGCCTTTTTAAACACGCTTGGGCTTAAGTTTAGCGACGACGGTAGTAGCGTTATTCAGGATGAAAAAAGCGATGAGGACGATGAATGAAGCTAGCTTTCCGTATATGAGCGCGCGTCTATTCAACACACCCCACATGATCACTAGCGACAAGCTAGAGATGATTATTCAAGGGTTAGAGCCTCGCTTGTTTAGCGAAAATTTAGCCGCCATCAAAGGACAAAACTTGGATACTGTGCCCTTTAACGTGGTTGATAATATTGCGGTTTTACCTGTTCATGGCACATTGGTTACGCGCGGTGGCTATATGGCAGCGCAGTCGGGACTAGTATCTTATCCGATGATTGGGGCAAATTTTGCACAAGCTTTAGCACGCGATGATGTTAAAGGCATTTTGCTTGATATTGATAGCAGTGGCGGCGAGAGCAACGGCATTTTTGATTTGGTAGCTGATATGCGGGCACAAGCGCAAGCGTGTGGTAAGCCCGTTTGGTCAATTGCCAATTACGCTGCTTGTTCGGCTGCTTATATGTTGGCTTGTGTTGGTGAAAAAATTTACACCACACAAACTAGCACCATGGGGTCGATCGGTGTTGTTTGGGCGCATATTGACCAATCGAAAGCCGATGCGCAAGCAGGCAATAAATGGACCCTTATACATTCTGGCAAGAATAAGATTGATGGCAATACGCATAGGCCGTTAAGCGATGATGCTTTTGCAAAGATGCAAAATGTCTGTGACCAGCTTTATGAAATGTTTGTCACAAACGTTGCACACACACGCGGCCTTGATGCGGAATGTATCCGTCAAACCCAAGCCAGTAGTTACTTTGGCATAGAGGCCGTTGCGCACGGGTTGGCTGATGGCGTGGCTTCTCTAGACGAAACACTACTGAGATTTCAACAAAGCATAAACTTAGGAAAGGATGCCGCAATGGCGCGACACTTAAAAGCACAAAGCGCGTTTGAAGACGACGACGACGAAAAAAACACATCCACGCAAGAGAGCGAAAAGGATGAGGAAACACCGCACGCTGAAGACGCGCCCGCAATTGGTGAAGAAGAAGATGTCGGGGATGATGGCGATCTATTTCCTGATGAAGTTGATGTGGGCGAGGATTTTATCATCGATGATGAAGAGAATTCACACCGCAAGCAAAGCGGCAAGGCGGAGTCGCAAATTCAGCAATTCGTGAACGACAACGCACTATTGCTCTTATTAACTTAGCCAAGCAAATGCGCCGTTTGGATCTTAATTTTAATGCCGAGGCGGCGATTAAACAACAGTTAAGCGTAGGCCAAGCTAAGAGTAAAATTATAGACCAGCTTGTGAAACGCTCTCAACTTGGCATACAGGCAAAAACAACAAAACAACGCACCCTTTTAGGCGAAGAAATCAATACAAGCGTGCAATTGACCGCTCAATGGAAAGAGCGTTTAGATGCTAAGAAAGGTCAACCACAATGAAATATGAAGCCTATACGCAAGGCCCGTTAACAGGTGCTTATTTACTTGAAGATTTTTATAATCTTTCGCGTGAAAAGGTTGTTTTTGCTCAAGGTTATCTCATTCAAGCAGGACAAGTTTTGGGGAAAATCACGGAAACGGGGAAATACGCGCCGCTTGATTTTAGTGCGACGGATGGGCGCGAAACCGCCTACGCTATTTCATATGATACTGTGGATACGACCGATGAAGAACAGGTGGCTGTTATCACAGCGCGCCTTAGTGCGGCAAAAATTGATTACATTCTTTGGCCAGAAACCGCCACTGATCAGCAAATTGAAACTGCACGCCTTGCCTTACAAGCGCATCACATCGTGCTACGTTAATTGAGCTTTTGCGAGGAGTTTACAAGATGAATTTAACAAAACTAGCCGAGCACAAGTTGTTTTCGGCTACCACCATGACCGATGCGTTGCGCTATTTTGATTACCAACCAAGTTTGCTTGGCGCCTTGGATATTTTTCAAACAGTAGCCAGTTCAACCATTGATGTCGCCATTGAGCGCGAACAAAATATTATCAAGATTGTGCCATGCACACCACGCGGTGGGCCTGCCACTACACCCAATAGGGGCGTACGTGACATTCGTTTTGTTTCAACGCCACGTATAGCAATTGAAAGCACACTATTACGCGGCTTCTTTCCAAGATGTACGCAAGTTGGGGGAATGGAACGCTCTTGATAGTCTTTTTGACAAAGTCGCCAACGAGGAAGAACAGCTTATTAAAAGCATTGAACTTACAAAGGAGAATATGCGGCTTGGAGCGGTGCAAGGCATGGTTTATGATGCCGATGGCTCTGTATTGTACGATTGGTTTAAGCTGTGGAACGTGAAAAGGCCCCAACCTATCGACTTTAACCTTAGTGATCCAGATGCCAATATCTCTATCACCTGTAGCGATGTTATCCGCCAAATGCAACGGGCAAGTAAGGGCGCCTTTATTGATGGCGGTAGTGTTATTGGTTTATGTGGCGATGCTTTTTATGATGCTTTGCGCACCCACCCTAAGGTGGAAAACATCTATCTAAATACGCAAAACGCACTTGCTTTGGGCGGTACATTCGGCGTTTCCAATATTGCAACCATTAACGGCAAGACATATCCCACTTTTACCTATGGGGGTATTCAATTTATTAATTATCGTTCGTTGTTGATGATTATGATGACAAAGCCCTACGTGGTACGCAAAAGGCCATTGGCATTAAATCTAATGAATGCCAATTCATACCGCAAGGAGCCGATGGTGTCTTCCAGCAAACCTTTGCCCCTGCTGAGAGCTTTGAATTTGTTAACCAGCAAGGTTTGCCGCTTTATGCTGAACTTATTCCAGATCGTGATAGCAATGCTTGGATTAAAGTTCGTATAGCTAGCTATCCGCTGTTTATTTGTACTAATCCAGCCATGCTTTTGCGCGGTGTTAACGCAACAAGTCAAAGAAGAGCAAACAAAACGCTTTAGGATGAACAATGGATAGGTTGCAAGTATTGTCTGCGCTTGGGCTGGATAACATTTCTGCTGAGACTGGTGCTCAACAGATTATCGGGCTTGAGGTAAAAGACGATGTCATTCGCCCTATTGAGCGGGGGGTGTTGCACGCGCAAGTAGCTTCTGTGCAAGAGAAGACGCGCTCTATCATCATCCATGGTTTTGTACGCGAGGCCTTGATTACCTTAGACCCATTGCAAGATGGGTCTAAGCTTTCTGCTCAAGAGATTGATAAGGTCTTATTGGCAAAGGCCAAAGCGGCCATTCCTGCCCTTATCGAAAACATGGACCTAATCTTTGAGATCTTTCGCTTTGGTGCCATGCAAGGCGTAGTTTATGACGTGAATGGCAGTGTATTGGTTGATTGGTTTGATGTTTTTGGCATTAAGCGGCCAGAGCCTATCCAATTTAGCCTTGATGATAGTGACACAGACATTGCAAGCCTTTGTAGCCATGTGATAGAGGCGATGAAACGCGCCTGCCATGGTGCCTTCCCCACAAATGGAAGTGCCCTTGCCCTATGTGGAGAGGCATTTTACGATGCGCTTATCCAGCACCCACAGGTACAGGCTCAGGCCATTGAGGGCGGCTTTACCTATGGTGGTATTACATTCATGGATTATCATGGCGTTAGTGATTATGAGGGACGTGCGCGCTTTGGCATACCCGATGCAATCGGTATGAAGTCCAATGAATGTCAATTCATCCCGCAAGGGATGGGAGGGATTTTTTACGAGATCTTCACGCGCAACGACGCGGTAGAAGGCGCTCATGATAGCGTGCTTGAGATGTATACAGAGGTTTTCATGGGTGATGCGCAAACCCCGTGGATACGGCCGCGTATTTCTAGCAATGGTTTGTTTATTTGTGCTCAGCCGCAAATGTTATTGCGCGGCATTGGATTTTCTAAGGCGCCAGAAACGGCTAAAGCCAAGCCTCCCGCATCAAAAAATGTAAAAGGCTTTTTTAAAGGCCTTGGTGTGTTTGAAACGCGCCTATGCAATGCCCCTTTTGTTGATATCCATGATGGAGACAACATAATAAAAATTATTCCCCTTGATCGGCTTGGTGCACAGAGCAATAGCAGGCTTAATCATGATTGAGAACTGGAACGCTAACCTTAAGGCCATGAATGATGTCTTATGTGAGACCTTTGGCAAGGCTCTAACCTATACACGCAAAACTACGGGCGAAGTTTTTAGCATAAGCGCCATTTATGATGAGACCTATGCGCAAGACCCCGTCTATGGCACAACAGATTTTACCAATCCTATTAAAATGCTTGATATTCGCCTTAGCGATATAGGCGGTGCCCCCAAACAAGGTGATAGGGTTGTTTTGGATCAGGAGACCTTCATCATTAGTGATGTGATCACCTCGACCAGCGGTATGATGAAAGTGGCTTTAGTAGAAGACCACGCCTGATAGGAAGCGCTATAATATGAGCACCCATCGCCTACTTATTCGCAACACGATTATTGACCTGCTTAAGGCTGGAAACACCATAGCTGGCAAGAATGTGTTTGCGCAACGGGCGTTTGCGCTTAACAAAGATATATTCCCTGCTCTACTTGTTTACACATTAGGTGAGGATTTAGACCTTGAGCAAGTGCAAGACTACGGTATGCGGCGGCGTACCCTGCATATAGCGATTGAATGTTGCATAGCGGGCTATGAGCAGGAAGATGATATGGATCGTTTGACGTGGGATGTCGAAACCATTCTCTATCAAGCGCCTAATCTTAATAGATTGGTAGAAAGCTGCTTATTGACCCAATGGGAGTATCATGGGGGCGCAAAAGGAACGACACTTGCCCTTTGGGCGACCCTTTATTACGACATCATCTATTGCACCCATATGGCGCCAAGCGATGAAGCGGTAGTGGTGCACAGCGTGCGCTATAGCTATGAGCCCGATACGGGGCTTTCGCACCGCAATGATTATCAAGAGGCTTTATAGATGTATAGCGAGTTGTATCGTCGTCTCATTGATTTAGAGCGGCGCGTTGCTGGTTTAGTGGTGGTTGGTAGTGTATCACAAGCCAATCATGAGAATGGGCGCTACCGTGTTAAAAGTGGTGACCTTGAGACCGATTGGTTGCCCGATATACAGCCGCGTGCGGGCAAGACCCGCCAATGGAGCGGGGCGTGATGTGTGGGCGAGCAAGTTGTTATGGCGTGTCCAAGCGGTGATTTGGCGCAAGGGGTGATTGTAGGGGCGCTTGCGACCGAGACTACTCAAGCGGCCGATAAAGGCAACCTACACCGCACCGTTTATCCTGATGGAAGCCAAATAGAGTATGATGATGAACGCCATAGCTATACAATGACCATTGCGGACAAAGGCACATTTGATGTGTCTATTAGCAGTGGTGGCGGCTTTAGCCTTGCCATTGAGGGCGGCGCTAAGATCAGCGCTAAGGATGGCGTGCTAGAGATTTACGCGCCGCGTGGCATTATGCTTACTACCGATGAAACCATCGGGATTAATGCACAAGCTATGCAAACAAAACTGCCCAAAGGCATTAGCATTAAAACTGATGGCGATTTGGGGATAGAAGCACAAAATATAACCACCAAAGCCGCAAATCACATGCACCTACAAGCAGGTGGTGTCGCCATTCAATCAGGCACGCTTAGCCATAATGGTAGCAATATTGGGCAAAACCACGTGCATGGTGGCGTTGCGGTCGGTGGCTCTATCACTACCTCAGCGCAATAGAGAGATAGTATGAGCGATCCTGTATTGTTTCTTCTAGTCTGGCAGATATGGGCTATATTAGCTTGTGGATACGTTGGGTATCATATTGCCAATAACGGCATACACACGGATGATAGAACCGCAAACATCTTCTTTCCATCCCTTTGCTTTGGCTTGATTGGTGCGAGTTTTTATAAAGCCGCCGTGTATTTTGGTATGGCTGAACCTTTTCCGGCTATCCCTGCGTTTTTTGGGACAATTATTATAAGCGCGCTTTGGCGTAAATATTTTCGCCTATGGTTTTATAAAATATTACGTAAGTTGGATATTAGTCACTGCGACCACACCCCTTCTGCTTGGATCCAGTTTAGCGAAACTCTAAATGCGCGTCCTCAGGAAATTAATGTTGTTTTGAAAGATGATACTACCCTTGTATCAAGAGGTCTTCATCGTTTTGTAAACCTTCCTAACGGTCCCTATGCTTTGGGGGCGACAGGCGACGTAGTGCTTTATATTACGCATTCAATGGCCCCTGCCCAAGAAGACTGGATAGAATATGAAGATGTTTTACACAAAGAAGCAGGTGCTTACGCGACTTACATTCCTGCTGATCAGATCAAAATGGTAAGCTTGAGAAGAACGTGCGCGACTTCTTAGAATTCCCAGCGCAATAGAGAGATATTATGTTGATTGGCATGGATAGAGAGAGTGGAAAGCCGCTTTCTGGTATGGATCATCTGCGGCAATCGCTGATTGATATTTTAATGACTGCTAAAGGAAGCCGTGTGATGCGTCGCGCCTATGGTAGCGATGTAGCGCGCTTACTTGACCAGCCAGTGAATGCATTTTTTGCTGTGGATCTGTATATGGCTGTAGCCCAAGCGCTTAAAGAATATGAGCCGCGTTTAAAGCTGAACACGATCTCTTATACTATGCCCCAAGCGGCTGTGTTGTTGAGATCAGTTTTGACGGGCTTTACATGCCAAGCGGCAAGCCTATTAAAATGGAAGGGCTGGTTTTACAATGAGCCAAAACGCCTATTTCCATACATTAGACTTAACGCAAATTCCTGCCCCTGACTTTGTTGAAGAGGTCTCTTATGAAGCCATTCGCCAAGCTGCCATTGCTAAGTTAAAAGCGTTAGAGCCAAATTATAGTGTGCTTGAGAGCGATCCCGCAATTAAGGTGATTGAAGCCTTTTGCTATCGGGAGTTTTTATTGCGCCAACGCATTAACGATGCGGCACGCGCTAATAATATTGTGAGCGCGCGCGGACATGACCTTGATGTTATGGGTGCTTTTGCCAATGTTATGCGCCTTGATAGAGAGACGGACGCGCGCTTTCGCTCGCGCATTCAGCAAGCACTAAGCGGCCTTTCAACCGCTGGTCCAAGACGGGCTTATTTGTTCCACACGATGAGCGTTTCAACAGCGATTGTGCATGCTAATGTTGATAGTCAGAACTTAGGTGAGGTGAACATTAGCCTTCTTGCTTATGAAGATGTGAAGGATGGTACAGAAGAAGAAACGGTGATCGGGCGTGCTTTATTTGCTCAACCAGAGCAAAGCGCGTTTACACGTATCCTTTGCCGCCCCGATCATGAGATTTTAAAGATGGTGCGTGCGCGTTTAAACCAAGAGGATTTACGCCCTTTAACCGATCATGTTGTGGTATCTATGGCGGTTCCAAAGCCTTATTCTATTGCCGCCAAGCTTACAATTTATCCCGGTCCCGACCAAGGCGTTGTGAAAGAGCAATCCCTAAAGCGCTTAAAAGCCTATTTGCAAGAGGTGCAAAAGGTTGGTTATAGCGCAACGCGTTCTGGCCTTATTGCCGCTCTAACAAGCACAGGCATTCAAAATGTGGTGCTTGAAGCGCCAAGCGTTGATCAGCTTTGTAAGAGTTTCGAAATCGCTGTAGCCACAGATATCGCGGTGGAGATTGACCATGTGTCAGCGTTTAGTTCGCTTCTGCCGGCAAGGTCAACAGCCTTTGAGCGCAATCTAGAACAAGCAACAAGCTTTCCAAGCTTACCGATTGATGCTTTGGCTGATTTTACCAATCCTGATGCTATTGCGGAACATCTCTTGCCATGGCTGGCGTTTCGCTTTGGCATTGAGATATGGAATGACCAATGGACGATCGCCCAAAAGCGCCAAGTCATTGCCCGCGCCTTTGAACTCCAGCGCATTAAAGGCACGGCGGCAGGATTAAAAACCTATATTGCCTTGGTTGGTAGTGAACTACGCCAAATTGTCACACCCCCGCAACGGATGTTTTTGTCAGAAGGCATGAGCAAAGACAAGCTAGAGGCGTGGCATAGCGAGCAACCACAAATCCGCATTCGCTTTGTAAAAGAGCGGTTTCTTGCCCAAGGTGAGGCCTTTTGTGGGCAGGGCTTTTTAAACCATAGTTTTCTATTGCCATCGCGCGCACGCCAATTTTATGGGCGGCGCGCTAGTTTAGTTTGTGGCAGAATGGTAAGGAGACACCGCTTACCAAAATTGACTTACCCGCAAGGCAAAAGCAGCGTGTTGAGCGCTTTCTGTTAGCAGGTGAGGCTGGACAGGGCGCCTTCTTAGGCAAGATGGGGCGTAGCTTTTTAGGTGTTTGTAAGAGAGAGCCACAAATTATCACAATACGCCAAGACGTGGATTACTATGATCAAACCTCGCCCCTATGGCCTAATGGGGTGAGCGCCTCTCTTGAACCTATGGACGTGCGACCTAAGCGGATGTCAAGCAAAGGCGAGGATGCCTATGGCATGTTTTGTGGCAAAGGAACAACGCGTTTTCTAGGGCGCAACTTTTTATTGCCCTCCAAAGCCCATGAGATGATCTATGACTCTATTGCGCTTTATGAGCAAAAGCCAACATGGGCTAAGCGCACTACCGGTGCTTTTCTTGGCCATTGCCGCCTTTCTATGCCCGCCTATCAGGCAGAAGTGGCTATTGATTTTTAAAGGTTAAGAGCCGGCCACGCAGTAGTTTCTTGGGGGTGAGCTTTTTAGGAAAGAGCTTTTTATACACGAAAGACCACAGCCAAATGCAACAGGTCGCGCGCGCTATTGCCCTTTCCAAAGCACAACGCGACCAAATTTTGGTGACATGGCAAACCACGCGTCCCCGCCGCTTTGATGACCAAACACCGCTTAATGGATCGGTGCGGTTTAATAGCGCGCTACCCTTTCAGCTTTAGGAGTATTTTATGGAAAAGACCGCCATCTTTTATCCACAACAACAAATGACCTCAGACTCTCTCAATAATATTGGTGAGTTTGCGCGCGAGGGTTTGGATCATATTGTCCATGATGCAATCACCAGCACCACCAAATTTTGGAACTTTCCCGTAGCCAAGACCGGCCCCATGGAGGTAACGGTTGGCGAAGGCAGGCTTTATTACAATGGCAAAGTATATGCGCGCCAAGAAGATAATGGGGTGATTTTATCCCTTCCAACTACCTACCAACCATCACTAAGAAAATTGTCACCATTGCGGTTTGGGGCAAAACGCTTGATAGCGCTATTGAACCAGTTACCTTTCTCGTAAAGGAGAAGTCGGATAAAGAGTCAGATGAATGGTCAAATAAGATCGAACCACGCCCCGTAGCGACCGTCAATCAGCGCTTTGCAGAGGTTAATGCGGTAGAAGGCATTGAGAACGCCAATCCACAACCGCCCATCCTTGATAGCGCTGTGGTACCTGTAGCCTATGTCACGCTCACACCTGCGGGCATAGCCTCAATTGAAGCGGTGCAAGAGAATAGGATTATCTCGCTTGAGAAGGTACAAACCGATATCACAAATGTGAAAGGCTGGATGCACAACACAGGTAAGCGCATTGATACGCTGGATACCGATATGACCGCCTTAGCATCAAGCCTTAAAGGCGTGGTGCGCCAAGATGAGTTTTTTAATGCCGCCGCTGATATTGGTCGCCTCAAGGCGCGGGTTGGCATGCATGCCTGAAGATATGTCCTTTTGGGGTGCTGATCACTATTTAAGCCTTAAGCAATCCGATAGTGATAGCCAACACCCTGAGTATCTTTGTAAGGTTGAAGAAGGTATACGCTTTGGCAACGCGGCTGAGCGCAAAGCTAATATCAACTTGCTTAATCCATTAGAGCCGCGTGTTATGCTTAATGGCAATTTTGCGCTTCCCGCCTATAGTCCTAAACTAAGGCTTGATCTTGCGGGTAAGGATGGTGAGATTATCCTTTCGCAATATACGGTGCGAAGCGGTGTGAACATGGTGCAAAAGACCCGCACCCGCACACGCATACGCTATGGGGTTACAAGGTCGGTGTGCACCAATTCTTCTTGGTGGAATTCGGGGCGCTATGACCCCGTTACGGGGATCTTTCGCAGGGATGGTGAGACATGGGAAGTAACACCAGAAGATCGTCGCAACGCCGCCGCCCATACGGGCTATGTGCGGGTGACCCAATTTTGGTATGATAGTTATGATGAAGCCTATTGGGATGCGCAGGTGGAAACGTTCACCCTAAACGGCACGATTGCCGCGCAAACATGGCTCAATGCACAGGATGGTTGGTTGACCCATATTGATTTGTTCTTCTCACAAATCGCTAAAACGGGTGACATCCATGTATTGATCACAGAAACCGATCACGGCGCACCTGATTTGAACAAGGTGTTGGCGCGGGTCAAGATCGCAGTAGAGGATCTTAAAGTCTATCCCCATGAGACCAAAGTCCCTATAGGCCCCGTCTTTGTGACCAAAGGCCGCTATGCTTTGGTTTTGGTAACAGATGGTGCGCATATGGCCTGCACGATCAATGGCAATAAATATGGCCAAGGCCAATATTTTTATTCGGGCGATGGCGGCGGCTGGTTTATGGGCGACGCTAAAATTGATCTTGCTATGCGCCTTTATTATGCCCATTTCAACGCAACACGCGCAGAAGTGCAAGTGGAGCCATGGGTGTTGGAAGGCGGCATTGGTGATGTTGATATTTTGGCCGAAAGCTTTGTGCCCGAAGGCTGTCAATTGGTGTGGCAAATCCGTGTTGAAGGCCAATGGAGACCCATTGCTAGCGATGCACCAAACCTCTTGCTCGGTCTTAACCCGCTTTATGAAGCGCGCTTGGTGTTCATTGGAACAACTGACCTTATGCCAAGCTTTACCTTTGGCTCTGCGTCAAGCATCACAACAGCGCGCGCACGCACAGATTATACCCATATCTCAAAGGCACGCACAATGCCTACAGGCGTCACCCTTGTAGAGGTGCGCTTAAGGCTTGAAGACTACGAGCAGACTAACCACACATGCGTTGTGCGACTTATGGCTGGTGATGATTTTAAAAGCCTTACCGCGCCAAGTAGCGTCAAGGATTATAAAACTGAAGATCCCAACGCGATAGAGCGGCGCTGGCAATTTAAGTTTACCTCCCTCAAAGCCTATAAAATCAAGATTACCGGCACCACTAAAAGCCCACTTAACACCTATCACGTAGCAGAGCGCGTTGATATTGGTCGCACAGCGTAAAGGAGAAGACTCATGGCAAAGACGACACAAGAGAGCAAATATGAAGCCGATATCTATTATAAGGTCACATTCAATAGACCAGTGACTCTTCATAATACAACCTATACCGCCATTAGTACTAATTATTTTCTAGGAAGCCTGCTTGAAGATGTTGACCCCGCTCTGATTGAGGAAGTCATTAGAGTTGGGCCAGAGGTTTAAGCGAAGATAAACAAAGGTTTTAGCTGTGCAGCAGGTAGAAAAGAAACACCCAGAAAGCCGCTATCCAGCCTATTGTGTACGCGGTAGTGATATTTTAGATGATGTGCGCTGGAACCGTTTGGTGCGCGATCTTGACACGCGTCTATTAAAGGTTGAAGGCCAAAGCTTTAGCTTTGATGAAGCCAATAATGAAGTGTTGGCTATGGGGCTTAAACGGCTTAATGAGATTTTAGGGCCGATAACAGAGCGTTTTGCAAAAACTCACAGAACTTGGGTTTTTGCTTGCTGATGTGGATGGTGCTTTAAGCGTTCGCCAAGGGGATATCCGCGATATTGCCTTAGTTAAGGGTGAGCAAGCCGAAAGCTTTGTGCCCTCGCCCTTCGTGGCTTTAACCAGCAAGCATGATAGTACGGCTTACGCCATTTGCCGGATGATTCACTATGATCGTGAGAGAGCGGTTTTACGACTATTTGTCATGGCGGTTTATGGGGCAAACAGCGATGCAACGCTTGGCCCCTTAGATGATTGGCAAGTATCAGCCTTAGCCGCCGCAACCATGGCTAGTCAGACCCTATTTGATCAGACGAAAAGGTTACGCGATGACGTAGCCCTTGATAAACAAAAGGTCGAAGACGATAAGCAGCACGTGCATGTCGATTTAAACAATGCGATACAAGCACGCAATGGTGCGCAAGTAGCAAAAAATGACACGCAACAATTGCTTGCTGATTTTAAACAACGCTATATCTAGGGGCGCTTACAAGCTTACCTGTCAAGGCTCCTATCGGCACTTTGGCGTTTGATATAAGCCAACATCCCAATCAGATGAAGCAAATGTCTAAAGATGGCTGGGTTCCCACTTCTACGGTGTCGATTGGTGGTTTGCGTCAACAGCTTTATGTCACAAAAGTAGAGGGTGAAACGGGTCCATTTAAGGTTGATGGTGGGTTTGATGATGGCATGGTCTTTATAAGCGGCAATAGTTATTATGAAGATTATGGATTAAGTTTTAACAAAGCAACGAGCACCTTTAGCCTCAAACTAACAGCGCCGCTTAAAGCCGGCACGCAGATTTTGTTTTGGGGCTATTTAAAGAACGATGCCAGTGACATCTATACTAAGAAAGAGACCGACCAAACACTTGCTAGTACCAAGCAACAGATAGAGCGTGACATTACCACTACTAAGCAACAGATAGAGCAAGAGCTTAATCAAAAGCTAAAGCAACAAGAACAGGATATGCAAAATCGGCTAGCCAATCAAAAAAAAGCCTTTGATGCGCAATTTGCTGATTTAAAAAAAAAATTTGGAATAACCCCCTAAATTGGCCAAAGACAGCTGATGCGTCGCTTTATTTGGAGACAAGCGGTTATATTAAGTTTCCAGAATGGGTAGATGATGACACGGCTATTGAAATCATAGCCTATGGTGCGGGTGGGAATGGTGGGGACGGTGATTATTATTATGAGCATAATTGGCTAAGTAGTAATGAGTATCGTGCTGGTGGTGGAGGCGGCGGCGGTGGGGGCGGTCGATCTGTTTGGTATGGATTTAAAGCCGATTTAAAAGATAACCACTATGTTCATATAGGCCTTAGTGTCACAATAGATACTATATTACACGCTGGGAGCGGTAATGATGGTACTGACGCGCGTTGTTCTTCTGGCACCACCTATATATAGGCTAGGCGGTAGCGGTGGTAGTGGGGATAATTATGGCCTCGCTAAGCAGGGTTCAAGCCCCGTTAGAGAGTGGACGTGGACGGGTCGCGCGGATCAAATGGTCAGACTTTATTTTATGACTGGTCAAATTATGCGTATGGCGGTAGAGGTGCCAGTGGCGGTAGCTGGGGTGGTGCTGGCGGGAAAGCCCGCTGTTATGAAAGCGGTGGTGGTCAAAGCTATCGGGGCGAGCATGGAGAATCTGCCAGTGTCTCTATACGCTTTTGGAATACAAAATAAAGGATACGTTGATGCCTCTACCAAAGGACATAACAGCCTATTACACGAACGAAAAAAAATTGAAGATGTTGAGCAAGCCTTAGCTGAGAGGATTGACGCTACCAAGAGTGAACTCACTCAAAAGATTGATGCTAAAGGTGAGCGCGGCGAACAAGGTCCACGTGGCCCTCAAGGCGTAAAGGGCGACAAGGGCGACAAAGGCGACAAAGGCGACCGCGGTTTACAAGGTTTACAGGGTATCCAAGGCGTAAAAGGTGATAAGGGCGACAAAGGCGATAAAGGAGAGCAAGGTCTTGTCAGTGAGGCCTATGTGCAATTTATTGTAGAACGACACATAGAACGTATCATAGAAGCGCTTCCCAAACCACCTCCACCAGCGCCGCGCCCCACACCACAACCAGAACCCCCACCTATTCCCGACTATACACCGTCAGATGAGAAGCCCGATATAGAACTCAAATATACGCAGAGTGGCCGTATTGAATGGCCTAAAGATATCAAAGATGACAGCCTTGTTGAGGTTTGGGCTTGGGGGGGCGGTGGAGCGGGCGCTCCCTACAGAGCCGATAGCATTATTGCGAAAAATGGTGGTGGTGGTGGTGAATGTGTCATCAAGAAGTTTCTTAAGAAAGAATTAGAAGACCAAGACGCCTTTATAATTGGCAACGGGGGCCGTATGGGCGGAGATGGTGGCGACACCATGCTTGGCGGTGACCTTGTTATATTAGCCCGCGGCGGTGAGAAAGCTTATGGCGGTGGTGGTAAAGGTGGAGGAGGTGCAAAGGGGGTACCTCTTATCAGTTGGCGGCTTCTTCTGCTTATGGCGGTGGTGGGGGTGCTTATGAGGGAAGTCGGGGTGGTGCATCCATTTACGGCGGTGGCGGAGGCGGTGGTGGGGGCTATAACGCACCCTATGACAAAACTTTATAATCCTACAGGAGGCGCAGGAGGCTCTTCTGCTTATGGAGGCAAAGGAGGTGATGGTGGCGATCAAGGTACGCCCGCTAAGCCGCTCACGCCAACTAAACCAGCTACCCCTGCTGGCGATGGAAGCGATGGCGCTGATGGTGAATTTCCAGCGGGCGGCGGCGGCGGCGGCGGTAATGGCGGCCTAGGTTGTAAAGATATGCTACATGGTAAATCTGGTCTTGGTGGAAAAGGAGCCGCTGGTTTGCTTCTTCTCAAAATATGGCTCAACCCAAAATAAGAGGAAACAGTATGTATTACGCTGTTGTAAAAGATGGCGTGGTGGTTAACACAATCGTCGCGCCTGAAAACTACACCTATCCATTTAATGACGGAGCTATTGCCATTCCCTCGGATGAGGCGGGTATTGGTTGGCGTTATGAGAATGGACAGTTCATACCGCCAGAGAAAAAACAACAAAAATCGCTAGCGCTCGATGCCTCTCTTCATGATCTCTTAGATGCAGATAAACACACCTCGTCAGATCACCCTTGAACACCCTGACTGCTTTTGCTATATTTGGAGTGTGGGTGGCATAAAACCACCCACGATAGCTTACCAAAAGAATATAACGCTCAGATCGATCTGCAAGCAACCTGACGTTTTTCTAATTGTAAGCTTAACTCTTATGGGGATAAACCTCATAGAATTAACCTCCAAATAACAGCAAGGGCTTCTTGCCTAAGTCGAGGGAGCCCGTCTCCCTCGATAGCTTGCTTGCTCAAGCCTTCTGCTTTTTGCTGTTGAGTCTTTCTAACGCCTATTTATTAACACTCCCTAACTGCCCGCCTTGTGCACCCTGCGCATCGTGGGCTTTTTGCGTTTTGCCCACCTTCTAAGAGGTTACCCTATGACAGATTTTTTACATGGTGCTGAAGTCATTGAGATTGACGACGGCCCCCGCCCCATACGCACAGTCAATAGCGCAGTTATTGGCTTGATTGGCACAGCACCTGATGCTGATGAGCAAGTGTTCCCGCTTAATGAGCCCGTATTGATTGCGGGATCACGGCTTAAAGCGGCAAAATTAGGCGCAGTAGGTAAAGCCCGTGGCACACTCCCTGATGCTGTTGCACAAATCTTTAACCAAATTGGTGCGGTGATTGTGGTGGTGCGGGTTGAGGAAGATAGGGAAAGTTTTGCAAAAGTCCTTGGCGGTGTGAATGAGGCCGGCGCTTATGAAGGCCTTGACGCCTTCTTAGCCGCTAAGTCTAAACTAGGGCTCGAACCACGTATTCTATGTGCAGCAGGCTTTACCCATCAACGACCCCAAGAGGAAAAAAGCAAGAAGCCTATCATAAACCCCGTTGTTGCTAAAGCTTAGCATCATTGCGCAAAAGCTTCGCGCCATTGCAGTGATTGATGGACCCAATACAACCGATGAAGACGCACAGCAATATGCTGCTGATTTATCTTCCAAGCGCCTTTATATGGTTGACCCCTTTGTTAAGGTTAGCGCAGGTGATCATATACTTACCCTGCCGGCAAGCGCCGCAGTTGCTGGATTGATTGCCAAAATTGACTATGAGAAAGGTTTTTGGTGGTCACCGTCCAACCAAGTCTTGAATGGGGTATTGGGGCTTGCGCGCCCCGTTGACTTTGCGCTTGGCGACAAAGCAAGCAGAGCTAATCTGTTAAATGCAAGCAAGATCACCACCATTATTCGCGAAAATGGCTATCGGCTTTGGGGCAATCGTACCTTGGCAAGCGAAACCAAATGGGCCTTTTTGCCGGTGGTACGTACCGCTGATATGATTGAAGACAGCATCTTGCGTAGTCATCTCTGGGCGATTGACCGTACCATTACCAAAAACTATTTTGACGATGTTTGCGAAAGTGTGAACGCTTATTTGCGTGATCTCAAAGCCCAAGGTGCCATTCTTGGTGGCAAATGCATTGCCAATCCTGAACTTAATAGGCCCGCCTCTTTAGCCGATGGTGTTGTGTGGTTTGACATAGACTTCACCCCACCAACACCCGCTGAGCATATCGTCTTTCGCTCAAGGCTAACCAATGATTATTTTGAGGGAGTTTTCTAATGGCGTTACCTCGTCTTCTCAAACATTTTAATCTTTATCTTGACGGTCGCTCTTACCTTGGGCGCGTTGATAGCGTCACTTTGCCTAATCTTACGGTACAAGTAGAAAGCCATCGCGCCGCTGGTATGAATGGACCTGTTGAGATTGAGTTAGGCCTTGATGTCATGACCATGCAAATGGTGATTTCTGATTATGATCCTAAATTATTAACGCTATTTAGCACACCTAACACGCCGTTAATTTTGCGCGGCTCTGTACAGGCGCAAGGTAGCAAAGAAGAGCCCGTGGTGATTTCTGTACGTGGCCTTCAAAAAGGCTTGAACTTTGGCCAATGGCAAGGAGGACAAAAGACCACGCAAACCATTGATTATACGCTTTCATATTTCCGCTATGAACAAGACAATGTGGAATATGCCGAGATTGACATTGTTAACATGATCCAACGCATTGGCGGCGTTGATCAACTTGCCGCACACCGCACGAATATTGGACTTTAGGAGAAAAAACATGAGCGTTAATGTTAAACGTCTAGCAGGGAAATTTGCATTAGAAGAAACATATGAGCTTGCCATGCCGCTTGAGTTTGAAGGCAAGGTTCACGAGGACATCACACTACGGCGTGTCGCAGTTGGAGACTTACGCCATGTAGACTTAGAGCGTATAAAGCAGGAACAAGTTGAGAAGCTTATTGTAAGGCTATCTGGTTGGCCCCCAGAAGCCGTAGCGGCACTAGACATGTATGACATGAACGCCCTTGCGGAGATGATTGGCCATTTTTTGCGGCCATCCCAATTAGAGATTGGGACACAGCCGCCACCTACATCACCGACCTAGCCCTTGTGTTTCATTGGCCGCTTTCTGAGCTTCTAGAACTCACCCCCCAAGAGCTCGTCTCTTGGCACGAGTGGGCGCGCAAAAGATTAACACCACCTGAACCACCTGAACCACCTGAACCACCTTCCCCACCTTCAAAGGATCATCATGGACAAATTAGCTAATGCCGTGATCAAGCTATCGCTTGAAGATAAGATATCCGGTCCCATTAAACGTATGCAAACTAAGCTCAATAAGATGGGGCGGGTTACAGGTCTTTCTATCTTGTCAAAATCGGTCAAAGGTTTGGGCAAGGCTTTTGACAATGTGGGGGCTGGTGCAAACAAAAGCTTAGGACGGATTGCGAAGTTGACAGCTCTTGTAGGGCTTGGCAGTGGTGGTTTGGTAGCCGGTGTTTATGGGCTTGAGAAGAAGCTAACAACCAATGCGCTTAGCCTTAATAATTGGGCACAAGCCATTGGCACATCAGCGGAAAGCTTGCAAGAGCTCCAATATGCAGGCGATAGTTTTAACATAACGGCTGATAGTATGGGCGATGGTCTTGCACAGATGACACGGCGCGCCAATGAATTTATCGCCACGGGTAAAGGGAAAGGTGCAGAAGCCTTTGCCGCCCTTGGCTATAGTGCACAAAGCCTTAAAGAAAAAATGAAAGACCCCGCCGCATTGTTTGGCGATCTCATTGAGCGCATGGGGCAGATGAAGAAAGAAGGCCAACAAGGCTTAAGCGAGCAAGTCTTTGGCCTTGATAAGGGGCCGCAGTTTTTGGCCTTTATGGGTAAAACACGTGAAGAGATCAAAGCCATGCGCCAAGAGGCGCGCGCTTCGGGAAGCATTATTGGTGATGATGCGGTGGCGGGGGCACTTGATTTAAATAATAGTATGAAAGGCCTTTCGGATCGCTTTAGCACCTTTACCAAGCGGATCTCTGTAGGGTTTATGCCCATTTTGAAAGAGACTCTTGATTGGCTTAATCAATTGATTGATGCCAATAAGAATTTAATCAATGACAAGATCAAAGAGGGTTTAGAGTGGTTTAAAGGAACCTTGAAGGACTTAAAAGACCCAACATCAGACTTACGCAAGAGCATAGATGACTGGGCAGAGAGTTTTAAATGGGTCTATAATTGCATAAAGCCTGTGGCAAGCTTTTTGAGCAATCACCTAAAGCTGGCGCTTGTGGGTGTTGGCCTCTATATAGCAGGACCGCTCATTGGGGCACTTTGGGGGCTTGTACCTGCTTTTATAAGTCTAGGCGCGGCGATGCTGGCAACACCTATTGGTTGGCTTATTGTGGGGATTAGCGCGCTGGTACTGGCTATTAAGAACTGGAGTAGCATTACAGACTTTCTAGCTAGCTCATGGGAGAAGGTTGTTGATGTCTTTAGCAATGTTGTCAATTATATATCTAGCATTGACTTCTTAGGGCTTGGTAAGAGGATCATCGGCTTTTTATGGGAGGGCATCAAAAGCGGCTGGAATTGGATTACTGACTTTTTTGCAACCTGCTTTGACTTTATTACTGATGTTATCAGTAATATTGGTAGCCGCATGTTAAATTTTGGCAAAGGCATCTGTAGCTTTTTATGGAATGGCTTAAAATTGGGTTGGAATAACTTAACCCAATGGCTCCAAGATAAGATTATGGGTCTTATCAGCTGGATGCCTAACTGGGTAAAAAACAAATTAGGCCTTAACGTTGCGGCTACGGTAACGACCAAAAGCGTTGAAGAGGTACAACGAAACATCGTTAACGATGGCAATAGCCAATTGGAAGCAGACACAGCGGCTCAAGCCAAGATAGCATCAAGCCAACCACAAACGCCCACTGCTAATATCCCGCGTCTTAGTGGCTATAGCGCTCCCAATACTGTTGCCTATAATCCAAGCATAACGATTAGCAATCTTACGGTGCAAAGCAATGGTACTGTCAAAGACATTGCTGCGCAGATCAAAAAAGCCTTGCAGGACTTGTCCATGCAACAGCGCCGTGAGCTCATGGCACAATTGGGTGATTTAGCATGATGATGGCGTTAGGTGACTTTCGCTTTTCCTTGCGGCAATTGCCTTATCAAAGATGGGCACGAAGCGATAGTTATGGCTGGGTTGAGCAAGCGCGCTTAGGCCGTAAGCCCGTTTTGCAAAACCCAACGCTTAATGCAACAAGCATCAGCCTTGAAGGGGTGCTCTACCCGCAGTGGCGTGGTGGTTATGGCCAGTTGGACGCGATGCGCGCTATGGCTGATGAGGGCAAACCCCTTTTGCTTATCTCTGGTGATGGTAAGGTGTTTGGCGAATTTATTATTGAAAGCGTAGAGGAAGAGAACACCATTTTTACTCGTGATGGCCAACCAAAGCGTCAAGAATTTACCATCAACCTTAAAGAATATAGCGGTCAATAGTATGGATGAGATTTATCTTACGCGTGAAGGCGATATGGTGGATGCCATTTGTTATAATTATTACCCAAAGGCCTACCAAGATATGGCGCTACGCCTTGTTTATGAAGCTAATTACCGTTTGACCGATTATGGAGCGCATTTGCCTGCGGGTCTTAAGCTTGTTTTGCCTGATCTACCGACCCCCAACGCAGGCTCCTATGTGAACATTTGGGATTAAGCCCATGCAGCCTATTTGTCAGATCATTAGCCATGAGAGAGACATCACAAACAAAATAGCACCCTATTTGTTAGAAGTTGAAGTAAAGGATGAAGCGGCTAATAAAAGCAATAGTTTAACCCTTACCCTTGATGATGCAAAGAGCGCGGGTCATGATGGTTTGACTATCCCGTTGATTGGTACGGTTATTGGCGTGCGCTTAGGCTATACAGAGGGAGAGGTGCGCGACCTTGGTAGCTTTACGATTGATACGATAGCACTAAAACCCAATCCGCGCAGTTTAACGATTACTGGCCATAGCGCTGATATGCATAAAACCTATCGTAGCGCCAAAAGCCAATCCTATCATCAAACTACCTTAGGCACGATTGCTCAAGAGATTGCAACACGCAATGGGTTTGAAGCGAAGTTGGACAGGGATTTAGCTAAAATTGTTATTCGGCATATAGATCAGCATAATGAAAGTGACATGGCCTTTGCGGCACGGTTGGCTTCTATGTATGACGCAGTGGCTAAGCCCGTAGATGGCAAGTTGGTTTTGGCTAAGCGTGGTACGGCTAAAAGCCTAAGTGGCACTGATTTAGGCGTGTTTACGCTTAAAGAAAGCATGTGTTCTGACTGGAAGTTTAGCTATGAAGCGCGGGTTGAGGCGGGTCAAGCCAATGGTTTAGCCAGCACAGCTTGGGAATTGCCAGAGGAGAAGGACACAAAGCCAAGTGGCAAAGAGGATATCATCCATAGCGGGGATATGGATAAGAAAGACGACAAGCCTGCGGATAAGGGTGGTGTTGCGGTACAATATAATGATATTCGCTCTGGTTCTGTAAAAAGCGTGCAAGTAGGCAACGCGCCTTATCAACAAGCGCGTCACACAGCCCATAATGAGGCGGCGGCGGTAAGCCTTGCGAGCACACAAAAGAATGAGGCGACACGCGGCAAAGCCAAATTTAGCTTTGAGATGGGCGGAGCACCTTCTATCATGGCAGAAACCAAGATTGTCTTGTCGCCACCGTTTCGACCCTATATGCCTTCCACTTGGCGTGCGTTGAGCGTAAGTCACAAGCTTACCGCTGAAAGTGGCTATGTCACAAGCGTTGAATGTGAGATCTTTGACGAAAACCAAGAGCGCATTGTCGATCATATCCAAGCAACCACACCCTCAAAGGATGATCTCATTGATGACAATGCACCTCCACAAAATACCGCTAATGATGATGTGATCCATATAAGTTAGTTTACCACACCTATTCTATGAAACCACAATCCCCCGCTTAGGCGGGTTTTTTTTGGAGTAATCATGACCCGAAGGATTAGCAAAGAAGGGCTTGCACTGATCAAGCAATGGGAAGGTTTAAGGCGTGAAGCCTATTGCGATAGTGCGGGTGTGTGGACGATTGGCTATGGCCACACGGCGGCAGCAGGTGCTCCCTATCCCAAGCAAGGCATGGTATTGCGTGAACAAGAGGCGCAAGCCCTTTTGTTGCAAGATCTGCACCAATATGAGCAAGCCGTCGACGCCCTTGTCGAGGTGACCTTAAACGACAATCAATTTGGAGCACTTGTTTCCTTTTGCTTTAATGTGGGGGTAGATGCATTTGAACGCTCAACCCTTCTCAAGAAGCTTAATCAAGGTGATTACACTTGTGTACCAAGTGAACTTGCCAAATGGGTGCAGGCAGGTGGTAAGCGTATTGTTGGTTTGGTCAATCGCCGTGCCGCTGAGGCTGGCCTTTGGGCGCGCGGTGACTTTGTGGTATCAAATTATCAAACACCACAAGTAAGCGAGAAGAGCGCCTTGTTAAAGGCTGGAACGATTGCGCCGCTTATTGGTTCTTTATCAGGGCTAAGTGGCTTTGTGAGTGGTTCTGGTCCTGTACAATGGGCATTTGCTCTCATCATGGTTTTAGCCGCAAGTGTGGGTGTTTTTGTCTTCCTTCACCATGAAAAAGAGAGACGGTTGTAGTCGTTTTTTATAAGTCAGAAAATAAAATGTGGTATTAATGTATCTTTAAAGCAAGTGCAGGATAGAGCCATGCAACCCAATTATGTTAAAGCCAAGAATACGGCTCTTGGGCTATTAAAGACATACGGTATCATTTCTCCCCCCGTTAACGTTATGGAGCTTGCACGAAATGAAAACATCAAACTCAAATTTGTAAGCTTTACATCAGAGGAAGCGATTAACAATGTTTCTGGGTTTTATGACGCCGAGGAACACGCGATTTATATCAATAAGGATGAATATCCCTTACGGCAAATGTTTACCATTGCCCATGAGCTTGGCCATGCCTTGCTCCATAAGGAATGGGCGGCGTCAAACGAGTACAAAGTCCTTATGCGCCAAGACCTGAATGATGAAAACGCTGTGCAAGAAAAAGAAGCCAATTGTTTTGCCGCTAATTTGCTTGTGCCGCGCTTTATGCTGGATGAATTTTATCAACAGCCACTGCCAACGCTTTCAAAGATATTCTTGGCCTCCATTCCTATGCTTAAGAACCGACTAGAGTTTGAATATGGCATTGGATAAGCGGTTAAAGACAAGCTTTTATTATTAGGTATTTTTATTGATTCACCATGGAAAGGAGGCGTGATTGTAAATTTATAAAACCATTTTAGCGCCATATTATATTTTACTATATTCATTAAGAGATTACGTCATGTCCTTACAATCTGTAAAACCAGTAAAGCCCGTTGCCGCCTATATGGGAGGCAAACTTTTATTAGCCAAAACTATCGTTGCTATTATTGCTGATATTCCTCATCAGCTCTATGCAGAGCCTTTCGTAGGCATGGGTGGAATTTTCTTTCGCCGCCGCTTTATTCCAAAATGTGAAATCATCAATGACCGCGCCAAAGACGTAGCTAACCTGTTTAGAATACTTCAACGGCACTACAAGCCATTTATTGAAATGCTACGCTATCAAATTACCAACCGTACAGAATTTAATCGCTTGAAAGCGCAAGATCCAGAAACGTTAACTGACCTAGAGCGCGCCGCTCGTTTCCTTTATCTTCAACGCTTAAGCTTTGGCGGCGACATGCGTAGCCGCGCCTTTGCTATGGAAAGGGACAAAACAGCGCGGTTTAATATGCGCACATTAGAGCCTCTATTAGAGGCAGTGCAACGGCGGCTAGCTGGCGTTATCGTTGAAAATCTAGACTGGAGCGATTTTATACGCCGTTATGATCGAACCGGTACGCTCTTCTACCTTGATCCACCTTATTATGGCTTTGAAACACATTACGGCAAAGGCCTATTTAGCCGCGAGGATTACGCCAAAATGGCCGACCAATTGGCTAGCCTACAAGGCACCTTTATTTTATCATTAAATGATGTGCCCGCGATACGCGATATATTTGGTGCTTTCCATGTGATGCCCGTTAAGACACGTTATATTTTGCCTCAAAATAGCAGCGTAAAAGTAGCTAATGAACTTCTTATCAGTAACTATGAAATCGCGTGTTAATGAGATTTTTTCTCGTTAAGCTAGTCACAGTAAACTAGGCGTATTTGCAGATTTTTACCTATTCATGCTTAGTTAACAAAGCAAATACAGACCTTAATTGAGGAGCGCATATGCCGTTTCCCTATCGCCTTGGGCTTTATGGTGCCCTAGTTCTTGCCGCTTTTATGAGCGGCTTTTTTTATGGCAAAAGCATAGCACGGGTAGATAGCTTAAAGAGTGCTGTTTCGGCCTTTCGTGAGAGGAGCAAAATCACCGATGAAGTTATTAACCTTTCTGATTTTGACCTCTGCCGTGCTCTTGGCGGGCTGTCAGATGAGTGCACCGCCCTTGTGCATGGGCTGGAGGAGACCACCCCAAGTCAATAAGCCCGCACGCCTTGTTGCCGATGAACCAAAGCTTGCGCGTTGGGTACTTACCACTGATCTATTCGGCAAAAAACAACATTGTTGGAAATAGGTTACTCTTCACTAGCTTTTGTAAGGACTTCACTCATTTTTGCGCGCCAATCAGCCCCACATGTCTTAAAATGAGCGATGACGTCAGGGGCGAGTCGCAAGGTTACAGCCTCCTTTGGTACACTTACCCGCGGCCGCCCACGCTTGCGTCTTTCCTCTTCCACACGTTGAAAAAAAGAAGCAGGCAAAACCTCTTGGGCTGGTTTTAAATGCGCTAACTCCTCATCAGTTAAAGGTGGAGAAGTAACATCTTCCCAATCTTCCTTTGTATAGCCTCGACCCTCCTTAAAGCTTTTTATAGTGTTCATTGAAAACCTTCCTTTCTTTTTCGTTAGCGGGGCGAAAGCTGATCACAGATATAGCTTCTGTTCCAAGCAGTGCAAATACAACAACCATTGTACCATTAGCAAAACGGCCAATCGCTTTTAAACGGTTTGAATAGGTGTCACTGATAAAAGCGTTTTTCCAATCAAAATAAATGACATCGCTAAAGTCTAAGCCATGCTTATCAAGGTTTGAAAGGCGCTTTGGTTCATCCCAAATTATCTTCATAATTTTTTGTACACGAAAAATAAAAACTTGTCAACATTTATGTGTACGAAAATTACAGTGGCAAGGCGTAAAATATCTACACAGTAAGAAGGATCCCCTATGCCCGAAAAACAGATACCCCCCGATTGGCTTTCATGGTTTGGCATGATGCTATCAACAGCGCTTGCTGGTATATTTGGTGCTTTTGTACGTCAATTGGCCAATCATGATAAATCGTGTTGGCAACGGGTTTGTGAATGGGTGGGCGGCGGTGTATTGGCGATTTATGCTTCACCCACCGTTTCCTATATGCTTTATCATCTCTTGCTAAAATTTGATATGGTGGGCGTTGATGATGGCCTCAGCCCTAATAATATTATGGGTTTAGCGGGGTTTATTTGTGGTGCTGTTGGTGTTTCCAGTATAGAGTTATTGCTTAGCGTCTTGCGCTATTATTGTCGCATAGAGAAAAATAGATAAGCCTATATTTTAACTAGTTAGATTGTCTTGACATAAAAATATGTCTACGCTATTGTCAATATAGTTTATGATTTCCTTATCTTAGGCTTATCCCTTTTAATAAAGCCCTAGTTAGAGCTAGGGCTTTATTTTTTTACAACTTCTAACGGTTCAAACTAAAAGAATGTCCCCTAGAACTAAGTAGTGTTGTTTATCCAACTGCTTAGTGCATTTGTTGCTCGCAATAAAGTATGAGAGCGGGCGGGATTGTATGAGCCATAGGGATATTTGCCCCGCATTTTCCTGTGTTTATTTCAGAAACGCGACCTTGGTTAATACCAAAAATGGCAGCAATATCATGCTGCTTATATCCACGTTGAAGGGCAAGTTTAATTTGGGAAATATATAAATCATTGAGGGGTCTTTTCATAAGATCTCCTGTTTTTTGGAAACCCAGAAAGCCCAGCATTCAAAAATTTTTTAATATAGACTTGACATAAAAATATGCCTACGCTACTATTAATGTAATTCATGAATGACTGACTATCTGGAACGCTATTAATAAAGTCCTAGTTTCCGCTAGGGCTTTATTCCTATTTGAACCACTCAAATAGGAATTCTTATACTGCCACAACTCTAGGTTAAAAATATCTCTATACTTTGGGCTTAATCTTGTATTTTTTACCAATAAAAACACGTACTTAATTATCAAATAGTGATAGCATTTTTAATTTTTGCTAAGTCTTATAATAATATTTAGCTCTTTCTTTAAAGAGCAAGCCAAGTGCCATAATCCCATTATTTACAGCAAGCACAACTGCCTACGATGCAAGACCATTGATCGTGCGTTAAATGCACGCGCTATTCATCAGCGCGTCCTCGATATCAGCTAACACAAGGTAACCTAACCCGTTGTTATAGTGAATGAGGCTAAGCATCGGTTAGGCTTTTGATTTGATGAGGTTATGGTATTGATTGAAAGTTGACATAACTACAAAATGTATGTACATTATATATATGAATTTTGAATGGGACGCCACTAAGGCTACAGTGAACTTGCGTAAACATGGCGTTGCTTTCGAGGATGCCATACGTGTTTTTCTTGATAGCGGACGTATTGAAGCTTTTGATGAGCGCAATGATTACGGAGAAGATCGCTGGATAACTATTGGACAGGTTTATACAGCAATTTTATATGTGGTTTATACCGTTCGACATGAGGATACCATGCGGATTATTTCCGCGCGAAAGGCGCTTTCCCATGAGCAAAAAAGATACTATGAAGCTAACACTTGACCTGAATAATCCTCCTCCTTTGACTAATCAGCAAAAGGCAAGACTCGAAGCCTTAGGCAAAATATCGGATGAGCAGATTGATACCAGTGATGCCCCCTATCAGCCCAATGCCACTTGGCTAAAAGCAGATATGCGGTTACCTGCTTCTAAAAAGCAGATTACATTACGGATTGATCCAGACGTATTAGAATTTTTTAAGCGCGGTGGTAAACGATACCAATCCCGCATGAATGCTGTGCTACGCTCTTATGTTGAAGCGCATAAAATTCATACGGAATAAACTGCGGCAAGCATTTAAGCACTTCCCCCCTATGGCTACGGGGGAAGCATTTTTACGCTTAAGCGACCAGTAAGCGCTCATTAGGTGCTGAAAGGTGTAGTTCTTCCAGCTTCTTAACGTCTTTGCTTATAAGGTCTCTTAGCGATTTAAAGAGGAAATAATGATTGAACCGCATTTCGGCTAATTCTTTATCGATCACATCTAGCCATAGAACTTCTTTTAGACATGTTTCGACCTTTGAGAAGGATATCTCACGCCATATGCCTACAGCACCCATGTAAACATGATTAAGCAAATAGGCCTCTGCTTCTAGCCGATATAGCGCGGCTAGTTGTTGGGCGTGTTTGTTGATGCAGTCTCTGATACGTAGCGGTATCTTTGTGCGGTCTTCTGGAAGGCGATAGACGGTATCATCTTCTTGCGTCAATTGTAGCTGTGGTTGATGTGCTTGTTCTAGTTCTAACCAACGGTCAACAATCTTTGCTCGCAACACTGTGCTGTAACCTGAAACGAGGATCAAGCATTCGCGCTTGGGTAAAAGATATTCAGTTTGTTTACGGTTTTGAGCATCTTTATAGATGTGTCCAAATTTGGACGCATCTATTTGTAACTCTAAAAGCATTGCATCAATATCACGTTTTACATGTTGATGTTGTTTATTACACAGCTTTGCGATTTCGCGGCTAGACATAGTGAGTACTGATGCGTCTAAGCCTTTCGAAAGCTCTTGTTTTATTTGGGAAGTTTTTTTTGCCTTTTTGGCATTGTTCACTGAACCAGTCATAATTGAACTCCTATAGATTAAACGTTTTTGATAAGACGCCTATAAGGGCGTCGGGTGCTCAAAAACACGGTCTATAGTCCGTCGTTACACTTTTCCCTTGCGGGTATTGTATGGCGTAACTACACCCGACATAAGGTGCATGCATAGAAGCATGACAATAAGTCGAATTGTTCGGAACGGTAAATAATTTCGGTTATTTAACCGCTATAGATAAAAGTGTTTTTGAAGCACTTGTTCTCAACATAGCGGTTTTAGGATTTTTGTCAAGCGAGGCGGCTTGCCCCATGCCCTACCTTTTGATTTTGATTCGTTTGGGTTTGATTTTTTGGTTGGATTGGAATAAAATTCGTATAAGAGGACTGCCACTTTTTCGACAAACCTATTTCCGAACCCCCAAAAATCAATCCCGAACCTATTTTTTTATAAAGTAAAATCAAAGGGTTAAGGTGTAAAAAATGGGTGATTCGAGTACGGGCGAATGTTTGGTTCTCGATGGTAAAGTGTCTTCACGAGAGCAAGTTGATTGGATAAAGCTTGATGCGTTACAATTGAAGCTAATGGAGGACGAGCTCACGGATTTTATCAAATTAGAAAAGAATATTAATGTGTTGCCTTCGGTGCTTCCTGATTATAGCTGTATTGGAGCGTACCATAGCGATTTAAGTGCGGCTGTTGCTGAGTTAGGTGTGATTACGAAAGCACTTTTGCTATCTGCGGTGGGCAGGACGGCACTAGCTTTACATGAGTATAAGAACCAGCCGCTGGGTGAAAAACGTATCATCTTTATTTTTCGTTCCGATGCGTTAGATCTGAGATCTAGTTTTGCATTCAATGTTATTACTGGACAATTTGAAGAAGTAGCGGATATGTCTAGTGAGTATTTTTACGGTGCGTATCCGTTCGGTCTGGATATTCCTCTGATTGATTTTATGGGTATGGTGCGAGGTGATTTACAGATTTGGGATATTGTTGGTCTCTCTGTGCGATCTTGGTTTGTTGGAGCTGTTTTTGATGGTATTATTCCTTTCTTTTATAGTTATTACGGTGAGAATGGTAGTCCAGAATTATTAGAGTGTATTATAGAAAAGCATATGGCGCAATTGTCGGAAAGGGGGGTAGAAGATGGAAATTGTAGCTATCGGGCATGAGAGCTATTTAATAGCTTTAAATGGTGTAAATATTTTGATAGATCCGATTCTGGGTAGGGGGTTTGGCTCGGATCCTCAACGGCAATTTGTATTTACCCCAGAACGAGAGGTGCTGCTGGAGCAGATGCCGGCCATAAAGGCTATTTTTTTTACTTCTGATCATATCCAGCATTTTTGTCCTAGGTAGTTGGCTCGTATACGGCAAGCCTTTGAAGGAGAAATTTATGTGTATGCTCCTGCGTTGTTTTCCTATGCGGCTGAAAAGGTAATTCAAGAATTAGGATTTGTTTTTAAGCGGATTGATTTTGAAGAACCCGTAACGATTTTTGGTGGAAGTGTTAAATATTATAGGCCAAAAGGTGAGATCCTATATTGGGATTTATGTGTAGCTAATTTGTATATTACAGATAGCGATCAAAGTATATTTATACAATCGGACACCGAGATATCAGAGTTATTCTATCGTGATGTTCGCAATAAGACTGTCTTTCTTCCGAATTTATTGGTCGTTACGAATAATTTTAATCGTTCAAGAGCAGGTAGCTGTGTAGGCTATGATAATATATTGCCTATTAAGGATAAACGCTATCAGCGTTCGGCTGGATTAACGCTTTTGGAGAAAATTATCGTAGAGCCCTTAAAACAGATAGGGCGGTCGACAAATATTTTGATCTCAGGTAATGGATATAATACGCCACTTCATGGGATCGACCATATATGGTCTAATACAGAATTAGCTAAGTTATCACAAGCATTAACAATAAAGTCACTGGTGTTCTCCCTAGCGCCAGGGCAGACATGCAATGTAGGGATGTTGAGTAGTGTGTCTGAATGTGCGTGGATAAGAGCAGTAGACAATAGCGGGACGACGGCTGACCCGGAAGATATGCGCGCTTCGGGCGGCGGTATGACTGAGGAGCAAATTAAAGCAGAATTAGATAAAATGGCTAAAGCTATGCTGGTAAGTAAATATGGACAAACTCTTTTGTCGCAACATTTTTATCTTGGCAGAGAGCTTAACACGGAGCGCTTTTGTATAACATTAATTTCTAATGCTTTACCTTGGCATTTTCTTTTAGATATCTCCACCGTAAGTTTTACACTGGTAAAAGCCGATCGCAACATGGTAAAAGAGATACCTTTTGGTATTGTTTGCGCGTATGATGATTTCGTGGCGTTATTGGCTGGGGATATACAAGTATGGGAGTTTATGTACTTATCAGCATCGCAGTGGTATGTCTGCGAGCGCTACGAGAGCCCAATCGCGTTTTTTCTTGAATATTTTGGTGAACAGTTAAATAATGAGCTCTATTATGCGAATTATAAAAAAGTTTTATGCACAGAAGGTTTAACATATGCTGGGGCGTGAGGCTCAGTTGTCGGTGGTGCGGTTAGAGGCTTTGGCACCAGGGCGATTAACTAAGGTTGTATTGGATATTTTAAAGAAAATCGGTGCTGCTTATAAATACATTAAAACCATTGCGAGTAGCGAAAAATCAGTTGTATTACTGGCGCATTCATGCAGACTTCAAAAAAATGTAATTATAAAAAAACATTTTCTAGAGAAAAATTTTAACAAAGAATTGTTCGGCTACGCACTTTTTAAGGATGCTCGAACTATTCGCGTCCTTTCGTCATTCGCAGATGCTAGGATATTAGTAATTGAATATATCCAGGGTGAGCTATTTTCCTGCACTAAGGAAAATTTAAGGCGCATTATTAGAACATGCGCGTATCTACATGATGTGGGCATAGATAATTTGACGCAAGTCGGACTTCCAACAAATGATGTCGTACCAGATTTATGTTGTTCTGGTAATGCATTTTATCCTAAGAATCAAGCTATTATGATTGGGGATACTAAAATTGAACATTGTTTGAAGCAAGGTCCGCATTTTTTTATGATTGATTTTGAAAACGCACAATTAGCTGGAAGCGTGTGGTTCGATATCTTTTTGTTTGCGCGATATCCTGGTTTTTCTAAAATATTTTGTGATGAGTTACGTGCTATTATAAAATTTTATTGCCAGTTAAGAAGAATTCCCTGTTCATTTTATAGCAATTCAAGCATTGAACGCATTTTTAGTCAAACTATTGGTGCAATATAGCAAGTGTTAAATATATAATGCTTCGGAGTAGGTTATGAATATTATATTAATGCGTAGAGAAAAAAATGGTGGAGAGTATTTTATGCCGCTATTTCAAAAAATTTTGCGCAGTTATAATCATGTTTCATTTATTGCAGGCTGCGAGAAAGCATATCAGCAGTCTTAGATGAAGTTTCGAGTTTGAATATAGATGTCTACCCCTTTCGAAGAGTACTATGACCCTGATGTCCTGTGTGGAAGTAAAAAAATAGTGTGGTTATCGGATATTTATGGCAGCTATCCTGATAGGATGAGACTGGTTGATATATTTCATTATTTAGCTTTAGATCTGGAAAATTATTTGCAGAAGGTGTCTGACACAGTCGTTGTGTATTTAGATTTATTATTATTAGAACTGGTTTCCTTACATTTCCAGCAGCGTGACGTTACGCACATTCAGAAGTATTCTTTTTTTCTGGAGGTTTTACATATTGCGTTGTTGACAAGGCATGTGTCTCAAGACGGCCATTACAATTACTTACCACTGAAATCTAATGTTAATATTGACGAAGGTCTGTATATTAAGCCGCACCTAAAGCTTATGAAGTTTTAGAACTGGGCGGGTGCATCTTTTGCGATAACTGCGCCAATCTCAATGTCTTGATCTAAGTTAAACCGGTGGTCAACCACGATGACGCTGATATTTTTTTGCTCAGCATAAGTTTGTAGCTGATATTTTAGTTGATTGTGTTCTGCGGCTGGGACCGCAAAAAAAGCTTCATCTAGTAGAAGTAAATGCGGGGAAAATTTTTCATTCGGGCGTATGGCGTTTGTGGGCCTAAGCGCGGTTTCGATAAGGGGTAGGATGTCGTCAAAAGTTTGGATTTTCTTTTGTAGTAGGGTCAATGTGTTGCGGCCTATATAGACGCATGCTATGTTTTGGTTTTCTGGTTGGTGGGGTGTCTGCGTGCTTTGCGCTGGTATAATTTTACTAATCGCTTGTAGATATTCACTTTTACCTTGCCCAGAAGCTCCACGGAGCGAATAAGCTTTTCCTTGTTGTAGGCATAGGCTATTATAGTGGTGTCGCGCTGTAAAAGCTGCGATATTAAATTTATGTTTGTCGTGGGTTATAGGGACAGTCTCTTGCATCTGCGCAAAGCGATTTAAGCGTTGAAGCGAAAGACTTTGTGACTTAAAGCCAGTTATCGCTAAAAATGCATTGGCTAAATCTGCGCGGATAAGCAAGAAAGCGCTGATAATAAAAATATAAGCTGCATGGTTTCTTGGCCAAAAATAAAAAATAAGAGCGATTAAAAGAATGCTGATCTCGCTGAGAAAGCGGCAGAATAAGGCGACAACCCCGCGACAAATAAAGCTCTGTAATCTTGTTTCGTAAAAGTGGCGTAGATCGTGCTCTATATTCGTTTTGATGGGTGATATATAGTGCTGCATATAGAGCTTCAGAGCGCTAGTTTTTGCGCAGGCAAAGGCATGGGCGGTATGGGTCGCGCGTGTCAGGGCGTCAAAGCCGTGGACTGCTTGCAAACGCGTTTCATAGAGCGCGCTGATAAAGGTGTGATAAAGCAAGAAGAGGCATAGGCTAAAAGCCACGGCAAGCGCCCACCCAGAAAGCCCATAGGCAAAGCCTAACGCTATGGCATTACCTATAAGCAAGCTAGCTATGGTGATGATATCTTGGAAATACCAAGTAATACGCTCCAGCACTGTCGTAAAATCACGTGAGATGATTTGTAGTTTTGTTTCGTGATCAGCGTTTTGGATATTTGTTAAACCTTGAGATAACTGCACTTGCGCTTTTGTGCGTAAGCTTTGTTCAATATAAAAACCAGCAAGGGCCCCGAGCAGTGTGCCCAGAATCATATATAGCCCAATGAACCAAAGTGGCTTCTCTTGTCCATCCAAGGTTAGGTTCGCCATATAAAGGAGCATGGTAAGCGGAATAAAAAGCGCAAGGAAACTTGATAGTGTTAGGCGGCCTATATTTGTAAAAAGTTTGCTCTTGTTGGTGTTTTCTTGCGGCGCTTTTTGGCTATTACGCAAGCTTTCCGCGCTTTGCTCTAGAGGAACGGTCGCTATACGCGCAGTCTGGTTTATTTGCAATTGCGGCGCGCTCGCAAGTACTTGCGGCGTGAGTTTTACATAATCTAGCGTTGACAAATGGGCTAAAATTTGTGCCGCTGCCTGCGCATCAAGACTTGTAAAGGCTTCATCAATATGTAATTTCACGCCATGCGTTTTGGTGATGTGCAGGGCGCGCAATAATTGTAGACGAAAGCGCTGCCCATCTGAGATGTTTTGTCCAGCATAGTGGATTTCTTTTTCCAAAACTTGGTGTACAGTATTTCCAAATTCAGGGATAAAAAAGAGAATTTTTAAAAGATTCTCTAGGTCTGTTTGCGGTTGTTTTTTTTCGAAGGTTTCTTTTATCGCTAACAGCGTGCTAAGTGTGCTTGGCCATATGGGCCACTGCGATGAAAAGTGGAGCGTTTCGTTAGTGCTTGGTGGTAATTTGTCATCAGTTTCTTTAGCTTCGCCCTCTGCTAGTGCTCTTATGGCTTCAAGCGCGCTATTGCTTTGCTTATAAGCGATAAGGCTTTGCGGATAAGAGATGATTGTACTTAAAATGGGGATGGAAAGCCAAATGATAAGGCCTGTCCAATTTGTTGAAAAGAAATGGGCAGATAAAACTGTAGCGAGAATATAAGGTAGCAAGCGACCAAAACTGATAAAATAGTTTTCGAAGCCTTTTAAAAACGTATCCTTATTGCGGAGTGTTATTTCTGCTTGCATAACGGCGACGAGTTTTTCTAGCTGCTTGAAATAGCGAATGGAGCGCAAAAAAGCGCCGCTTTGCAGCCAATAAGTGGCTTGTTCTATACGTTGACCTGTTTTATCCATAATGGTTTTATAGTTCTTGGCGCTTAGCATGCCTAATATAAGCGCGATGGGGATAAGTATTAGGATAAAACTCACGGTGAACACCCCTCCTAGGCCATCTAAAAAGAAGGCTAAGCCCATTGTGATAGCGATAAAAATAGGGGTCGTGATCACCCCTTGCGTTAGGGAGCAATTATCCAGCATAAAGTTTAAATCGCGCGCGCTTAATCGTTGGAGTTGCTCTAAGCTTAGTTGTGCGTGTTTTAGAGTGGTCAAGATCAGTTCATAATTTTTGATCAAAGAGCGACTAAAATAAGCATCTAGGCGCATGAGTAGTATATTGGCTACAAACGAAAAGCCTATAAAAAGTGCTAAGGCATAAAAGTAAAGCTTTGGTATATCAGTGCGTTGGCTGATTTTACTAAGTATAAAAACAAAAATAAGCTGGCAAAGAGGGAGAAGAATTTTTAAGGCAAGAGAGAAAATTGTACGGGAGGGTGATGTGGCCCACATAAAGCTAAAGATATTTTTGCTTTGATTAAAAGCTTTAGCCGTGTTTGGATAAGGTGCGAGAGGCACAAAGTGATTAAAAAATTTTAAGCCTTTATGCATCATTAACACCCTCCTGATTATGTTTTCGTGTGATTATAGCATACTATAGCTTTTATATATAAAGACAAGAATTTTGCACCGTTTAGCAACATGCTCGTGGTCTTGTAGGTGATGGCTAGCCCTGTTTGGCGATAACTAATAAATTGGTTAAGAGTTTTTTCGGTCCGCCATTTTGCGCAAATTCTTACGTTAAAATTCAAGAGAACGTTCGAACCGATGTATCGCTTGCAGTACCATTTATCTTGTGACAACTTTTCTCATTGTTATTTTTCGCGATTTTGCGCCTGGTTAATGGATCAGGACGGTAGTCAAAAACTTTATTTATATTGGAAACAAAGGGCTCATCAAGCGAGCTTGATCTGCGTCTTAAAGAATCTCTAAAGCTAAAATGCTGCTAGTAAAAAGCCCGCGACATATTGGCCGAATTAAGAGTAGCTTATCAGCTGTAGCGCCATCATTGCGAAATGCGGCGCATATTACCGCGGTTTCAAAAAATCCTTTGGGCGATTAGGCTGCAAAAGCTACTTAATGTAACAATGTTCCTCGGATATATATAAAAAATGAAAGGCTTGGTGCTGCCTTATCTGTCTAGTTCCTTTTTAATTAAAGGGAATGCGTATTTTGAATTAAGCACACCGTATTTATGCATAGAATTTTCATCCCCTTCCTTAATAATTTTTTAATATACTCCTAATAGTTATTAGGATTATTAGTATTATAAAAGAAATAATTAAAAATACTAAGTAAGCTTGGTTGAGATTAATTTTTTGCATAAAAATCATATGTATTAATAAACCAGTGAAAATGCCACCACAAGCCCCGCCAATTTGCTGGGCGATACGTGTAATCACGGCTGTATCTTTTATGAAGTGCTTTGCACTATATTGTAAGGGTGCTGTAAGACAGACAATGGTAGCAATACCAAAACCCATACCACGTATTAAAAAACCAATAGCATCAAGGGTGAATGTGTGACCGAAAAACAAAAGGCCGATTGTAGCAATTAGCAAACCAAGGCCAAGCATGAAAAAGGGCGATGCTTCTTTCCATTTTTGATAGATAAATTGTCGGCCAAGCCAAGCGCCGACGCCCTGTAAGCCTAAAATAGCGCCGATAAGAAGAAGATTTAGTGAGCTTGATGTGTTTTGTAATTTCACTAAGGGATAAAAGACCAGAAAGCTAAAAAAGATAAAAGCAGTCATGAGACCCATAAAGATGAGTAGACAATAGTCAAAATTGTTAAAGCCTGACAGGAGGATCAATTTCGTGCGTGATTTATAATTGATTAGGATAAAGATAATAAAAGAAATAAAAGACATAGCAATAAATATATATACGGTTTTAGGAGAATTTTTATGAATGATTATAGGTAAATAGAAAAATGAGATAAGAGAAATAGAAAAGCTAATAAAAGCGGGGGCATTAAAGGACGTTTTTTCTGGATTTTGTGTTTTAATATATTTCTTACCAAGTATGATTGATAGAATAATAAGGGGAATATTGATAAAAAATAGGAGCCGCCAAGAGAAATATTGCGTGATGCTCGCTCCAATTATTGGCCCGATGGCAGGAGCAAAAACGGTAGGGATGGCCACAGTGCCCATGACTTGCCGTAAGCGTTCGGGGCCAAATTGTGAACCGATAATGCTTTGCGTAAGCGGTAATAAAAGCCCAGTACCAAGACCTTGGACAATACGCGCCGCGATGATAGTTACAAAATTATAAGAAAGCCCTGTGGCCAATGAGCCTAATAAAAAAATCAGATTTGCACAAAGCCATGTAGCCCTGACCCCAAGCCTTCTTTGTAAATAGGAACATATCAGCAAGCCTGGAACACTAGCAAGAAAATAGGCGGTGGCAACCCATTGCACACTGCTTTTTGACGCATGAAAATATTGGGAAAGGCTGGATAAAACAATATTGACAATGCTCCCATCAAGGAGAGGTAAAATGCTTGAAATAATTAAAGCGCAGATAAGAATTTTTTCTTTTCTTATGTAAGATTGAGGCTCTTTTCGCATCATAATCCTTAATATTTTATATTATGTCGCGCTAAATACATGAATTTATCTGAATTTTTATATTGATGATAGCTTAGAGTCAATTTTATTTTCTGTCATCTTTAAAGCATCATTTTTTCTTGTCATATCGCGATGCAGTATTCTGCTCACAAATGGGCTTTATTCAATTGCTTGGTGTTGCTTTGTAAATGACGCTCTGTTTGCGCCCTTTACATTAGGCTAAGCATAGCCTAAATTAATAGGGTAATGACATTGGTGCTTTATGACAGCTGAGAAAAATGGAACGGCGTCTCGTAAAAAGGTGCGTAAAGCGGCACGTAAGGTGACTGCATCTTATCTTAAAAATTTGCGAGGCGTAGCGAATTGGAAGCAAGCGGCAGAGTGGCTGGATTTTCGGGGCATTGAAGATATTGAATGTATTACCCCCGACCAAGCTGGCGTAGCGCGCGGTAAGATGATGCCGTCGAAAAAATTTACCTCTGAGACGTCGTTAGCCTTGCCGTCTGCTGTGTTTATGATCACAATTTCGGGGCATTATCCGGAAAACGGTAATGGTTTCTTTTATCCTGAAACGGATGGTGATCTGCGTTTAGAACCAGATCTTTCTACTCTCAGTGTGGTGCCTTGGGAAGATGACCCCACAGCTCAAGCAATTTGCGATCTTGTTTATCAAGATGGAAAACTGGTAGATTATACGCCGCGCAATGTTCTGCGTCGGGTGCTTTGTGCTTATTATGAAATGGGGTTAAGACCAGTAGTAGCGCCAGAAATTGAGTTTTACCTTGTGCAAAAAAATCCTGATCCTGACTATCCATTGACGTCGCCCGTAGGGCGCTCGGGGCGCGCAATCGGAGGGGGGCAAGGTTATTCTATTGCGGGTGTGAATGAATTTGATGAATTGATTGATGATATTTATCACTTTTCTGAAGCGCAGGGTTTAGAGATTGATACGCTCATCCATGAAGAGGGGGCGGGCCAGCTGGAAATCAATTTGCGCCATGGCGATGCTATTGAACTTGCAGATCAGGTCTTTCTTTTTAAGCGCACCATTCGTGAAGCAGCTTTAAAACACGATATGTATGCTACCTTTATGGCTAAGCCTATCCAAGGCCAGCCTGGGTCAGCGATGCACATTCACCAATCAATTGTTGATGCTAAGACGGGCGAGAATATTTTTACCCGAGCAGATGGTTCTGAAAGCGTCCAATTTCGCCATTTTATTGGTGGATTGCAGCATCATATGGCTAGCGCTTTGGTTATGTTAGCCCCCTATGTGAATTCTTATCGTCGTCTGACCCCCGATGCATCAGCGCCAGTAAATCTGCATTGGGGCTATGATAACCGCACGGCTGCTTTTCGGGTGCCGCGTTCAAAACCCGAGGCACGGCGAGTAGAAAATCGCTTGCCTTCATCGGATGCTAACTCTTATTTGGCTTTGGCGGCGTCTTTGGCTTGTGGGTTGATTGGCTTACAACGTGAGCTTATGCCTGATGATCCAGCAACTCAAACGGTAAATGAGGATCGTGTGGAATTGCCACGCGGTTTGATTGAGGCTGTAGGGCTTTTTGAACGTGATCAAGCATTGCGGGCGGTTTTAGGCGATTCTTTTGTGAGTACCTATGCGGCGATCAAACGGCAGGAGTTTGAAACATTTATGGAAGTGATTAGCCCGTGGGAGCGGGAGTATCTTTTGCTTAATGTGTAAAGCGTATTAAGCATTAAGGGCATGAATTCTATGATATACGGTCAATCTTTAATGCCTCATGGGCGCTCGTGGTACGAAGATAATATTGGCGCCCGTCCTATTTATCCTAAGTTAAATGAGATACTTACTTGCTCTATCGCAATTGTTGGTGGGGGATATACAGGTCTTTCTGCTGCTTATCATTTGGCAAAAGCTGGACAAGATGTAGTACTTTTAGAGACCGGCCGCTTGGGTGAGGGCGCGTCTGGTTATAATGGTGGCCAATTGGGTACAGGGTTGCGGCACTGGGTTAATGATCTGGAAAAATATTATGGTTTTGAGCGAACAAAAGCGCTTTTCTCCTTATCAGAGGAGGCAAAGGCTGATATTTTGGGCTGGCATCAATGCACAGAAGGGGGGATTGATTATTGTCGAGGGCAATTGTCTCTTACCCATAGAAAGCGTTTGAACCGTGCTTATGAGGCGCATATTGCCCATATGTTGCGTTATGATTATCATGATTTGCATTTTATGGATAAGGTCGAAACTCAAATGCGACTTGGCTCTTCCTTTTATCATGGCGGGGTTTATGATGCAGGCACTGGCCATATTCAGCCGTTAAAATTGGTGGTAGCTCTTGGGCGTGCTGCGGCGGCAGCGGGAGCGGCGCTCTATGAGCAAAGCTCTGTGAAAGCAATTAAGCGCGAGAAGGGCGCTTTTATGCTTGAGACTTCTAAGGGGGCTGTGAGGGCAGAGCGCGTTTTGCTTGCGACCAATGCCTATGTTTTGGGTCGTGCCTATGGGGCAGACCGGTACATTATGCCTATCCACTCTTATATCGGTGCGACTGAACCTTTGCTTACTTCTGCTACTTTATTACCGGGGGGGGAGTCTGTGGACGATTCTCGCTTTGTGGTGCGTTATTTTCGCAAAAGTTTTGATAAACGTTTATTATTTGGCGGAGCAGAAAGTTATAATGGCAAGATCCCGCGTGATCTTGGGAAGCGTCTTTATGAGCAGATTTTAGAGATTTATCCACAATTGCGCGGTGTCACTCTTAGCCATCAATGGGGCGGTGTGGTGGCGATAACCCGTGAGCGTATGCCTTATATACGTGAAATAGAGCCTGGTATGACTTATTGCGGTGGCTATTCGGGCCACGGGGTTATGTTAGCGAATTTCGTGGGTAAGCTCTATAGTGAATGGGTGCTGGGTAAAAGAGAGCGGTTTGAACAATTTCGTCAGTTAAAGATCTCTCCCCTACCGGGTGGGTCACGCTTTCGTCAGTCCTTGCTCTTTTTGGCTTTGCATTGGTTTGCTTTTTTAGATCATTTATAATAAATTCACATTATTGTTATTTGTAGTAATTATATAAAAATGATTATTTATTTATCATATAAAACATAATAATCTCATATATTATTTTTCTTAATTTTTATTAATATATGATTATTTATTAATATTCATTTGAATTTAAAATAAATTTTTAGGTTTTATATTATAAGTTATAATAAATTCACATTGTTGTTATTTGTGACCATTATATAAAAATGGTACGTTAAGAAGATATTTCTCAATAGTTGTGAGTGTGGTATGGTGCAAGCTCTTATAGGGTTTTTTGCATATCTTTTACGTATAGTTTTAACGTTAGCGATTTTCTTTAACCAAACAAACATTGCTGGCTCAGTGGGTTTGGTGATCAAGGATTTTCGCACCGATATGGGTGCGGATGAGAACAGCGGCCCAAAGCAGAGAAATTTTAGTGATTGGGTCTTAGGTGTAGGCCCAAGCGCTCTTGACCGTGCTGGAGAGGCTGGCGTCAAAAAACTATTTCCTAAAAGCTCAGCGCGTCTTAATTTTGGGTTTGAAGGAAGCAAGCTTAGTGGTTCAGGCGATGTGTTTCTGCCGTTAATTGACACAGCTAAGCAATTGACCTTCATGCAGCTTGGGTTACGCTCTTCCCCCTTTATTGATGATAAACAACGTTGGATCGGTAATTTTGGGATTGGGCAACGCTGGTTTCCTTACGCGCTTGGTCAATATCCCGATGATGCCCAATATAGTAGCGGCTCGCTAATGTTGGGTTATAATGCTTTTTTCGATCACGACTTCAGCCGCGGCCATAACCGCGGCAGCTTAGGGCTGGAGTTACAAAAGGATTGGGTAGCATTAGCTTCTAATTATTACATGCCCTTATCGGGTTGGAAGGATTCTGGTATTGATGTACCAGGGATTGAGATTGGTTGTGATGCGCAACTTGGTTGTACAAATATTGCTTTTCAGGAACGGCCGGCGGCCGGCTTTGATATTGCTGCTAAAGCTATCTTGCCTACATATCGGCAAATCGCTTTCAATGGAAAATTTAGTCAATGGTTTGGAGAGCAAGTAGGTCTTGGCGGCAAAATAAATGGGCAGAAAGATCCGCAGATTTGGAGCTACGGTATTGAATATACGCCTGTTCCTGCTTTGCGCTTTGCCTTTGATCAGCAGTTAGGTAGTGATAATTTTCGTAAAAGCACTTTTAGTGCCGGCTTGCATTATGTCTTTGGTGTACCTTGGAAGAGTCAGTTCTCGGCGTCTAAAGTACAAGACTTATCGCCTGTTGGGCAAAGCCGCTACGAGTTTGTGAATCGAGAAAACAATATTATCCTTGAATACCGCCATGAAGCTCTTTCAGTTCGCTTGAACCAACCTGAGAAGTCTTATGCTTTAGGGGATTCAATACCTCTTAGGCTTTCCATATCGTCAGCTACGCCTATTACTAAGGTTGATTGGCATGTTGATGTCCCTTCAGGAACCATCACATCAACAAGCCCAACGAGTAATGAAGCAAGCTTTAAACCTAAGGATGTTGGGACTTACCACATTTTTGCATTGGTAAGCAATAAGCAAGGAGAGCAAGCGCAATCTAATACCATTACTATTGAGGTAAGCCATGACTATAGTATGGAGTTTGAAGGGACTGATGGCACCATTGGCAAGGGGGAAACGAGTAAAGCCTTTACAGTGAGCCTTTTTGATGGTGGCAAGCTTGCTAAAGGAGCTGAGACGCAGCAGGTACGATTTAGCTTAGAGCAAAAGGATACACCGATTGCCCGTATTGCTGGCGAAGAGACGGATAGCAAAGTTGTTAGCTTTGAGGCTGATGGTAAGGCTAGTGTTACATTAGAGCCTATGCTTGCTGGTACGGTGACTTTAAGTGCGACGCTCATGGCTGATCGCAGAGTACATACTCAAGTGGAGGTTAAGGTAGCGGCTAGTCATAGTTTGACTTTTGATGGAGCGACAGGGGCTATTAACCAGGTTGGCTTGAAGCTGGGTGTGCAGGCTCAGGCTTATCAAGTGACCCTTTTGAACCATGGCAAGGGTGAGAGCGCTCAGCCCATTAGCTTTACGGTGGAGGGAGGCGCGACCCTTAGCGCTAAGGAAGGTAAAGCTGGTAATTCATCATCATTAGATGTGGTGACGGGGTCTGATGGGTCTGCGCGGGTTTATCTAACGCCGACAGAGGCTGGTCCTATCAAGTTGCAGGCACAATGGAAGGGTGGCACGGCAGCAAGATAAGGCTGCTGAAGCTGAGTATACAATCACCGTAAGCCATGACTATAGTCTGGAGTTTGAAGGGACTGATGGCACCATTGGCAAGGGGGAAACGAGTAAAGCCTTTACAGTGAGCCTTTTTGATGGTGGCAAGCTTGCTAAAGGAGCTGAGACGCAGCAGGTACGATTTAGCTTAGAGCAAAAGGATACACCGATTGCCCGTATTGCTGGCGAAGAGACGGATAGCAAAGTTGTTAGCTTTGAGGCTGATGGTAAGGCTAGTGTTACATTAGAGCCTATGCTTGCTGGTACGGTGACTTTAAGTGCGACGCTCATGGCTGATCGCAGAGTACATACTCAAGTGGAGGTTAAGGTAGCGGCTAGTCATAGTTTGACTTTTGATGGAGCGACAGGGGCTATTAACCAGGTTGGCTTGAAGCTGGGTGTGCAGGCTCAGGCCTATCAAGTGACCCTTTTGAACCATGGCAAGGGTGAGAGCGCTCAGCCCATTAGCTTTACGGTGGAGGGAGGCGCGACCCTTAGCGCTAAGGAAGGTAAAGCTGGTAATTCATCATCATTAGATGTGGTGACGGGGTCTGATGGGTCTGCGCGGGTTTATCTAACGCCGACAGAGGCTGGTCCTATCAAGTTGCAGGCACAATGGAAGGGTGGCACGGCAGAAGATAAGGCTGGAGCTGAGTATACAATCACCGTAAGCCATGACTATAGTCTGGAGTTTGAAGGGACTGATGGCACCATTGGCAAGGGGGAAACGAGTAAAGCCTTTACAGTGAGCCTTTTTGATGGTGGCAAGCTTGCTAAAGGAGCTGAGACGCAGCAGGTACGATTTAGCTTAGAGCAAAAGGATACACCGATTGCCCGTATTGCTGGCGAAGAGACGGATAGCAAAGTTGTTAGCTTTGAGGCTGATGGTAAGGCTAGTGTTACATTAGAGCCTATGCTTGCTGGTACGGTGACTTTAAGTGCGACGCTCATGGCTGATCGCAGAGTACATACTCAAGTGGAGGTTAAGGTAGCGGCTAGTCATAGTTTGACTTTTGATGGAGCGACAGGGGCTATTAACCAGGTTGGCTTGAAGCTGGGTGTGCAGGCTCAGGCCTATCAAGTGACCCTTTTGAACCATGGCAAGGGTGAGAGCGCTCAGCCCATTAGCTTTACGGTGGAGGGAGGCGCGACCCTTAGCGCTAAGGAAGGTAAAGCTGGTAATTCATCATCATTAGATGTGGTGACGGGGTCTGATGGGTCTGCGCGGGTTTATCTAACGCCGACAGAGGCTGGTCCTATCAAGTTGCAGGCACAATGGAAGGGTGGCACGGCAGAAGATAAGGCTGAAGCTGAGTATACAATCACCGTAAGCCATGACTATAGTCTGGAGTTTGAAGGGACTGATGGCACCATTGGCAAGGGGGAAACGAGTAAAGCCTTTACAGTGAGCCTTTTTGATGGTGGCAAGCTTGCTAAAGGAGCTGAGACGCAGCAGGTACGATTTAGCTTAGAGCAAAAGGATACACCGATTGCCCGTATTGCTGGCGAAGAGACGGATAGCAAAGTTGTTAGCTTTGAGGCTGATGGTAAGGCTAGTGTTACATTAGAGCCTATGCTTGCTGGTACGGTGACTTTAAGTGCGACGCTCATGGCTGATCGCAGAGTACATACTCAAGTGGAGGTTAAGGTAGCGGCTAGTCATAGTTTGACTTTTGATGGAGCGACAGGGGCTATTAACCAGGTTGGCTTGAAGCTGGGTGTGCAGGCTCAGGCTTATCAAGTGACCCTTTTGAACCATGGCAAGGGTGAGAGCGCTCAGCCCATTAGCTTTACGGTGGAGGGAGGCGCGACCCTTAGCGCTAAGGAAGGTAAAGCTGGTAATTCATCATCATTAGATGTGGTGACGGGGTCTGATGGGTCTGCGCGGGTTTATCTAACGCCGACAGAGGCTGGTCCTATCAAGTTGCAGGCACAATGGAAGGGTGGCACGGCAGAAGATAAGGCTGAAGCTGAGTATACAATCACCGTAAGCCATGACTATAGTCTGGAGTTTGAAGGGACTGATGGCACCATTGGCAAGGGGGAAACGAGTAAAGCCTTTACAGTGAGCCTTTTTGATGGTGGCAAGCTTGCTAAAGGAGCTGAGACGCAGCAGGTACGATTTAGCTTAGAGCAAAAGGATACACCGATTGCCCGTATTGCTGGCGAAGAGACGGATAGCAAAGTTGTTAGCTTTGAGGCTGATGGTAAGGCTAGTGTTACATTAGAGCCTATGCTTGCTGGTACGGTGACTTTAAGTGCGACGCTCATGGCTGATCGCAGAGTACATACTCAAGTGGAGGTTAAGGTAGCGGCTAGTCATAGTTTGACTTTTGATGGAGCGACAGGGGCTATTAACCAGGTTGGCTTGAAGCTGGGTGTGCAGGCTCAGGCCTATCAAGTGACCCTTTTGAACCATGGCAAGGGTGAGAGCGCTCAGCCCATTAGCTTTACGGTGGAGGGAGGCGCGACCCTTAGCGCTAAGGAAGGTAAAGCTGGTAATTCATCATCATTAGATGTGGTGACGGGGTCTGATGGGTCTGCGCGGGTTTATCTAACGCCGACAGAGGCTGGTCCTATCAAGTTGCAGGCACAATGGAAGGGTGGCACGGCAGAAGATAAGGCTGGAGCTGAGTATACAATCACCGTAAGCCATGACTATAGTCTGGAGTTTGAAGGGACTGATGGCACCATTGGCAAGGGGGAAACGAGTAAAGCCTTTACAGTGAGCCTTTTTGATGGTGGCAAGCTTGCTAAAGGAGCTGAGACGCAGCAGGTACGATTTAGCTTAGAGCAAAAGGATACACCGATTGCCCGTATTGCTGGCGAAGAGACGGATAGCAAAGTTGTTAGCTTTGAGGCTGATGGTAAGGCTAGTGTTACATTAGAGCCTATGCTTGCTGGTACGGTGACTTTAAGTGCGACGCTCATGGCTGATGAAACGGTGAAGAGCAACATAGATGTTACCATTGAGCCTAATTATATAGCTTGACTTTTACCGGAGAGGGACGAGGGATTAACCGCAGCAGATTGTCTATGGGTTCAAAGAATGCGCAATATGAGGTGCAACTTTTGGATCATGGCATTCCTCTGTCAAATCAGGCAATTACCTTTACGGTGGAGGGAGCTACTTTGAGCGGTGGCTACTCTGATAAGGATGAATCTTTGCTAAAGACAAGTACTGCATCCAATGGGAAAGCATGGGCTTATCTGACGCCAACACGGACTGGTGATATTAAGCTATACGCAGAGTTTATGGACGAGACGTCAGGAGAGCATCTTACCGCTGAGTATAAAATCATAGTAGGCTATAGTCTGGAGTTTGAAGGGACTGATAGCACCATTGGCAAGTACGAGAGGAGTAAAACCTTTACAGTTACCCTTCTTGATGGTGGCGAGCCAGCTGCTGAGGGGCAGCAGGTACGATTTAGCTTAGAGCAAAAAGAGCATAAGGAAGGATAGGCCGATTGCCCGTATTGCTGGCGAAGAGACGGATAGCAAGGTTGTTAGCTTTGGCGCTGATGGTAAGGCTAGTATTACATTAGAGCCTATGCTTGGGGCTACGGTGACTTTAAGTGCGACGCTCATGTCTGATGAAAAGGTGAATAGCAAAATAGATGTTACCATTGAGCCTAATTATAGCTTGACTTTTACCGAAGAGGAAAGAGGGACTAACCGTAGAAGATTGCCTATAGGTTCAAAGAGTATGCCATATCATGTGCGACTTTTGGGTCATGGCATTCCTCTGCCGCATCAGGTCATTACCTTTACGGTGGAGGGAGCTACTGTGAGCGGTGACTACTCTGTTAAGGATGATTCTTCACTAAGGGTACTTACATCCGATGGGGAGGCAGGGCTCTATCTGACGCCAACACGGACTGGTGATATTAAGCTATACGCAGAGTTTATGGACGAGACGTCAGGAGAGCATCTCACCGCTGAGTATGACATTCATGTTGCTGATTATCATCTGGAAGTCATCCAATCTTTACCAGATAATTTTAAGTACGCAGATACAAAACCCTTTGTTGTTAAGCTTTTTTATGGCTCTACTCCCCTAGCAAATAAAGAAGTGGAACTTCGAATTGATTTTCCAGAGGGAACGGAGGAATCTAAGCATACTTTTTATAAAACCAATGATAAGGGTGAGGCAACGGCGCAATTGAGGGCTAGCTATCTCGGAAAGGAGCCTATTACAGCCAAAATTTCAATGTCGTATCAAGATGCAAAAGTAGAACAGGATGTCAAAATATTCCCCCCCGATAATTATACGCTAGAATTTACTTGTTATGATGGTTATAATTGTAACACAAGGATTGGTGCCTCTGATGTGCCGTTATATTTTGAGTTAAAGGCTGATGGAAAGCCGATTAAAGGGCAAAAAATTAAGGTGGATGTAGTATGGCCAGAAAATGAAAGCCGCGTTGCGATTACCCAGCCGTCTGAGTTGACCGATGATGAAGCGCGGACGGAAGGGGCGGTTCATAAATATGATAAGGCTGCAGGGCATGTTGACTTACAGGCAAGCTGGATCAATCCAAAAACCGGAATAATCTTTACATCTAGAAAGGTTTCTATGCTTGTTCAAGAAGATTATTTTGTAAAATTCAGAGGGCCTATGACTATAAAATCCGGTGGCTCTATTACATATACTATGAAGTTAGAAATTTTAGCAACACTTAGAAATGTTTCAGGAGAAACTATACGTATGGATGTTAGCGATAATGCAAGAGAATACTGTCATTGGAGAAATACTACAAATCAGACTTCGGATGGAGGGACTTTTGATGATGTACTAACCTGTACTCTCCCCCCTGTTCCAGTAAGAAATCTTCCGATGAAAATCTTTGCCCATTTAATGTTGAATGGTAAGTCTGTATTGGATTGGGATCATGACTTAAAAATTCTATATAATCAATAACATATAATTATGATTGTCTCGGCCTGTGTCTGTGTCATCACTATTCGGTGATACAATCTTGTGTGACATTTCTTTAGTAGGATTATGCAATTGCAAAGCGCCGCAATTTGATGTGGTAAGCATACATAAAACATTTTTCCGCCTTAAGGCTATTTCCCTAAAAATGTGGAGTCATGTTTGATGTATTTATGCTAAGGGTAAAATTCAAATGATATTCTATCTGTAAACATTTTTAGGGTCGGGCTATTCTATGGTTAGTAAAATTATCCCTATCGCACCTTGTGATTTTGTAGTTTTTGGCGGGACGGGTGATCTTGCCGAAAGAAAATTAATTCCGGCTCTTTTCCAGCGCCAAAAAGTGGGGCAATTGAGTGAGCCTACGCGGATTATTGGTAGTTCTCGTACACAGATGAGCACAGAAAGTTATCGCCAATTTGCGCAAAAGGCTTTAGCTACGCATGTGGAGGCCTCAGATCTTGAACCCGAAGAGGTAAAAAAATTTTTAGAGCGGCTTTTTTATGTAGCAGTAGATGCAACTTCTGAGCAGGGTTGGGTGGAGCTTAAGACCTTGGTAGAAAAGGATGCCGCTTCTGTGCGAGCTTTTTATTTAGCTGTGAGCCCTTCTTTGTTCGGGGATATTGTCAAAAAGCTTGGCATAAATGGGCTTGTTAGCGAGGAAACCCGTATCATTGTCGAAAAGCCTATTGGGCGGGATTTAAAAAGCGCGCGCGATTTGAATAATATTTTGGCTAGTGTTTTTGATGAGCGACAAATTTTCCGTATCGACCATTATCTAGGTAAGGAAACCGTCCAAAATTTAATGGCATTGCGTTTTGCCAATGCGCTTTATGAGCCTTTATGGAATGGAAACCATATTGACCATGTTCAGATTACCGTGGCAGAGGCAGTAGGATTTGAAGGGCGTGCGGGCTATTATGACCAAGCAGGTGCATTGCGCGATATTGTCCAAAACCACATGTTACAGCTTTTGTGTTTGGTAGCGATGGAACCGCCAGCAAGTAATCATGCTGATGCTGTGCGTGACGAAAAGTTAAAAGTTTTGCGCTCGCTTGCCCCTATGCGCGGGGCGATAGTGGCCCAAAATAGCGTGCGCGGTCAATATACGGCAGGAGCGGGGGTTCAAGGACCTGTAGGCGGTTATTTAGAGGATTTGGGTCGCACTGATAGTACGACGGAGACTTTTGTTGCACTTAAGGTGGGTATTAATAACTGGAGATTTTCGGGGGTTCCTTTTTATTTACGGACTGGAAAACGTATGGCGCGTCGTGTGTCGGAGGTTGTAATCGTTTTTAAACCCATACCGCATAATATTTTTGGCGATGAGGCAGGTGATATCATCGCTAATCGTTTGGTTATTCGTTTGCAACCTGATGAAGGGGTGAAGCAATGGCTGATGATTAAAGACCCAGGCCCAGGAGGGATGCGTTTGCGTCATATCCCTTTAGATATGAGTTTTGCAGATTCTTTTGCTATACGCAGCCCCGATGCTTATGAGCGCCTTTTGATGGACGTTGTTCGTGGAAACCAGACGCTATTTATGCGGCGCGACGAAGTGGAAGCAGCTTGGCAATGGATTGATCCGATTTTAGAAGCATGGGAAGGGTTGGATCAGCCAGTTCATGGATATACCGCGGGGACATGGGGCCCATCACGGGCGGTGGCATTAATTGAACGCGATGGCCGTAGTTGGAATGATGGTGACGAAGTATAGGATAGATGCGTTGAATTTCGAACAGTTGAATTTTGATATACCTACAGCTTTGGCATCAGCTTTGGCAGATCGGGTGGCTACGGAATTGAGCATTGCTTTGGTAGAGCGACAGACGGTTGTTTTGGCCGTCTCGGGTGGCCAAACACCTAAGGCCTTTTTTCACCAGCTTTCAAAAGCAGATATTGATTGGCGCAATGTGATTATCACTCTTGTAGATGAGCGATTTGTACCTCCAACTCATGAGCGGTCGAATGAGGGCTTGGTGCGTATGCATTTATTGCAGCATTTTGCCGCAAAAGCTCGATTTGTTGGCCTTTATCAGCCGGCGATTACGGCTGATCTTGCGGCTTTTTCAGCAGCAAATCGTATTGATGCTTTGCCAAAGCCCTTTGATGTAGTGGTATTGGGCATGGGAAATGATGGCCATACGGCTTCTTTTTTTGCTGATAGTGTGCGGTTGGGTCAGGCGCTTGATTTAGAAACCCGTGCTCTTGTTTTACCCATTCATGCAAAATCGGCGGGGGAAGCGCGCCTGACCTTAACCTTGCCAGTGATCTGCCAAGCGTCATTTATTGCTCTGCAGATTGAAGGCTATGATAAGTTGAAGGTCTTAGAGCGTGTGTTAAAAGGCGTATCAGCTTATGACATGCCCGTAGCTGCGGTTTTAGATAACGCTCAGCAACCTGTGCAGATTTATTGGTCGCCGCGCGAAGGTGAATATTATGCTCCTGAAGATGCTGGCCACTTACCGCCACATTTATGATATTTTGAGCTAAGTGGAGGAATTAAAAGAAAAATGACGATACATCCAACCATTGCGGCGGTTACTGCGCGTATTATTGAGCGTTCAAAGCCAAGCCGAGACGTTTATTTGACACGAGTAGAGAAAGCGGCTTCGCGTGTGCCTAAGCGTAGTATTTTAGGTTGTGCTAATCAGGCGCATGGTTTTGCCGCTTGTGAGCCTATTGATAAAGAGCGTCTCAAGACTGACCGCGTAGCAAATATTGGGATTATCACCGCTTATAACGATATGCTCTCAGCTCATCAGCCTTTTGCTGATTTCCCTACATTAATTAAACAGGCAGTGCGCGATGCGGGTGGGGTTGCGCAAGTGGCTGGAGGCGTGCCTGCGATGTGCGATGGGATAACGCAAGGCTATGATGGTATGGAGCTTTCGCTTTTTTCGCGGGATGTGATTGCTATGGCTGCGGGGATCGGCCTTTCGCATGATACATTCGATGCAGCGATTTATCTAGGGGTGTGCGATAAAATCATACCTGGTCTTGTAATGGGGGCATTGACCTTTGGCCATTTGCCAGCGATCTTTGTACCCGCGGGGCCGATGACAAGCGGTCAAAGCAATGACGAAAAGGCTAAAATTCGTCAGCTTTACGCGGAAGGTAAGGTTGATCGCCGCGTTCTATTGGAATCAGAAGCGCGTTCTTATCATGGCCCAGGTACGTGTACCTTTTATGGGACGGCAAATTCCAATCAAATGATAATGGAAATTATGGGGCTCCATATGCCAGGGGCTTCTTTCATTAACCCGAACACGCCATTGCGCGATGCATTAACGGCGGAAGCCGCGAAGCGGGTCTTAGAAATGACGGCTCTAGGTGGTACATATAAGCCGATTGGTAAAATGATTGATGAGCGCTCCTTTGTTAATGCTGTTGTTGGCCTGCATGCTACGGGTGGTTCAACCAACCATACCATTCATTTGATTGCGATGGCGGCTGCGGCGGGCATTCGTCTGACGTGGGATGATATGGCTGAAATTTCAGCTGTTGTACCTCTTTTAGCGCGCGTTTACCCTAATGGATTGGCCGATGTAAACCATTTTCATGCCGCTGGTGGGATGGGTTTTTTAATCCGAGAATTGCTTAACGCTGGCCTTTTATATGAAGATGTAGAAACCGTGGCAGGGGAGGGGCTTTCGGCTTATATTATCGAAGCAAAATTAGGTGAATGCAATCAAGTGGTTCGTCTGCCCGCCCCGCACGAAAGCGGTGATTCTCAGATTCTGACCCATTGGCATACGCCCTTTCAGACCGATGGGGGCATCCGGTTACTTGATGGCAATCTTGGCCGAGCGATTATTAAAGTATCGGCGGTTAAGCGGGAGCATTGGTGCGTGGAAGCGCCGGCTTTGGTTTTTTCTGACCAAGCGGGTTTGCAGGAAGCTTTTCAGGCGGGGGAATTGAATGGCAAAGATTTTATTGCTGTGGTTCGCTATCAAGGGCCAAAGGCTAATGGGATGCCAGAATTACATAAATTGACTCCTGTCCTTGGTATTTTGCAAGATCGGGGTCAAAAAGTAGCTTTGGTGACGGATGGGCGTATGTCGGGAGCGTCGGGTAAGGTACCAGCTGCTATTCATGTGACGCCGGAGGCCTTAGAGGATGGACCCTTGGCGCGGGTAAGAGACGGTGATTTGTTGCGTCTTGATTTAGAAGCGGGGCAGTTAACCTTGTTGGTAAATGAAGATGAATGGGCTCACCGTTCCTTTAGTAGGCCGAATCTTTCTCATAATGAGTATGGCTGTGGCCGCGAATTATTTCGGGTTTTTCGTGCCGCTGTGCAGTCTGCGGATTTGGGGGCCTCTTCGGTTGTTTATTTAGAAGATTCATATTCAAAAGTGTAATGTATATGTTGGTAGTTGCGTAGTTGACTTTTGACTTTGCTTGCTATCGAATCATGCTGTTTTAGCCATGTATATTCATTAATTGGGTTTTACGGGTATAATTATTATTTTTAAAGGTTTACGCTAACTGTCTTAGCGGCCGCGGCGTTAGTTTTTAGGCGCCGCTAGCGTTTATGTTACTGCTAATGGGTGCTGGCTAGACTATATAGGGTGAAAGGCCATTTTGGAGGAGAGCTGCGTTTAATGTATTAGCCATAAGCATAGCGATGGTCATGGGGCCTACGCCGCCAGGTACTGGAGTGATAGCAGAGGCAACCTCTTGCGCGGTTTGAAATTCTACATCGCCTACTAAGCGAGTTTTGCCTTCACCTTTTTCGGGGGCGGGGATGCGGTTCACCCCTACATCAATTACGATAGCACCTTTTTTGATATAGTTGCCTTTTATGAGTTCTGGGCGCCCTACAGCGGCAACAAGGATATCGGCGTTACGGCAAATGCTCGCTAAGTCTTTGCTCCGGCTGTGGGCAAGAGTGACAGTAGCGTTAGCTGCGGTTAAAAGTGTGGCTATTGGCTTTCCTACAATATTTGAGCGACCCACTACCACGGCATTAAGGCCTGAGAGGTCAGTGCCGATTTGTCGCTTGATCATAATCATAGCTCCAGCGGGAGTACAAGGAATAAAGGCATCTTTAAAGGCTCCTGTGGCTAATTTGCCGGCATTTATATAATGGAAGCCATCCACATCTTTATCGGGTCTGATGGTTTGAATAACATGGTTGCTGTCAAGCCCTGACGGGAGGGGCAATTGCACCAAAATACCGTGGATTCTTGGGTCTTGATTGTAGTGTTCAATCTGAGCAAGAAGGGCATGTTCTGTGCAGGTAGCTGGTAAGGTACAAGTAACAGAGTGAAAGCCGCAGGCTTTAGCTTTTTTGCCTTTTGATGCTACATAGACTTGGCTTGCGGGATCCTCGCCCACAATGATTACAGCAATACCTGGCTGAATGCCAAGATCTGTGGACAAACGCTCTGCTTTTTGGGCGATACCTGCAGTGATCTCTTCGGCCATCTGCTTACCATTGATCAGCTGTACCATAGGGTTCCTTTCCAATATTATTGATTGTGATTTTAGCCTATTTTTACGATGGCGCCTAGGCTATATAGTTGTCAAAATTGCGCCTATAGAAATAAATATTACGGAGGTAGATGGGCGATATGATTATACACGCATCACCACTTTAATCTTTATTCTCTAGTGAGAGGAGGCGCAATGCATTTGGGGCGAGTGTGTGGGTATTCATCATCAGCCAATGGGCGGGCTTGTGTAGCCAGCATAATTGGCACGCCTTGGCGGATTGGGTAGGCTAAACGCGCTTTGGGAGCGATGAGCTCTTGCGTTTCTTGATTAAAGTGTAAAACTTCGCCGGTTAAAGGGCAGACGAGCAATTCAAGCATTTTCGGGTCAATATTGTGCTGGGCCATATTATTGCGCCTTTTGTTAGCCTCCTTATGATAAGTGTTCTAAGGGCGATTGCAAGGCGCAGTATTGGATTTATAAAGATAGGGTGGAGGGTGATTGATCATAAAAAATAATAGATGACTTCTGAATAAAATTGGGATAAACTTTTTGAGTCAGGAAGGGTTACCTTCCGGCTTTTTGCGGGAGAGTGTGGTTTACCACCGCCGAAGGGGAAAACGCCCATAATCTCTCAGGTAAATGGACCGTAAAAAGCCTATGGCACTCTGGAAAGTCGGGAGATCCCGCGCCGAAGGTGTAAGTTTGTACTCCGTAATAGGAGGGAATGTCTTGGAAAGGCAAGCAAACGAGTCTCTCAGGCTTTAGACAGAGGGGCGCAGAAAGGTCGCATCGGGCGATCTAAAGCGCGGAGGTATTATGGGCGAAAACTTTCAATCCCTAAAATGTTTACCCCTTTATGAATTTCATCAAAAGGCGGGCGCTAGATTCGGCAGCTTTGCTGGCTGGAATATGCCGCTTACTTATCCCATGGGTGTGATGAAAGAACATCTGCATACGCGTGCTAAAGCAGGGCTTTTTGACATTTCTCACATGAAGCTTATCGCTATTGAAGGCCACGAGGCGGAGCGGTTTTTGTCTTTTGCCTTGCCGATAGCTGCTGATCAGATGGCTATTCAACAGGCGCGCTATAATTATCTTTTGGATGAGCGTGCGGGGATTTTAGACGATTTAATTGTGACTCGCCTAAGTGAAGCAAGATTTATGATGGTAGCTAACGCTGGTAATTGGGAAGCGGATGTTGCCTATTTGCGTGAGCGGGCTTCGGGCTTTTCTTGTGAAATTATTCCGCTTGAGCGCGTGATTTTGGCGTTGCAGGGGCCTTTAACGCCTGAGATTTTGGCACGTGTTGGCTTCGGCGGGGGAGCTTTGCGGTTTATGCAAGGCTATGAACCAAAGCCGGGGTGGTTTATTAGCCGTTCAGGCTACACGGGCGAGGACGGATTTGAGATTTCTGTTCCTTTTGATGAGGGCGCTATGGTGGCTGAAACTCTCTTACGGGAGAAGGAAGTGGCTTGGATTGGCCTTGCGGCGCGCGATAGTTTGCGACTAGAAGCGGGTCTTTGTTTACATGGTGCTGATATTAGCTGTGATACTACTCCGATTGAAGCAGGGTTAGGCTGGGCTGTGCCAAAGGCAGTGCGTGAGGCGGGTGTTTTTTATGGAGCGGATGCTTATAGACAGGCGGTTAAAGCGACGCCAGTTCGTCGACGTGTAGGACTAAAGCCTGAGACCCGCCAGCCGGTACGCGCAGGTGCCAAGCTTTTTGATAAGGCGGGTGAATTGGTTGGTGAGGTGACTTCGGGTGGTTTTGGTCCTTCTTTTGGCGGGCCAGTTGCAATGGGCTATGTGGCCATTGATTATGCAGGGATTGGAACCAAACTTTATGCCGAGGTAAGAGGTAAAACAGTTGTTGTCAGCGTTCATGGCTTACCTTTTGTTGAACAGCGTTATTTTAAAGGATAATGATGGAAATGCTTTATTTTACTAAAGATCATGAATGGTTGCGTATTGATGGCGATGTTGCGACGGTTGGGGTTACTAATCACGCTCAAGAACAATTGGGCGACTTGGTTTTTGTTGATTTGCCGCAAGTGGAACAAGCTCTCAAACAAGGAGAGGCTGTCGCGGTGGTAGAATCGGTCAAAGCGGCTTCTGATGTTTATGCACCGATTGATGGGATTGTTTTGGAGGTGAATGAAGCTTTGACTACTGATGCTGCTCTTGTAAACCAGCAAGCGGAGACTGAAGGCTGGTTATGGAAAATGCGTGTGACGGATGTAAGCCAATTAGAAACGCTTTTAGATGCTGGCGCTTATCAAGCATTTATAGGGTGATTGGGTAAATATGAAACAAATGAATTTTGCAGCTCGTCATATTGGAACGCGTTCTGAAGATCAGGAGGCGATGCTGGCTTTGCTTGGCTTGGAAACGATGGACGCGTTAATTGCTCAAGCTGTCCCGCAGGCGATTGGTTTGAGGCGTGATCTTGTTTTGCCCAAAGCAGCGTCTGAACCTGAAGCATTAGACGAGGCGCGGGCTTTGATGAAGCAAAATCGTGTGCGAAAAAGTTTTATAGGTCAAGGCTATCACGGGACATTTGTTCCTTCGGTGATTTTGCGTAATTTGCTGGAAAATCCCGCTTGGTACACCGCCTATACTCCTTATCAGGCTGAAATTAGCCAAGGACGTTTGGAGTTATTATTTTATTTTCAAACTTTGGTGAGTGAATTGACGGGCTTGCCGGTGGCAGCGGCATCTCTATTGGATGAGGCGACAGCCTTAGCTGAAGCCAATGCTATTGCTGTGCGTTTTTTTCGCGGCGCTCGTCGAAAAATAAATGTGTTGGGTGACTTACATCCGCAGAGTTTGAGTGTGGCAAAAACGCGGGCGCAAAGCCAAGGTTATGAGATTGTAACAAGCACCGCTATTAGCGAGGCTACAGCAGCGGTGGTGATCCCTTGGCCCGATACCTATGGCCGTTTTATCGACTATAGCCAAGTTATCCAACAAGCCAAATCATGTGGCGCTTTGGTGATCGCAGCAGCGGATCCTTTGGCTTTAAGCATTATGGAAGCACCAGCAAAATGGGGCGCGGATATTGTAGTGGGCAGCATGCAACGCTATGGCGTGCCCATGGGTTTTGGTGGCCCGCATGCTGGGTATTTGGCGGTGAGCAAGGCTTTAACCCGTTTGATACCGGGGCGAGTGGTTGGCCAATCCCTCGACACGAAAGGGCGGGTGGCTTATCGTTTGGCTTTACAGACTCGTGAACAGCATATCCGGCGGGATAAGGCGACTTCTAATATTTGTACAGCTCAAGCTTTGCTTGCAAATATGGCGACAGCTTATGCGATTTGGCATGGACCAAAAAATTTACAAGCCATTGCTTGGCGTGTGCACCATTTGGCAAGTCGTTTTGCTTGCGGTTTGCAAAATGCAGGCAAGATTTTGATGGGGGATGTATTTTTTGATGCGGTTACGGTTTTTTGTGATGGAGCGGCCCAAGCGCTTGTTGTAGCTGCAGAGAAAGAAGGGCGGCTTATTCGTTTGGTAAATAAGGATTGGGTCGTGGTAAACTTTGACGAGTTATCCACACCTGTTGATGCTGAAGCTTTAGCGCGACTTTTTGGAGCGCGGCTTGCTGATGAAGCTGAGTCTTGTTTGCCTTTGGGGAGGCGCGATGCAAGCTTTTTAAGCCAAACAGTTTTTCGGGCGATCTCATCTGAAACAGAGATGATGCGCTTTTTGCGCCGCTTAGCCGATAAAGATTTGGCGCTTGATAGGGCAATGATCCCGCTTGGCTCTTGTACCATGAAGCTGAATGCGAGTGCTGAATTGTTGCCTTTGAGCTGGCCGGAAGTAGCAGATTTGCATCCTTTTGCTCCGCAAGAAGATAGTATTGGCTATCAGAAGATGATTGACCAATTGGAAGAGTGGTTGTGTGAGATCACTGGTTTTCAAGCTATTTCATTCCAGCCTAATTCTGGTGCACAGGGGGAATATGCAGGTCTATTAGCGATTACACGTTATCATCAGGCACGTGGAGAAGTTCAACGTGATATTTGCTTGATTCCTGCCTCTGCTCATGGGACAAACCCCGCTTCTGCTCACATGGCTGGCATGCAAGTGGTGGTAGTGAAATGTTCTAAGGACGGGGATGTTGATCTAGTTGATTTAGAAGAAAAGGCAAAGCAATATCACGAGCGCTTAGCGGCTTTGATGATTACCTATCCGTCGACCCATGGGGTTTATGAAGAAAATATCAAAGATATTTGCTGTATTGTTCATCGGTATGGCGGCCAAGTTTATTTTGATGGGGCGAATTTGAATGCTCTAGTGGGGCTTGCTCGCCCTGCTGATATAGGGGCGGATGTATGCCATATGAACCTTCATAAAACTTTTGCTATTCCCCATGGAGGCGGCGGCCCAGGGGTTGGCCCTATTGGCGTGGCAGCGCATTTAATGCCCTTTTTGCCGGAAAACGGCGCAAAAGAGGCTGTGGGTGCGGTGTCAGCTGCTCCTTATGGGAGCGCATCTATTCTTACTATTACTTGGATGTATATTCGTATGATGGGGGCGGAGGGCTTAAAAGCTGCTACTGAGGCGGCTATTTTAAGCGCCAATTATATTGCGCAGCGGTTATCGGTTGCCTATCCTATTTTATATAAAGGGAAAAATGGGCGCGTGGCTCATGAAGCAATTGTTGATACCCGTATTTTAAAAGATCTTTATGGGATTAGCGTGGATGATATCGCTAAGCGGCTGATTGATTATGGGTTTCATGCTCCTACCATGTCGTTTCCAGTAGTGGGAACACTAATGATTGAGCCTACGGAATCTGAGCCTAAAGCTGAGATTGATCGCCTTTGCCATGCGCTTTTAGCTATCGCTGAAGAAGCAAAGCAAGTGGGAGAAGGCGTTTGGCCGCGTGATGACAATCCTTTAGTGAATGCCCCCCATACTATGGTTGACACGTTGGATGATAGTTGGGATCGACCCTATAGGCGCGCTCTTGCAGCATTTCCTGATTCTTGTCTTAAAGAAAGCAAGTATTGGCCTCCTGTTTCAAGAATTGATAATGTAGCGGGAGATAGGAATTTGATTTGTTCTTGTCCACCCCTTAGTAATTATCATTAATAAGGAATTATGCTTTTGACGGGCTGAGGAATCAAGCCAAGGAGTATACAGCGTCTTTATCTATTTATTTCGGCTTAACCTTTGCAAAGACGTAAATGTTAAAGATAGCGGCTTATGTCAAGGTTTGTAGGGTCAATTGCTGGTTTTTGGCCGCTTATGAGGTCGGCAATAAATTGGCCGCAACCGGCTGCCATGGTCCACCCTAAGGTGCCGTGCCCAGCATTAGTGAAAAGATTGGAATAGGGGGTCTTTCCAAGGATAGGTACGCTATCGGGCGTTACAGGCCGCAGGCCTGACCATAATGCTGAGCTGTGCGTTTGGTCGTAAGAGCCAGGAAACATCATGTCCAAGGCTGCAAGGAGTGTTTTGCGCCGCGCCGTGGTTAAGCGGATATTATAGTCAGATACTTCTGCTGTACCACCAACGCGAATGGAGTCACCTAGTCGGGTGATTGCTACCTTGTAAATGTCATCAAGGACGGTTGATCGGGGTGCTAAGGCTTCATTTTTGATGGGATAGGTAAGAGAATAGCCTTTGACAGGATAAATCGGCGTGCGCAAGCCTAAAGGGGTTAAAAGCTGTGGGCTAAAGGCGGCCATGCATACGAGATAGGCATCGGCACGCTGGGTACCATGGTTAGTCTTGAGACTAAGGACTTTATGGTTATCGTGCTCAAGCTCTAGGATTTGTGTATCATATTGGAAGGTCACGCCGCGCGATTTTGCTAATTCAGCTAGATGTTGGGTAAAGATTTGGCAGTCGCCAGTTTCGTCTTGTGGCGTGCGTAGCCCCCCCGCAATCGAAGCAGCCATGCCTTGCAAGCCTGGCTCTAAGGCAATACACCCAGCTGCATCAAGGATTTCGAAGTGCACGCCATCTTCTTTTAAGACATCAACATCTTTATGGATTTGGTCCATTTGCTTTTGGTTGCGAAAGAGCTGGATAGTGCCTTTTTGAAGACCATTATATTGGATGCCCGTTTCGGCTCGTAATATCTGAAAGCAAAGACGACTATAGCTCGAGATACGAAGCATCAGGCTTTTATTGTGTTGATAACGATTTAGATCACAGTTTTTAAGCATGGCGTAAAGCCAACTGAGCATGGAAAGGCTGGGTCGTGGATGAATGATTAGCGGAGAGTGAGGGCGTAACATCCATTTTATAGCTTTAAGAGGCAGACCTGGCGCTGCCCAGGGCGTGGTATAGCCAAAGGACAGCTGTCCAGCATTAGCGAAGCTTGTTTCTCTAGCGGCGGTAGGTTGACGATCAATAACGAGAACTTCATGGCCGGCTTTGTGTAAGTACCATGCAGAGGTGACGCCTATGACGCCGCTTCCTAAGACAATAACTTTCATGGACAGAGCTCTCCTTTATTTTCTTGTTTGTAAATATAGAGGTAGCGGCGCCCAAGCGCAGTGAGGATTTGATAGGGAATGGTGTCCGCAACTTTTGCTACATCTTCAAGGCTTTGGTGAGGACCGATAAATTCAATGAAATCGCCGGGCAGGGGTGCTTTATCGCCAAGCTGGGTTGCATCAAGGGTAATTGCGTCCATAGATAGGCGACCGATAATGGGTAAACGTTGACCTTTATAATAAGCCACCCCCTTATTGTTTAATGCGAAAGGCCAGCCATCGGCATAGCCCATTCCCACGGTGGTGATGATGCTCGTTTGCGAGACAACGGCTGATCCGCCATAACCAATGGCTGAACCAGCAGGAACAGTGCGGCTTTGCAGAACCCGAGCTTCTAAACCCAGCACAGGTTTGAGACGGCTCGGCATATGTCCTTGTGGATCCACCCCATAAAGGCCGATACCAGGGCGTACCATATCAAAATGAAAAGCTTTGCCTAATAAGATACCACCGGCATTAGCAAGCGCTACGGGGCAGGGTGGTAGGGATGCTAAAAGGGCTTTAAATTTAGATAATTGCGCTTTGTTGGTGGGATGGTCAGATTGATCTGCGCAAGCAAGATGACTGATAATATATTTAATATCAATGTCTTTGAAGATATTTAGGTTTTGCAGTAAAGTAGCCTGTTCATCTTGATCAAGCCCCAAGCGGTTCATGCCGCTATCAACTTGTAAAATGGCGGGGAATCTCTTTTGATGATTTTGACATAATATTTGCCAATTTTTGACGGCTTGCCATGAATTGAGTACGGGCCATATGCCTGCGGCGGCGATCATCGCTTCATGCCCATTGGCTATGCCATTGAGTACGCCGATCATAGCATCGGGGGGCAAAAGGGGCTGTAACTCCAAAGCTTCAATTGGCTGGACAACGAAAAACAGGCGGCAACCTGCTTGGTAAAGGGCGGGTGCCACCTTGGCGACCCCCAGCCCATAGGCATTGGCTTTGACAACAGCAGAACACACAGCGGGGGCTGCCTTTTGGGCTAATAGCCGGTAATTAGCGCATAAAGCATCAAGATCAATTGTGGCTATGGCACCATAAGCGCGGGGATCGGAAATATTGGCAGCAGGGCTGTATTGCGGCGCAACCATGAGATTTTTGGTCATCTCCTCCTCCGTTGGTATATGGGGCTGAACCACGCCCTTTCGTTTAGCGATTTGTTATGTATAATAGGTGAACGCTTGCCGAATTTTGTTGCGATTTTTTGAAGATTCTTGCATTTTATTGCTTCTTATGCATGAAAACTGGGCGTATTTTACATAAAATGCTAAATCTAGATGCGATTGATAAAAAAATTATTCGGTGCTTGCGCCGTGATGGCCGCATGACCAATGCTTTGTTAGCACAAGAGGTAGGGCTTTCGGCTTCTGCTTGTTTGCGGCGTGTACAAATTTTGGAGGCAAGCGGTGTTATTGCTGGCTATATAGCTCTTATTGGCAGTAATGCGGAGGATGAAGATTTTGTTGCCCTTATTCAAATTACTTTAGATAAGCAAACAGAAGATTATTTGCGTCGTTTTGAGAAGGCTATTCAAGGTTTTTGTGAAATTAAAGAATGTTATCTGATCAGTGGGGGAGCCGATTATTGGCTACGGGTCGTGGTGAAAAATGCTGCTGCCTATGAAGCTTTTCATAAAGAAGTCCTTTCTTGCTTGCCCGGCGTTGCCCGTATTCAATCTAGTTTTAGTATCCGGCAAATTATGCGTTAAATGAGATGCACCCGTAATTATTTATTGCTTGTTAAAATGTATGAAGGCATTGTATTGAAATAATAAAAATAGATGGGGAGTAAAAGTATGGAAATAAAAAAAGAAACGGGAGAACCTCAGATAAAAGAAACAGAAAGTCAAGCAAGGGCGCGCGTACGTACCGCCGGCTGGGCTACAATTGCTGGATCAATGCTTGAATGGTATGATTTTTATCTTTACGCAACCATGGCATCAATAGTTTTTGGTAAGGTTTTTTTTGCTGCAGGCGATAGCCAAACCGCAACGCTTAAAGCTGTTGCGACCTTTGCAGTAGGTTTTATGATTCGGCCTTTTGGTGGCTTGTTTTTTGGTTATTTTGGTGATCGCTTTGGCCGTAAAAAGCTACTGACTATCACATTTTTTTTAATGGGCATTTCCACGGCTTTGATTGGATTTATCCCGACTTATGATAAGATTGGCGTTTGGGCTCCCGTATTGTTGATTGTGGTGCGTATGTTTCAAGGGCTGGGCGCGGGCGCTGAACTTGCTGGTGCAGGTGTAGCTTCTTATGAGCATGCAAGCCCCAGCCATCGTGGGAGGCAAGGCGCTTGGCCTGCTTTAGGGCTTAATCTTGGGCTGTTCTTTTCTTCTATTACCGTTTATCTTTTAACCTTGCGGGGTGATGAATTCTTATTAGCAGGAGGTTGGCGTATCCCCTTTATTGGCTCCCTTGTTTTAGCATTTATTGGCGTTTGGGTGCGCAGAAACTTGCCTGAAACGCCACAATATGTTGCCATTCGGCCCGAAAAGAAGGCTGACCTTTCAGTATTTCGCTATGTTTTTCGTCACCACTTCAAGGGATTGCTAGTGGTTTTTTTTGTGGCCGTAGGCTATAATGGAATCACCTATATTGTGAAGACCTTTTCTATTGCCTATCTTACGGAATATCAGCATATGCATGGCTCGCAAACGTCTTTGGCAGTGATGTTAGCAAGCCTTTTGGCGATTATCGTTGTGCCTTTATTCGGTCGCTTGTGCGACTATTGGAGTGCAAAAGTTGTATTGGTAACGGGGGCTGTTTTGATGACGGTTCTTGCTGGGCCCTTTATGTGGCTTTTGGAAACGGGTGAAGATTATAAGGTTTATTACGCTATGGCTTTAGGTATTGGCTTGCTTTCAAGCTTAGTCCAATCCACTAAGGGGTCATTCTTCAGTCGCCAATTTCCCGTGGAAGTGCGTTCAACTGGCGTAGGTGTAGCGCAAGAGGTGGGGACAGCTTTATCGGGCGGTTTAGCCCCTTTGGGTGCCTTAAGCTTAGTCGCAGCTTCTCCTACTCATTCTACCTTAGGCGTGATCTTAATTTTGGTCGGGCTTGCTATTATTATGGGTCTTACGGCGCTCTTTGACCAAGGTAGGCATTACATCGCGCATAAAAATTAAAAGGCTTATCTTTAAGAGGTAAGAATCATTAAGATATTTTAATGCCGCGCCGATTCATCGGCGCGGCTTTTATATAGGCAGAACAAAATTTATTGGGATTTTATTTAGGTTATTCATGAAATATAGGTTGAAAAAGCCCTTGGCACTAAGATAGGAGGCGGTTATATATGCCTATGGTTAAGCAGGCTCGTTGACTATGGTGGCGATGGCGGGTCATTTCGTATTTGGTAGTAGCGTTTGTGCTAAAGCTAGGGTTTGAGAATCATATGCTAGCTAAAACGCCCCCTACGCTAATTAAGGAAGTATGTATGCAGTCTCCCGTCCTTTCGGTTGTGCCTCAAGGAGATATCCCCCCTCTTGCTAATACTTTTGCTCTCACAGTGCGCGCAGTTAAGCATTATACGGAGCGGCTGTTTAAATTCCGTTTGACAAGGCCTGAAAGTTTTCGTTTCCGCTCTGGTGAATTTGTGATGATCGGGTTACCTAACGCGCCAAAGCCTATTTTTCGTGCTTATTCTATCGCTAGCCCTTTTTGGGATGAGGAGCTTGAATTTTTTTCTATCAAAGTGCTGGGCGGTCCTTTGACAGAACATTTGCAAAAGATTCAAGTGGGTGACACAGTTTTGATGCGTAAAAAGTCTACGGGGACGCTGGTTTTAGATGCACTGATACCCGGTAAACGGCTTTACCTTTTATCTACGGGCACGGGGGTCGCACCTTTTGCAAGCTTGATTCGCGACCCCGAAACCTATGAGAAGTTTTCTCAGGTTGTTTTAGTACAAACGACCCGACAATGTGCGGAATTGAATTATGCTAAAGAATTGGTTGCTGATTTGCATGCTGATCCATTGATTGGGGAGTTTGCTCCGCAATTGTATTTCTATCCTATGACTACCCAAGAAACGTCTGATCATATGGGGCGGATCACTACAGTCATGCGTGATGGCCAGTTTTTTCGCGATACAGGCTTACCAAGGATCAACCCGCAAGAAGATCGGGTAATGATTTGTGGCTCAATGGCGATGCTGAAAGACTGCGCCGCTATGTGCAGGGATTTTGGTCTTGAAGAAGGTGCCAATAACGCCCCCGCTACTTATGTAGTGGAACGCGCCTTTGTTGATTAAAGTGCTATTTATTAGTTTATGCTCTCCTCAGAGGCGGTTTAGCAGAGCGCAAAGTATAGGCTTGCTTCGCGAATTGCGTGATCATGGACCAATCTTGAGTTTTGATGAGAGAATCAGGTGCTACCCACGAGCCACCTACGCATAAAACATTAGGTAGCGCTAGCCATTGCGGGGCTGTGTCTTCAGAAATCCCACTCGTGGGGCAAAATTTGAGATGGGCGAGGGGTGCAGCAAGAGACTTAAGGAAATTAATTCCACCTGCTGCTTGGGCTGGAAAAAATTTCAGATATTGATAGCCGTGATCAGCGGCCTGCATCATTTCGCTGGGGGTGATAGCACCGGGTAAGAGGGGAATAGAACTTGTTTTATCTACTTCAATCAACGCTTGGGTAAGACCAGGGCTTACTAAAAATTGCGCACCCGCTTTTTGTGCTTGAGTATATTGTTGCGGGGTCAAGACAGTGCCAGCGCCAATAAGAGCGCTTGTAACGTTCTTAGCGATGATTTCGATAGCATCTAGGGCGATGGGCGTGCGTAAAGTGATTTCGATTGCTGGCAAGCCTCCTTTGACCAGAGCTCGTGCCAAGGGTATGGCGTGTGATAAATCAGTGATTTGAATAACAGGGATGACAGGCTGGCTTTGCAATAAGGTGAAAAGGCGTTGGGTTTTTTCTTGCATAGGATTGCCTCCTCTTAGTAGTTATTGTATTTATCGTTGTTGATTGATACTAAATAATCAATGCAATGGCTATGAAATTATCTGTGAGCACCCTTATGAATGAGACCTATACCGTTGCGGCCCTTTATTGTTTTGCGCGTTTTACACGTTATAAGCAGTTGCAAGCGCCTTTACGAGCCTTATGTCAAGCAGCTGGCATTAAGGGCACGCTACTTCTTGCGCGTGAAGGAATCAACGGAACTGTAGCGGGGAAAGCAGAAGACATTGCATGTTTGGTAGCTTTTATTACTGAACAACCAGAATTAGCAGCACCTGAGATTAAGTATTCTTATGCTTCAAAAATGCCATTTCGCCGCATGAAAGTGCGATTGAAGCAAGAAATCGTTACTATGGGTGTTGAAGAAGTGGATCCTTTGCAAGCAGCGGGGACATATGTACCGCCTCAAGATTGGAATGCGCTTATTCAAGACCCCGAAACGATTGTGATTGATACGCGCAATGATTACGAATGCGCTATTGGTACTTTTGCGGGCGCTATTGATCCTCATATCAAGACATTTCGTGCCTTTCCGCGATGGGTACAAGAAAACTTGGCTTTGTTAAAACAGAAGAAGAAAATTGCCATGTTTTGCACGGGTGGTATCCGCTGTGAAAAATCTACCGCCTATGTACGTGGCTTGGGATTTGACCAAGTTTATCACTTAAAGGGAGGTGTTTTGAAATATTTAGAAGATATTCCTAAAGCGCAAAGCCTGTGGAATGGTGAATGCTTTGTTTTTGATGAGCGCGTAGCGGTAGGGCATGGGCTTTCGGAAAGTGCTTTGCAATTATGTCGTGCTTGTCGTCGACCTTTGGGGTTAGAAGATCATCATCACCCTAATTATGAGGAGGGGGTGTCGTGTGCTGGTTGTTATCATGAGCATGGGGAGGACGACCGTGCCCGTTTTCGTGAGCGGCATAAACAAGTGCAATTGGCTAAGAGCCGCGGGGTAGCACCGCATATTGGGTATTCATAACGGTCTTTGATTTAGAAAGGCGGGGGAGACGAGGATGTCGATTTCTATTTTGATTCCTTTAATTTATTTGTTGTTGGGGGTTATAGTCGGGCGCTGGTATCTTGCTAGAGTCGATTTATTAGCTCGATTGGCGGCGATGGTCTTAACGAATATTTTTATTCCTATCGTTAGCATTTATAATATTCTCTTCCACCAGCCAGGTATTTTTTTGATCATGATGGCTATTGTGCTGATCATGATAGTGATGTTAGTAACGGCTTTATTCGTGACACGCGATTTGATAAAAAGCCTTTGTTTTGCTTTTTTGAATATTGGTTGGCTTGGCTTACCAGTGGCTGTAGCTCTTTATGGCGATAGGGTAACTATGGTGATGGTGGCCGCTTATGTGGGAAGCTCTATTTTTGGTAATTCGGTTTGTACGTTTTTAATGATGCCTAAAATGCGAGCGCGGGCAAAGTTTTTCCGTTTGCTACGTTCACCGGTAATTATATCGGTGATTGCAGGGGTTGCCCTTTTACCATATGCTTCTTTTTTAGCGCATTATGATACGCAATGGCAGTATATTTATGGCACAGCTAAATTCATTATGAGCTTTTTAGGTATGTTTATTTTAGGGATGTGGATTGCTAAGACTAAATGGTCTGATTACCAAAATATTGGGGCGTCTTTGACGATGTCTTTTTCGCGTCTTGCCTTTTTCTCTTGTTTGATAACGTTTTTAGTTTTTTACGGATATTACGCTGATATCGCTCTTATTAGGGATAATATGTTCGTATTTTATTTTATTGGTTTATTGCCTCCAGCCGCCAATATTATTGTGCTTGAGACTTATTATTTAGAGTCTGGTCGATCAGCCGCTTTTATCAGCGTAGGAACTCTGATAAGTATTATCTTTATCACTTTTTATGCGGTCTTTACCGTGGCGTGGGTACAATGATGACGTATTTGGCTGTTTATTACTCTGTGGTTTGCGGATAAATTAGGGTGTTCTTTGTTCGTTGGATGGAGCGACAGAAAATATTAGACAACGCTCTTTGCAACGGTGATAGCCATGCAAAGCAAGGATCATTTTAAGAAAAATCTTAAAAATATATTGAAGCTTTGACTTATATGGTCTATAATACAATTTATACGTGTGCATGGAGAGCCAGTTTCCAAATGGTCAAAGAAATCGGTATTGTACGCGCAAAAAGCCCCTTTCGGTATTCGTGAACCAAAGGATAAGGACATCTCTTAATCTACAAGGCAGGCGAAGATTAATGTAGTGTTTATTGTGCTATTTGCTTCCCTTATGTAAAATTTTGCGTTTTTTTAAGCGGAGCAGATACTATTTGCGTATGCCTTATTGTGCGATTTCATAACTAACATTGGTAACAACCCCGTGGAAATGTCAGGAGACATGCTATGGCAACACAACGTATCCGTGATTTTTTAGCCGCTCGTCGTCCTGAAGGGCCTTGCCTTATCCTTGATCTTGATGTTGTGCGAGAGAATTATATAAGCTTTGAAAAGGCGCTTCCTCACTCGCAAATTTTTTATGCGGTGAAGGCTAACCCTGCGCCAGAAATTTTGCGCCTCCTAGCATCTTTAGGCTCTAGCTTTGATACCGCCTCGGTCGCTGAAATTGAAATGGCTTTAGAGGCCGGCGCAACAGCTAATCGTATTTCTTTTGGCAATACGATTAAAAAGGAATGTGATATTGCGCGTGCGTATGCATATGGGATTTTGCTTTATGCTGTAGATTGCATTGAGGAAGTTGAAAAAATTGCGCGTGCCGCTCCAGGCGCCCAGGTTTTCTGCCGTATTCTTACTGATGGGGAAGGTGCAGAATGGCCACTTTCTCGTAAATTTGGTTGTGTGCCATCAATGGCCGTTGATGTTTTGCGCCATGCGCACCAGTTAGGCTTGGATGCTTATGGCGTTTCTTTTCATGTGGGCTCTCAGCAAACTAATTTACACGCTTGGGATAAGGCTTTGGATGAAACGGCACATATTTTCCAAATGCTAAAGGCTGAAGGCATTATATTGAAATTAGTTAATATGGGGGGCGGGTTCCCAACCCGTTATTTAAAGGACGTACCCTCTACTCAGGCTTATGGGATGGCAATCTTTGATTCACTTAGTAAGCATTTTGGTAATGACTTACCCGCAACCGTTATTGAACCTGGTCGCAGCATGGTAGGAAATGCAGGCGTTATTCGTTCGGAAGTTGTACTAATTTCAAAAAAGGCGAAGGACGAGCAAACGCGCTGGGTTTATTTAGACATAGGTAAATTTAATGGCCTTGCTGAAACTATGGATGAAGCGATTCGCTACTCTATTGAAACAGAGCGCGACCATGACCCTATGGGGCCTTGCGTATTAGCCGGCCCTACTTGTGATTCAGCCGATGTTATGTATGAAAAGGTACCCTATCCACTACCTCTTTCTTTAACTGTGGGCGATGAAGTTTTGATTCATGGGACTGGTGCTTATACAACGACGTACGCTTCAGTAGCTTTTAATGGGTTTGAACCGTTGCGGTCTTATGTTATTTGAATAGTGCGTTCTTATTTCTTTTGCGCCTCGCCTTTAGGGCGAGGCGTTTTGTTATATGTGCCATAATAGGCAGAAGAGACAATCTCGCGTAGATCTGCTTTTGTTGCTTTGCGTGGAGCGCAGGCGGTTATATTTTTATCAAAATGGATTTTATTCAATAATTTAAGCGTTATGGGTTTGGTTTTCGATTCGATTGTGAGTTCATTTAATCGGGGAGGGATGTGTGCCATTCTGCGTAATTTCAGCAAAGCCCTCAAAAATCCATTTTTTATATCTAGGGCATCGCATAGTTCTAAAATGCGTTCTTCGATAGCTGAGGTATAAAAGGTTACCACATAAGGCAAGAGAATTGCATTTGCCATACCGAATTCAATGGGAAGATGTCGGCAAAGGGCATGGGCAAGCAAAGGGGTAAGTCCGTGCCCTTTCTGAGCTGCTAAGGCGCCTGTAATAGAGGCGGCGAGGAGTTGTTTTTGCGTTTCCAAATCTGAAGGATTTTGTATAGCGCGGGGTAGATGCGTAAAAACGAGACGCATGGCCGTAATAGCCAATGAATCAGCTATAGGATTAAAGGAATTGATACACCATGCTTCGAACGCTTGTGTGAAGGTAATCATGGTGGCGGCAGCTGTGGTTCTAGGCGGTGCACAAGCAGTAAGCTTGGGGTCTAATAAAGCCAGATGGGGTCGCATCAGGGGGTTTTTGACATATTTGCCAGCTTTTTCATTTTGATGCATAAAATAGGCTGAATCGGTAACCTCAGCCCCGCTACCAGCAACGGTGGGGATAGTAATGATCTTGGGTTGGGATATTGATTGAAAAAGTTTGCTATTTTCAACAGGTTGGGCCGTACGCCAAGCAATCAATTTGGCAAGGTCTATGGTATCCCCGCTTCCAAAGGCAATGATGGCTTGGAAGCCCCCATCTTGATAGAGAAGAGCACCACGTTCTATGGTAGGAGCGCATGGTACGCCGTCGAGTTCAGAAAATACGCCAAAGTTAAAAGAGGTCTTATCCAAGCGGCGTAGCAGTTTTTGCAGTATAGTAGAGTTGGTAAGGTTGCGATCGGTGATGACCATAGCCGATTTTATGCCATAGTCAGTAAGGCGGTTTTTCAAATTACGAATCCCGCCTGCCTCTAAGAAAATATGCGTAGGAAAGTGCCATTCTTCCTGGATTTTGGTTGTTTCCATAGTTATGGCATCCCTTTGGTTGTCTATACAGAATGTTTACTCAAGGGCAGATTTCGCTTTAATCTTAAATTCTAGTTTATATCATGCTTTGAATATTTTAATGGCCTATAATATCGGAATTTCCTACTGATTTCGGCGGTTTTTCTAATACAAAAATGAGTAGGCTTAGTCCTAAGAATATGAAGGTGAGCAAAAGGAACGCATCGCTGAACGCCATAACGCTAGCTTGTTGACGTGTCATTCCATAAAGTTGCATAAGTGCTACACCTTGTGACTCTAAGCCAATATTAAGCGAATGGCTGAGCGTCTCAAGTAAGCCTTGGGCTTGTGTATTATTCCAAGAGATGCTTTCTGCTAAGCGTGCATAATGAAAATCGCCGCGTTTTGTAAGGATGGAGCTAATGGCAGCAAGTCCTACGGCACCACCTAAATTCCGTGTTAGGTTAAACAGCCCAGAAGCTTTTTGAACTTGATCAAGCGGAAGGGTACCGAGCGCAATGTTGTTAATGGGTACCATGCATAGCATAATGGAAAATCCACGAAAGATTTGTGGCCAAAAGAGCTCCCAAAAATCCCACTCAGAGGTAATGCTAATAGGCATCCACGTACCAATAGCAAAGCCAATAAAACCAAGTAACATCATAAGCCGCGCATCAAGACGCGTGGACAAAATCCCAGCTAATGGCGCGCTAATAAACATGCTGAGACCAGAAAGAAACATGGTTTCTCCAATCATAAGCGAATCATAACCTCGTATGCTACCCAAAAATATCGGATATAAGTAAGTTAACCCATATAACCCAATACCTAATACAAAAGAAAAGGTGCAGCCCAACGCGAAATTCTTATTTCTAAAAGCGCTAATGTCAGCAATAGGTTCTGCTGCGGTGGTGGCTCTCCAAAAGAACAAAAGGCCGCCGAGGATCATAATAATGCTACAAACAAAAATACTTGTGTCTTGAAGCCATTCGTGCCGTGGTCCTTCTTCCAGAATATATTCTAATGAACCTAAACACGCGCCCATGCCAAGGAGACCCCACCAGTCGAATTTTTTAAAAAGAGTGTGGTTTGCTTTGTCAAAATCAATGAATTTCCAGCTAAGGATAGCGACCGCCACCCCAAAGGGAACATTGATTAGAAACAACCAATGCCATGAAAAATCATGGCTCAAATATCCGCCAACGGTAGGGCCAATGGTAGGGGCAATCGTGGCAATGAGCCCCACCAAAGGAGAAACAATAGAACGCTTTGAAGGTGGAAAGATCGTAAAGGCTGCGGTAAAGACACTAGGAATCATTGCGCCGCCGATAAAGCCTTGTATGGCGCGGTAGATAATCATCTCATTGATACTCGTTGCTGTGGCGCAAAGGATAGAGGCAATAGTGAATCCTGTAGCTGAGAGTGAAAATAAAACTCGTGTGGATAAAAGCCGCCCCAAGAAGCCCGAGAGAGGAATCATAATAACTTCAGCAATTAGATAAGAGGTTTGAATCCATGATGCCTCTTCAGAGCTAGCAGAAAGTCCTGCTTGGATCTCTGCAAGAGAGGAGGAGACGATTTGGATATCCAAGATGGCCATAAACATGCCAAAAATCATGGCGATAAAGGCTATAACTTTACGGCCGTCTATAGATGGTTCCCCAGGACTTTGTGTGGTCTGAAGCATTGCTTTGGCCTTGATTGATGGCTTATGTTATTGGGGTTTTGTATCAATGGTGACTTCTGCGCTCATCCCCGCTCGGGCTTGCCCATCGCTTAGAACCTCGCTTGGGAGGGCGATACGGACAGGGACGCGCTGGACAATTTTTGTGAAATTGCCCGTGGCATTTTGCGCAGGAATTATAGAGAAAAGCGCGGTTGATGCCGGTGCAATAGACAGAACTTTTCCCGTATAATGCCGTCCTTTTACGCCATCAATGGTTATATAAACAGGTTGCCCAGGCCGCAGGTTGGATAATTGGGTTTCTTTATAATTGGCCTCGATATAGAGATTGTTATTGGGAATGAGGGCGGCTAAGCGTTGTCCATTGGTGACAAAATTACCCAGCTTTGCTGAAATATTAGCGATGATCCCATCAAACGGAGCACGGATAAGGGTGTGATCAAGGGCATTTTTTGCTTTATCTCGATCCAGTTCTAGGATACGCGTTTGACTGTTGGCCTCTTTGCGCTGGGCTTCGACCACGGCGATATTTGCGCGGGCGGCAGCTATACGGGCTTGAGCGCTGGTGATATTAGCTTGGGCTTGGTCATAGGCAGTTTGCGCGTTGTCAACGGTAGATTGAGGGGCAAAATTGCCTGCATTAAGTTTCTTAGTCCGCTCTAGAATGGCAAAAGCATTTTTGGCCGCTGCATCAATAGCTTTTTTTTGCGATATCGCTTCATCCAAGCTGGTGCGTGCTGCAGTTATTTGGGCTTCAAAGCGTTGTATCGTTTTTTCTTGGGTATCAAGCCTCGCCTGAGCTTGTTGATAGGCAATTTGATAATCCTTATCCTCAAGTTTAAAAAGAATATCCCCCGCTTTTACTGCTTGGTTTGCGGTTACAGGTATGGACTCGATATAGCCATTCAGCTTCGGTGCTATGGTGGCTATATCACCTTGGATATAGGAATCATCAGTGGAAATCATAAAACGATCTGTAGTCCACCAATGAAAGCCATACCAGCCAATAGTAATCAATAGAAGAAAGAGAATAGTGTAAAAAATGTTTTTACGGAGGCTACTTTTTTGCGAAGAAGATTGAGGTACATGCGGCGGAAGAGAGGTAGTTTCAGACATGGGTTTTATGCTTTCAATTTTTATTTGCGTAAAACTTAAGAAACGACATTTAAGATGGAGATAAATTTTAGGTATTGTATTACATCCGGTTGTTAAAAGAATAAAGGCAGCGTTATGTTGTTTCAAGCGTCTTATTGATCATTTTATTGTGCATTGCATACAAAGGCCGCGTATTTCTATGTTTGTATTTTGCGGTAAAAAACCATTTTTTTGAGCAAGGCAGCTGATAGCCGTTTGCAGGCCTGTATCGGGGATTTCACGCGCATGACCGCATTTTTCGCAAATCATAAAAGCGTTAAGCCCAGTTGTGCATCCTTCTGGTTTAGCGCAGGCCATGAAAGCGTTAGCACTGTCCAAGCGGTGGACGTACTGTTTTTCGATGAGCTTTTCTAGCGCACGATAAACTTGTAGTGGCGCACGAAACCCTTCGCCTCGCAAGCGGTCAAGGATAGTATACGCGCTAAGGGGAGCTTTTGCGTGAAGCAGAGTATTAAGTACAAGGCTTTGATTACGGGTGAGGCTATTAGGCATGCGATCCTCCTTTAGGATAAGCACTACGCTTAATACCATAGAGAGATTGAAAGAGCGTTTCTCTTTTGGTGCTCTCCGCCAACCGGGCAGGGAGAGTGCGTAAGAAACAAGAAGTGATAAATTATAAACCAGCCTTTATGTATGATCAATGCTTCAATGAAGGATATGGTTTAGGGGGGTGGTGGGGTGTGATATTTTGGAAAAAAGTGAAAAAAATGGAAAAGGGGTGTTGACATTTTTGTGGTGTGGGGGCTATATGGCGACACAACGAGGGCGGGGCGCCGCTGGCGACAGAGGGTTGCGCTCTTGGGGTTAGACGGAAGGATGAGAGATGATTGAGGCATTTGCTGAGGTATCTTTTCTTTAGTTTAACGGGTGATGAACGGACGATAAGTCTGTTGGTTCTTTGAAAATAGAATAGATAGAAAGAGAAACGTGGGCGGCATAGTCTGCAGAAGCGAGAGCTTCAAAGAGAATATGGCGGCACGTTTTTCGAGAGAAGATGTTAATACCGGATTTAATCGTAAGATTAGATTGGTGTGTAAATATGTTCTCGTCGATTCAAGCGTGACCAGATTGGTCTGCTTACTGGATAGAAGCGAAGGTTTGCTATGGTAGATTTTTGCGGAGGTTTGGTTAAGCAGATAGACCAAGAAAAGCCGATCAAATTTTCAAAAGCATAAACTTGAGAGTTTGATCCTGGCTCAGAACGAACGCTGGCGGCAGGCTTAACACATGCAAGTCGAGCGCACAGTTTACTGTGAGCGGCAGACGGGTGAGTAACGCGTGGGAATCTACCCATCTCTACGGAATAACACAGAGAAATTTGTGCTAATACCGTATACGTCCTTAGGGAGAAAGATTTATCGGAGATGGATGAGCCCGCGTTGGATTAGCTAGTTGGTAGGGTAATGGCTTACCAAGGCGACGATCCATAGCTGGTCTGAGAGGATGATCAGCCACACTGGGACTGAGACACGGCCCAGACTCCTACGGGAGGCAGCAGTGGGGAATATTGGACAATGGGGGCAACCCTGATCCAGCCATGCCGCGTGAGTGATGAAGGCCTTAGGGTTGTAAAGCTCTTTCACCGGTGAAGATAATGACGGTAACCGGAGAAGAAGCCCCGGCTAACTTCGTGCCAGCAGCCGCGGTAATACGAAGGGGGCTAGCGTTGTTCGGATTTACTGGGCGTAAAGCGCACGTAGGCGGATATTTAAGTCAGAGGTGAAATCCCAGGGCTCAACCCTGGAACTGCCTTTGATACTGGGTATCTTGAGTATGGAAGAGGTGAGTGGAATTCCGAGTGTAGAGGTGAAATTCGTAGATATTCGGAGGAACACCAGTGGCGAAGGCGGCTCACTGGTCCATTACTGACGCTGAGGTGCGAAAGCGTGGGGAGCAAACAGGATTAGATACCCTGGTAGTCCACGCCGTAAACGATGAATGTTAGCCGTCGGGCAGTATACTGTTCGGTGGCGCAGCTAACGCATTAAACATTCCGCCTGGGGAGTACGGTCGCAAGATTAAAACTCAAAGGAATTGACGGGGGCCCCCACACAAGCGGTGGAGCATGTGGTTTAATTCGAAGCGAAGCAACGCGCAGAACCTTACCAGCCCTTGACATCCCGATCGCGGTTTTTGGAGACAAGAACCTTCAGTTAGGCTGGATCGGAGACAGGTGCTGCATGCCTGTCGTCAGCTCGTGTCGTGAGATGTTGGGTTAAGTCCCGCAACGAGCGCAACCCTCGCCCTTAGTTGCCAGCATTCAGTTGGGCACTCTAAGGGGACTGCCGGTGATAAGCCGAGAGGAAGGTGGGGATGACGTCAAGTCCTCATGGCCCTTACGGGCTGGGCTACACACGTGCTACAATGGTGGTGACAGTGGGCAGCGAGACCGCGAGGTCGAGCTAATCTCCAAAAGCCATCTCAGTTCGGATTGCACTCTGCAACTCGAGTGCATGAAGTTGGAATCGCTAGTAATCGTGGATCAGCATGCCACGGTGAATACGTTCCCGGGCCTTGTACACACCGCCCGTCACACCATGGGAGTTGGTTTTACCCGAAGGTGCTGTGCTAACCGCAAGGAGGCAGGCAACCACGGTAGGGTCAGCGACTGGGGTGAAGTCGTAACAAGGTAGCCGTAGGGGAACCTGCGGCTGGATCACCTCCTTTCTAAGGAAGAGTGTGAATTGGTTGTTATCTTTAGGGATGATAAGCCTTTACATTCTGATTAGACACAGAGTTTAGTGGATAGGTTAGTGGGTAACTATTAACTAAAGCACTAGACTAATATGGCAGACATGCCGTCTTCGTTTCTCTTTCTAGACATGTATCGCAAGCCTATAGGTTAGCTTAGAGCGCTTTTATGAAGCTGTTTAGCTTGGCCTTAAAGGCAGGGTTTAGGGCGACTTGTGACTTAGGGCTTGTAGCTCAGTTGGTTAGAGCGCGCGCTTGATAAGCGTGAGGTCGGAGGTTCAAGTCCTCCCAGGCCCACCAGGAATGGTTTAATTAGGGGCGCAAGCTTCTGAAGATGGGGCCGTAGCTCAGCTGGGAGAGCACCTGCTTTGCAAGCAGGGGGTCGTCGGTTCGATCCCGTCCGGCTCCACCATAATCATTGGTGTGGTGGTTAATTTGAGGGGTTGAACTTTAAAAGATACATGGAAGAAGGGTAAGATATTGCGGATTATCGTTAGATGATCTGCCTGTTCTATTGAAATCGTGAATAGAAGATATGTTCGGACGCTGAAGGTCTGATATTGTAGCATTTGTTATAGTATTAGGTTTTTTCTAGTCTTAGGTATCAGGGTTTATGCTAGGGTTAGTGAAGAAATTTTCTAATTTTAGTTTAGAGTTTGGTTGTAAGATTAGGAAAGATTGCTTTAGGCGTGTCGCAAGGGAAAGCTCAAACCTTTGCAGATGATTGGTTGATAACTGCACCATCGAATATATCTCAAGAAGCTGGTCTTTCTGCTGATATTTAGCCACACTTTGCACAAAGTTTGGCAGTGATGAATATTAGCAATGAGAACGATCAAGTGTCTTAAGGGCATTTGGTGAATGCCTTGGCATGCACAGGCGATGAAGGACGTGATACGCTGCGATAAGCTATGGGGAGGTGCGAATAACCTTTGATCCGTAGATTTCCGAATGGGGCAACCCACCTTGAGCGCTAGGAATATAAGCTGTCTTTAGGGACAGTTTAAGTTTCTAGCGTTCATAAAGGTATCTTCATCTGAATAAAATAGGGTGTAAGAAGCGAACGCAGGGAACTGAAACATCTAAGTACCTGTAGGAAAGGACATCAATAGAGACTCCGCTAGTAGTGGCGAGCGAACGCGGACCAGGCCAGTGGCTTATAAAATAGAAGTAGAACCGATTGGAAAGTCGGGCTAGAGAGGGTGATAGCCCCGTATACGTAGAAGTTTTATAAGTCCTAGAGTAGGGCGGGACACGTGAAATCCTGTCTGAACATGGGTCGACCACGATCCAAGCCTAAGTACTCGTGCATGACCGATAGTGAACCAGTACCGTGAGGGAAAGGTGAAAAGCACCCCGACGAGGGGAGTGAAAGAGAACCTGAAACCGAATGCCTACAAACAGTCGGAGCCCAAGATTAGTTCTGGGTGACGGCGTACCTTTTGTATAATGGGTCAGCGACTTAGTCTAACGAGCAAGCTTAAGCCGGTAGGTGTAGGCGTAGCGAAAGCGAGTCTGAATAGGGCGTACAGTTCGTTGGATTAGACCCGAAACCGAGTGATCTAGCCATGAGCAGGCTGAAGGTAAGGTAACACTTACTGGAGGGCCGAACCCGTATCTGTTGCAATAGATTGGGATGACTTGTGGCTAGGGGTGAAAGGCCAATCAAACTCGGAAATAGCTGGTTCTCCGCGAAATCTATTTAGGTAGAGCGTCAGCTGAATTCTCCAGGGGGTAGAGCACTGGATGGGCTAGGGGTCCTCACCGGATTACCAAACCTAACCAAACTCCGAATACCTGGAAGAAATAGCTGGCAGACACACGGCGGGTGCTAACGTCCGTCGTGGAGAGGGGAAACCCAACCCTGACCACCATCTAAGGTCCCCAAGTTATGGCTAAGTGGGAAAGGATGTGAGGATCCCAAAACAACCAGGATGTTGGCTTAGAAGCAGCCATCATTTAAAGAAAGCGTAACAGCTCACTGGTCTAAATAAGGGTCTTTGCGCCGAAAATGTAACGGGGCTAAAGCCATACACCGAAGCTGTGGATTTGCTGTAAAGCAAGTGGTAGCGGAGCGTTCCGTAAGCCTGTGAAGGGAGACTCGTGAGAGCTCCTGGAGGTATCGGAAGTGAGAATGCTGACATGAGTAACGATAAAGGGAGTGAGAGACTCCCTCGCCGAAAGTCCAAGGGTTCCTGCTTAAAGTTAATCTGAGCAGGGTTAGTCGGCCCCTAAGGCGAGGCCGAAAGGCGTAGTCGATGGGAACCACGTTAATATTCGTGGACCTGTGGGAAGTGACGGATTGCGTAAATTGTAAGGTCTTAATGGATTGATCTTGCAGTGAAGCAGTTCCAGGAAATAGCTCCCACATATAGACCGTACCCGAAACCGACACAGGTGGACAGGTAGAGAATACCAAGGCGCTTGAGAGAACTACGTTGAAGGAACTCGGCAAATTGCACGCGTAACTTCGGAAGAAGCGTGACCCTTTAGCGGGCAACCGTTAGAGGGTGGCACAGACCAGGGGGTAGCGACTGTTTACCAAAAACACAGGGCTCTGCGAAGTCGCAAGACGACGTATAGGGTCTGACGCCTGCCCGGTGCTGGAAGGTTAAGAGGAGATGTGCAAGCATTGAATTGAAGCCCCAGTAAACGGCGGCCGTAACTATAACGGTCCTAAGGTAGCGAAATTCCTTGTCGGGTAAGTTCCGACCTGCACGAATGGCGTAACGACTTCCCCGCTGTCTCCAACGTAGACTCAGTGAAATTGAATTCCCCGTGAAGATGCGGGGTTCCTGCGGTTAGACGGAAAGACCCCGTGCACCTTTACTATAGCTTTACACTGGCATTCGTTTCGACATGTGTAGGATAGGTGGTAGACTTTGAAGCAGGGGCGCCAGCCCTTGTGGAGTCATCCTTGAAATACCACCCTTATCGACATGGATGTCTAACTGCGGTCCGTTATCCGGATCCAGGACAGTGTATGGTGGGTAGTTTGACTGGGGCGGTCGCCTCCTAAAGAGTAACGGAGGCGCGCGATGGTGGGCTCAGAACGGTCGGAAATCGTTCGTCGAGTGCAATGGCATAAGCCCGCCTGACTGTGAGACTGACAAGTCGAACAGAGTCGAAAGACGGTCATAGTGATCCGGTGGTCCCGTGTGGAAGGGCCATCGCTCAACGGATAAAAGGTACGCCGGGGATAACAGGCTGATGACCCCCAAGAGTCCATATCGACGGGGTTGTTTGGCACCTCGATGTCGACTCATCGCATCCTGGGGCTGGAGCAGGTCCCAAGGGTATGGCTGTTCGCCATTTAAAGCGGTACGTGAGTTGGGTTCAGAACGTCGTGAGACAGTTCGGTCGGTCCCTATCTGCCGTGGGTGTAGGAATATTGACAGGATCTGTCCCTAGTACGAGAGGACCGGGATGGACGTATCTCTGGTGGACCTGTTGTGGCGCCAGCCGCATAGCAGGGTAGCTATATACGGACGGGATAACCGCTGAAGGCATCTAAGCGGGAAACCCACCTGGAAACAAGTATTCCCTCGAGAACCGTGGAAGACGACCACGTTGATAGGTCAGGTGTGGAAGTGTGGTAACACATGAAGCTTACTGATACTAATCGTTCGATTGACTTGATCGTTCTTATTGCTTATGTTCATCATAGTGAATAAAGGCATATTTTTTATGCCACGCCTTTTGAAAAACCAGCTTCTTTGTTTAATGCGCTTTGCCGACCTGGTGGTTATGGCGGAGCGGCTGCACCCGATCCCATTCCGAACTCGGTCGTGAAACGTTCCAGCGCTAATGGTACTTTGCCTTAAGGCACGGGAGAGTAGGTCGCTGCCAGGTCTGCTAAGCGTATTAAACAGAACGGTTTTATTAAAAATAGCTTTATTGAATATCTATGCTTTTCCTCTAATGGAAAAGACATAGGATATAGCACTATTGAAATGTCAGACTGAATGAAATCCATTGATCTATTACAGATATAGGGTGGTTTTGATATTCAAGTAGGGAACAGTTTGTGGTATAGTAGGGCAGGTTTTAAGATATACTCTTAAAACAGCTATTTGTCTTCTTAGTAGATGAATTATATCCATGAGTGGCTCCTTATAACGCTTTATATAAAGCTTATCTGATTATTCAAGTTTTGTCGCGGGGTGGAGCAGCCCGGTAGCTCGTCAGGCTCATAACCTGAAGGCCGCAGGTTCAAATCCTGCCCCCGCAACCAATTATTTTATAACCGCCCTGATCCTATTAGGGCGGCTTTTTTGTCCTCGAAACCGGATGAAAGAAGCCAAGCGAAAACATAGCAGAGGTCGCCTTTGCCAAAATTCCCCCTTTATTTTTTAAAAAGTGACACCTGAAGGGGATAGGCTGGCATATTCCCAATATAACCTTGCCCGTGACTGACTAGCTAGTAATTGGCCATTAGCCCAAATGCCAATCCAAGTAGCCATTTTTTTTGTCAGTACTTCTGCTGCTGTAAATCGGCCCCACCCGTTAGCGTGATCAATCCATGCACATGCCATTTCATAGCTGGCAGTTGGCAAAGAACCAACGCCGCCGCTTCCATGCGTGGCTCTGAGCCATATATTGCCATGTTTTTTTAGAAATTTTTTTAGCTCATCTCTATAGCTAATTAATATTGTCTCGGGAAGTACAACGTCAGCACGCTTCATAAAGTGATAAGAGAGCCATTTGTTTTCATAAACCTCCATTGCTTCAGAGGGGGATAAAAAAACTTTTCCTTTAAATAATTCGCTATCTTGATTTGTTACTAACCAATCTAAAATTGGCCCTGTATCGGCTGCGTAAATAAAATCCGGCTCTGTTTTTTTTAGTATTTTCTGAACGGCGTTAAGGAAGTTTTCATTATCCTCACGAATATCAGGTAGTAGAAATTTATCATCTCCTAAACACATTTTTAATCTGTAAGGATTTGCGTCTGCGGCGATCACATGATATTTTTTACCACATAATTTTAGGGCTTGATAAAAATCAATTCCTGCTGCATCGCCTGCATCAAAGACTAAGATACGACAACTTTTGTAGTGGATCTGAGGCATTCTTATCTTCCTGAATTATAAACGCTTAGCAGAGCTTCTTCTGTATCCGAAGCTAAACTTCCTTTATCTAGAAGTGCTAAGCTGGTGCACTTGTATAATGCGTTGAGACTATCTTCGAAAACTGAAAAAACGAAATTTGGTAGATGTTTTACAAGCTTGTCGACATTGAGATGACACGGATAATCTCTGAATGGAAAATAACTTCTAGCTTGCAGCGCACCTAATTTGTGGTCCATTTCAGCAAGTAAAAGGGGCTTAGCGCGGTAACCAGCTGCTGTAGCTACCGCCTCCACCCATTCAAGTTGCGATATATTAGAAGGCGCGCCAATATTAAATACTTCTACAGGGAGACAATGATTAATTTTATGCAATTCATGAATGAGGCGGGGGATGTCGTCTACGTTGATGAACTGCATGGGTAGTGTCCCGCTCCCTGGTACGAAAATAGGTTGCCCACGACGACAGCGAGCCCAGACAAAAGTTTCACGGTCTGAATCGTTGCCTGCCCCATAAATGTAGGGCGGACGCAGAATGGAAATTCGCGACTCTTGCGGAGTTGAAAGTAAGAAATGATCAATTTCTGCTTTTTGATGGCCGTATGCCTGCCAAACCGGCGCGCCACCTATTGCATCCTCTTCACTATGTGGCTGCTGAGCTGGGGAGGAATAAACAGCCGCACTGCTAATATGAACCCAGTGGTTTACCCTATGGGCTAAAGTATTAAGGGCAAGTTTTGTTTGCTCTAAAGTGTAGGATGAGCAATCAATGAGAAGGTCAAGTTCTGGCATTTGTTTGGCAGCTGCTGAGAGAGAAGCAGCTTTATTTCGGTCGCATTCAATCGTATCGGCACCTGCAATCTTGCGTGTGCCTCGATTTAATAAAAACACCTGTGCACCTGCCATTAAAAAATGTTGTGTTATTCGCGAGCCTAAAAAACCAGTTCCGCCTAAAATCGCTACTTTCATTACTTTAACCTTATCTGTTCTAGGGATGGTAGACCGAATTTTTGAGAGTTTTCAATCGCCATAGTTCTAAGAGATGAGTGATTAAATGTCGGGCTAGAAACCCACGGAACAATATGTTGATCTAGGTCAGGGTTCACAAAATACATGAGAGACTGTCTAATAAGCGTCGTTTTATCATTTGTAACTCTATGGTATAAGGGAGGGATGATGCCGCCGCTCATATAGCTTAGCAGACTGCCTGGCATCAGCAAAATTTCGTTAGCTTCTAATGAAATTCGTGTATATTTTTATCTAATAGTATTTCGGCCCCAGGCGCCGTTGGCTTCAGGACTGTGAGTAGATGCCCATCTTCATGAGGATCTTGCAGCATATCCCGCTCATAATCAGATGGGCGATAATAATTTAATTGGAGATAAGACATTTTTCCTGCGATGAGATCTTGGCCACAATCTTTACAGAGACATTGTTTTAGCTTCTGGAAAATTACATTTACGATAGAGGTGTATTCAGAGATAATTGGCCGCATAGCACGATTCAGTTCTACAGCACTTGCTGAACAGCTTCCCCCAGCTAGTTCGTTATCGCCTTTCCAACAGATGAAGCTCTCACAAAGATCGGGACGCTCCGGGCTTTGAGAGTATTCTGAAAATTTTTTAATATATCCTCGGACACCAGATTCATCAACATCCTGTTTTTTTTAATAATATCACGAGAAAAATACTGTTCGCCCTTTAAAAATATCTCCTTCAATCCTTTCATTATTGAATCATTGCCTTGTATAACAGCAAAACCATGATCCAAAAGTTGAACCTCAACCGCTTTAGATTTCACGAATATCCTCCACACTGTTTACTTGCGGACCCACTCCTCATTTTTATGCTAGAGTAAAGAGTGGTGCGCTGTGTAATCCAGCACACCACTCTCGTATTATTTGCCGCCGCCGCCTGCTGCGTCTAGGCTAATTCCATTGCTTGATATGGTGCGGAGTTTGCTTGCAAGAACAATTTTCATTATACACATTCCTTTCATTAGCATTAATATAATAATTCGCTTAACCATAGTATAACTTAAGTTTATATCTTGCAATTAAAATTCATATCTCTGTAAAAATATATTAGTATGTAATATTTGGTATATTTTTTGGCGTTATGCGCAATATGTTTATATTTTGTGGGGCTGGGAATTTTGTATGGATCGTATGTGGACAAAAGATGCTCCTACAGTAAGTGATTTTGTTCTTTTGTCGATATTTGTAATTTTGGGACATCTTCATATTTAATAAGAGGACGGCTTTTAAGGCGCGAGCTGTGGTGTTTGTATTATGTGGCGCTGCAGGCTACTAAAGTCCGTGTTTTAATTGTTTGGCTCGCGTAACAAATATGTTTTTGAGGGAGTTTGTTAGCAACGATAACGTTATAGCATTTAAAGAGTTCAGGTAGTTGATTGCATAGCCATGCGCGCCGTGTGGCGACGTAGTCTCTTGTAAGATACATGGTGGTGTTTGACAAAGCTCTGGCTCTGCCAAAGCGCTTAAGTTCGTACTGTGGTCTTTTTATTTTGTCTTTGCTACTAATTGAAGTTGCATTAGGAGTAGCTTTTGTTATCAAAACTTTAATATATCTTGCAAGATATCGAGGCTCTGTACGGCCCATTTCGCGGGGAGCATTCTTGTGCCTCTTAGCACTTGGACGAGCGAATGGTGTGGATTTTTTTTGATTTATTTCTCGTGCATGTACGAGGCGAGTGATGATGAGTCATCTGCTTCCGCTTTTTTATAAAGAGAACGTTTGCGCCGATGTAACGGTTGCCCAACCAATTATTTTATAACCGCCCTGATCCTATTAGGGCGGCTTTTTTGTCCTCGAAAAGAGCCAAAATATTATCTCACAGAAGTGTGATTGTGAATGTAATATAATTTATTTTACCTTGTAAGCTTGATGGGGGATAGAAGCAATAAGGACAAATAACGATATGCATCAACGTAGCGGATCCTACCCTTCTTTAAATATAATAACACTTATAATTGGATTATCTTGTGGATTTTTGGTGGCAGGTATTTATTATAGCCAGCCGCTAGTTGGGCTTATTGCGAAAACTTTCCATGTAGAAACTTCATCCAGTAGCTTAATTGTCACATTAAATCAGTTAGGTTATGGGGTTGGGCTGTTCTTCATTGTCCCCCTTGCTGATATCGTTAATAATAAAAAGCTTATCTTGTTTTTAGTGGTTATGGCAGTTGCCAGTTTGTTAGGATTTGCAACAACGCAAACGTTTTCCGCATTAATGGCTTTTGCGCTCTTTGATAGGCCTTGCCTCCTCAGCGGTCCAAATCCTCGTTCCTTACGCTGCTTATTTGGCTCCGGAGGATAGGCGGGGGAGCACTGTTGGGAACGTCATGAGCGGTTTAATGGCAGGGATTATGTTAGCTAGGCCTTTTGCTAGTTTTTTAGCAGAATTTTGGTCTTGGCATATTGTATTTTATGTATCTTCGGCTATTTTATTATTTGTATTTTTTATTTTATTTCTATTTCTTCCACCTAAAATTCCAACTTCAAAATATAATTACCTTAGTCTTTTATTGTCTATGGTTAAATTATGGAAGCAACATGCCATTTTACGCCGGCGTGCCACTTATCATGCATTTTTATTTTGCGCTTTTAGTTTATTTTGGACTACAGCACCGCTCTTTTTGATGGGAGCTCCTTATAATTTTTCGCAAGGCGAAATCGCGTTGTTTGCATTTGCAGGAGCGGCCGGTATATTTGCTGCGCCTATTGCTGGGCGCCTTTCCGATAAGGGTCTGTTTTATCAGGCAACTAGCATGGCTATGCTATTGGTAGGCATATGTTTTTTTCTTGCAGGACTTATATTTTTTACACCAAAAATCGGGGTTTTTCTATTGTGCATTGCAGCTATAAGCTTGGATTTTGGCGTAACGACAAACCTTGTTATTGGGCAGAAAATTATTTATAGTTTAGGGGCGGAGGCTCGCGGCCGTATTAATGGTCTTTATATGGTAGTGTTTTTTATAGGAGGCGCTATCGGGTCGGCTTTAGGAGGCTTTATCTATAGTCGATTTGGCTGGGGAGGTATTGTTATTTTAGGGCTTATTATAACATTTATGGTAGCGACTTATTATTATACTGAAAGATACGCAAAAAACAGTTGATTTTTTGCGTACGTACATAATTTACTAATGCACCTATAGCTTGGTTTAGATCATAATTTCTTAATAATATATTTTAATATTATGTAAACTCAATAAATGGCGGAGAGAGAGGGATTTGAACCCCCGATAGAGTTGCCCCTATGCCGCATTTCGAGTGCGGTGCTTTCAACCACTCAGCCATCTCTCCTAAAGGGTGGGAACCCGTTGTGCGCTCGGTGGCAGTTAAGTAAAACTTCAATAGCTAGCAATTTTTATAAATTCAAGTCCTTTTTGGTTGTTTACTTGACTTTGTTAAAAAGACCGTGCATAGAATTCCGCTTGCATAGGTGTGATGCCGTTTTCGGCTGGTACCACTCTTATATATTTATTTATGAAACAGGACTGAAAAAGACAGTCTATTTTGTAGGTCTTTGAGGCCTATGGAGGGAGACTGGATGAACGAAAGGATAAAAATGTTCGCAGTCGTAAAAACTGGTGGCAAGCAATACCGCGTTGTGGTGGGTCAGGTGCTGAGCGTTGAGAGGCTTAGCGGTGAAGCTGGCGATAAAATAGAGTTGAATCAAGTTTTATTGGTGAGCGGCGACGAAACAGCAACAATTGGAGCGCCTTTTGTAGAAAATGCTGTAGTGAGCGCTGAAATTGTTGCACAGAGCCGCGGGCCAAAGGTTATTGCTTTTAAAAAACGGCGTCGGCAAAACTCTAAGCGTACACGCGGGCACCGCCAAGACTTAAGTACGATTCGTATCGTAGAGATCGTAGGTACAAGCGTAAAATCGAAAAAAAACACCCCGAAAAAGGTAGCAAAAACTGTTGAAGTAGCAGCCGAATAGGGAATGGACAAGGCCGTTAGTTTGGTTTTAGGCCTATTTTAATGGTAAGCTTGTCGTGTAAGTTAAACTAGGATACATTGAGCGTTAGCATAAGGTTTTATGGTTTCCCAACGTTCAATTGTAATAAAGAGATAATCCGCCCTATGTGGGTGTGGAAAGGTTTAGGAGAACAGCGATGGCACACAAAAAAGCTGGTGGTTCTTCGCGTAACGGACGCGATTCAGAATCCAAACGTCTTGGTGTGAAAAAATTTGGTGGGGAAGCTGTGATTGCCGGAAATATCATTATCCGGCAACGCGGCACCCAATGGCATCCTGGAGACAATGTTGGTATGGGCAAAGATCATACTCTTTTTGCGCTTACTGATGGTACAGTTGCGTTCCGCGCAAAAGCCAATAAGCGTACATTTGTATCGGTGCTTCCGATGGCAGGGGCCGCAGAGTAGACCGGATGCTCTTTAAATAGCCGGTGTCCCATGGATCCCGGCGATAGCCTTTAAAGAATAGGGAAAGATGGGAACATCTTTCCCTATTTGCGTTGGAGGATACAATGAGCAGACAGATTTATGAGGAATTTATTGAGGCGGATGGAGAGAGGTTGAGGAATAAATTTCTCAAAAATACTAATGAGCGAAAGGCTCTTTTGTTAAAGGGGAATGCTACGCCATATGCAGGCGATAGTCTAAAGTCCACAGTGGATAGCGGGCAGCATCCTGCTTCTTTGATTGCTTGCCCTGTTTTGATAGGGCGCCGCCTCTTATTGCGGCGTCTTCATATTGATGATTGTATTCCTATGGCAGAATTGGCGAATGATCCGCGACTGCAGTCGACTACGTCTTTCCCTGCTCCTTATCGCATACAAGATGCAGAAATTTTTCTTCAGAAAGCTTTGGCAGGTAAGATTGGCCTTTGCGTTTACGCAGTAACGTTAGAGCAGACGGGTCAATTTATTGGGGTGTGCGATTTACACCCTTGTCGGTTAAATAAGACCGATTATGAAGTCGGCTATTGGATTGGTGCACCGTTTTGGGGAAAGGGTTATGCTTCAGAAGCGGCAGAACTTTTGGTAGCTATGGCTTTTCGGGTTACGCCAATAGTAGCTCTTTATGCCTTTTGCTTGCCGTATAATTTCGCCTCGAAACGGGTATTAGAAAAAGTAGGATTTTTGCCATTTGACGAAGCTGCTTGCGCAGGGGATGGGGATTCTACGATGGAGGCTTTTATACTGAACCGTGAGCGTTGGCTTATTCATTGTGGCTTTTAGAAAATGTGTTTTGCTTGGTAAATCATTAAGGGGTCTTATGCAAAGTTGAATTATTAAAATTTTGCGTATAAAGCGGCCGAGTTCTTTAGCGTGCTGGAGGTAATGATAGGTAAAGAAAACTCTCCTTGTGCATAGCCTAGCTTCCTATCGCCATGAGGTAATTGATAAGCTAAAATAGCGCCAATTATAGCAAGGCCTAAAAGGCAAAGCCAACCTTATCAAGTGGCGTGGAGATAATTTTTCGTCCTGCGGAAGACAGATTGAGGCAAGGAAAACCTCTAAAATGCCAAAAGCATTAGTAATTATTTTTTTCAGGGTGATAATTCTGGACCCTACAATAGGGCACACTATTATTGAGTGTTTTAACCATAAATAAAGGCCTTTTCGTTAAGGAGGATAAGAGGCGTTTTTCAGAGTGAGAAGCTTACCTAATAATAAGTAATAGGAAGTGCAAAGATGAAAAAGATGGATGAAGGCAAAGAGAATTCAGCTTTATCAAATCGGCTTTGCTTAATGCCTAAATATGCTGGCTATTATTATACACCAGAAGGGCGCTTTTATCTAGCACCAACTCTTGTTAAGGCTAAAAAACGTAGCGGTTCTGTTTTAACGGGTCTATTGGCGTTTGGCTTAATGGTTCTTTCGGTTTTTTCAGTCCAAAAGGTTGAAGGTATACCGCTGGCTGTGAAAAATATGGTCACATCTGAGCAAGGGTAAGACATACTTTCTGTTCTTTGGCTCTATTTCCGCGTTTATTTTTTGTTGTCTTGAAGGAGAGCCCTCTTCTATAAAGGGAGCGATTCGCGCTGTCCTGATTCGTGTATAGGGTCGTTAGCATAAGATCGCTTAGAGGTGAATTGTTAGAGTTGGAGCACAATAAGACGGCAGGAGAGCGGGGATAGAGCAAGAGCTTGTAAAATGCGCGTTCAAAGTTAAGTTATGGCTTGACGAATGGCGTATGTCACAATATGTTGCACCCAATTTATTAGGTCAGGTCTTGGCTTTTGATATTATGCAGGAGTGAAGATATGGCAAAGAGTAAGAAACCTGCTGCGCCAGTCCCTTCCGTCACAGAAGATGCTGGGTATCAAGGTCAAAAAGGAAACACGGTTGCCCATTTGGGTGAACAGGAAGAAGAACTTGAACAAAGGCGTCATACCCTCGCAGCCAATTTAGCGCGCAAGGGTTATAGGACAAAAGGCAAAATAAAGCCTAAAGCTAGAAGTGCCTCAAATAATGCTGGTCAGGCAATTAAGCTCTCAAGTGAGTTTCTGGCGGCTGTTGTGGTTGGCGTTGTGTTGGGGCTTGGCTTTGATAAAATATTAGGTTTAAGCCCTTGGGGTTTGATATTTTTTCTTTTTATGGGTTTTGCAGCGGGAATTTTGAACGTTTTGCGAGCTGCGGGGCATGTTCCTCCAAGCCAGGTCGGGCAACAAAACGTTAAGCGTTTGGATGAAACTAGCGCGTCAAATAATAATAAGGGGGACGATACGTCCCAATAGATGAGGTTAAGGTGGTATCACATAGTCCGGATCCGATTCACCAGTTTGAGGTTTCTAAGTTAATCCATGTGTCAATGGGGAACTTAGATTTATCTTTTACCAATGTATCGCTCTTTATATTATTGGCGGTAGTAGTTTCATCTATTTTTCTCTTTATTGCTTCGGCGCGGCAAGCGCTTGTTCCAAGCCGTATGCAATCGGTTTCAGAAATGGCCTATGAGTTTGTCGCGTCTACCTTGCGAGAATCGGCGGGTAGTAAGGGAATGCATTTTTTCCCGTTTGTTTTTTCTCTATTTATGTTTATTTTGGTGGCTAACTTTCTTGGCTTGTTTCCCTATTTTTATACGGTGACTTCTCAGATTGTAATTACGTTTGCCTTAGCTATGTTGGTAATTTTAACCGTTGTTATCTATGGTTTTTTCAAGCATGGCTTAGGGTTTTTACGACTTTTTGTGCCAAGCGGTGTCCCTGTTGTGATCTTACCTTTGGTGATGATGATTGAGATTATTTCTTTTCTCTCGCGTCCTATCAGCCTTTCGGTTCGTTTATTCGCTAATATGTTGGCGGGGCATATTACCCTCAAGGTTTTTGCAGGGTTCGTTGTTAGCCTTGTAGGTATGGGAGCAATTGGTGTCGGTGGGTCAGTTTTGCCTTTGGTTATGACTGTTGCTATTACTGCACTTGAATTTTTGGTGGCCTTTTTGCAGGCCTATGTTTTTACCGTGTTGACCTGTATGTACCTTAATGATGCGGTACATCCAGGCCATTAATTAATGGGTGGGGTTTCCCTCTTACTTATACGATCTTGTTTTAAAGGAGAATGATATGGACTTAGCACAAGGAACAGAATTAGCGCTTGCAGCAAAATATATTGGCGCTGGTCTTGCTTGTTTTGGTATGGCTGGTACAGCTTTGGGTCTTGGCAATATTTTTGGTAGCTATCTTTCGGGTGCTTTACGCAATCCAACCGCCGCTGATAGCCAATTCGGACGTTTGGTATTTGGTTTTGCTGTGACAGAAGCCTTAGGCATTTTCTCTTTGCTTATTGCCTTGTTGTTGTTGTTTGCGGTTTAATTTTACGGCCCGCCTATAAGCGGGCCCTTTGCCTTTTGCTGGTTTGTATGCCTCTTCAAACGGGCTGGCTAGTATAAATTGGTATCTACATGCTAAAATTTTCCACTGCTGTAGCGGTAGAATTTGCATGATAGCGGGCAAGCGACCGCGATGGCGATTATGGCGCGGTCGCTTAAAGTAAGGATAAGGATAAAACAAGATGTTTGTGTCTAGCGCTTTTGCACAGGCTATAGATTCTGCAGAACCAGTCGCCGCGCCTTTGCGAGGAACGGTAGCACAGGGGGCGCGGGTTTTTCCGCCTTTTGATTTTAGCTATTTTGGCTCGCATGTATTTTGGCTCTTAATTTTCTTTGGGCTGTTTTATGTGTTTATCGCGCGTGTTATTGTTCCGCGCATTGGTGGAGTTATCGAAACACGGCGAGATCGCATTGCAGCAGATCTTGATAAAGCTGCTCGCATGAAGCAAGATGCTGATAACGTTATTGAGATCTACGAAAAAGAACTTACTCAAGCTCGTGCTAAGGCTCATGTTATAGCTCAAACCGCGCATGAAATAGCGAAAGCCAAAGCAGTGAAAGAACGTCAGACTTTAGAAATTATGCTTGACACAAAATTGCAAGAAGCAGAAGCGTATCTTAGTAAGATCCGCGATAAGGCTATGGTAAGTGTTGATAAGATTGCTCAAGAAGCAGCGGTTGAAATTGTTGAAGCCTTGAGTAGCATTTCTGTGGATCCAGCAGTCGTGCGTTCGGCTGTTAAACAGGGGCGCATATAGGAGCAGATGATGACAGATTCTTTTTGGGCTTTTATTAGTCTCATCATTTTTATCGCGATCTTAATGATTGTCAAAGTACCGAGTTTAGTGGTACGTAGCCTTGACGAGCGTGCTAAAAAAATTAGTGATGAATTGGATGAGGCGCGGCGTTTGCGAGAAGAAGCCCAAGAAGTATTAGCTCATTATCAGCGCAAACGTGTTGAAGCAGAGAAAGAAGCGCAGGATATTATCGCTCAAGCACAGCATGAGGCTGAAGCTCTTACCCGTGAGGCGCATATAAAAACAGCAGAATATGTAACGCGGCGTCAAAAACTCGCTGAGCAAAAAATCGCTCAAGCTGAAAAAGATGTGCTGATAGCTGTACGTAATGCGGCTGTTGATAAGGCCATTATCGCTGCTGGAAAGGTACTTGAGGCGAGCCTTGATAAAAAACGTGGAAGTCTCATCATAAAAGACTCACTCGCCAAAGTAAAAGAATTTATATAAAATTATTGGCATTCAAAACTTTATCTTAAGCCACGGTGATTTTTCTAATCAACGTGGCTTATTATATAAGTATATTTTTTTAACCATTGTTTTACCCATAACTAACCATACGGTAGAGAGGCTAGTGATAGCATTTTAGGGGTCAAATATAGAAAAGTCCGGGTATTGGGAACCCGGACTTTCTTCCCCCTTTTACGGGGGACTGCAGGCATAGGAAATAGCGGGGGACCTAAAAACCTGCAACCGATACAATGTAATGTCTCGGTGATTCTATTACTATCTCATAGGTTGTAATATGTCAATTGCATTTCAACCCATGGTTTATTTTTATCCATATTAATAGCATAATATTTTTTTATTATTTTAGGTGTTGCTTAGGAGAGCCGCGACTATTGTAAAGTTTTAACCATATTTTGTTAAGCTTGTTTTATGCGACTAGATATTACGACAATTTATGATTTGGATGATTCGCGCTTAAATGCTTATCGCCATCTGCGCGGCGTAAATCAGGATACGTCTTTTTTTATTGCTGAGGGTAAAGAAGCGATTGCTACACTTTTAGATTCTAATCGCTTTACTTTGCGCTCTTTATTGATAGTAGCAGCTCGGCTTTTAGAAATGATGCCATTGCTTGAAAAGAGGGGGACAGCCTTTCCTATTTATTGTGTTACCCAAAAAATGATTGATGAATTGGTGGGGTTTCGTGTTGATTGTGGAATTTTGGCGGTAAGTAGCCGAGAGCCTTTGCCAAGTCTGGAAGGGTTTTTAAAGGCAATGCCGAAAAGGGCTCTTGTGCCAGTTTTGTGCGGGATAAACGATAAGTCTCATATGGGGGCAATTTTCCGCAACGCTGCTTTATTTGCTGCTGATGGTGTTATTTTAGATAAAATGACTTTTGATCCTTTGGATCATGATACGATTAAATTATCATGTGGAGCAAGCTTAAAGCTTCCTTTTACACGAGGCGAGGATAAGAAAACGATTATGGGTGATTTAAGCCGCGCTGGTTTTCAGATTTATGCTATAACTTCGCATGCGTCAATCTATTTGCACGAGGTGCAACTAGGCGCGCGGAGTGCCCTTTTATTTGGTCCTGGCATAATAGAGGATATACAACCAGTTCATAGTTTACGTATTCCCGTGGCATTTAATTTTGATAATATTAGCATTGATAGTATTACTGGTATTTGTTTTTCCTATTTCTCTGACCATAGTCGTCTCAATTAGAAAATTTCTATTTATTGACGGTCACTTTCGGATTTGATATAAAATTATATGGGTAAATTTACGCTCTATTTTTTTGGTTGGTGTCGCCGCAAATAGTGGTTGTCTCTTTGCGTGTTGTTTGGAGATTAAAGCCGCGAATAAAGCGGCTTTTTGCTTTCTTCGTGTGTTTGTGCGTGATCTGTGTATGGCTGCGCTATGGGGAATAGGAGAAGGTAATAATGCAACACGAATATCAAACAGCGGCCGGTTTGCGCATTATAAGAACGCGCGAATCTATTCTTTATGAGGGTGCATTAAGTACCTTGATCGCGGGGCTGGATAGCCGGCGGGGAGCGATTTTTTCTTCTAACTACGAATATCCAGGGCGTTATACTCGTTGGGATACGGGGATTATTGATCCACCTTTAGTGGTAACAAGTCATTCTCAAGATGTGAAACTCACTGCGCTTAACGCTCGTGGGGTTGTATTGCTAGCCATGATTGCTCCGCTTTTTTCAGATGTTGCATATCTAGAAAGGGGGGCATCTTCACCCCATTTTTTGAATATAAGAGTTAAAAAATTTGATCAGCGCTTTAGTGAGGAAGAACGTCTTCGCCGTCCTTCAGTGTTTAGTGTGTTGCGCCTTTTGCAAAGCTTTTTCTTTTCCCAAGAGGATAGTCACCTTGGTCTTTATGGCGCTTTTGGTTATGATCTTGCTTTCCAATTAGAGCCTGTTGCCTATCAACTGCCGCGGCCCCCTGAGCAGCGTGATTTGGTGCTTTATTTGCCTGATAGCATTTATGTCGTTGATCATTATACCGGCCAAGCTTATAGAGATTCTTATGATTTTTTCTATGAAGGCGAAAGCACTCAAGGCTTGGCGCGTGGGGGTGAAGTGCTACCTTTCACGCCATGCGATAAAAATTTGGTTGCAAGTGACCATGCGCAAGGGGAATATGCCGCCCTTGTGGAAGAGGCCAAGAAGCGTTTTGCTTGTGGAGATCTTTTTGAGGTGGTGCCAGGGCAAAATTTTTTTGAACCCATTAGAGCAAAGCCTTCAGAGATTTCTAAAAAGTTAAAAGAGATCAACCCTTCACCTTATTCTTTTTTTATAAATTTGGGGGAAGAGGAATATTTGATTGGTGCTTCGCCTGAGATGTTTGTGCGCGTGGCAGGGCGGCGGGTTGAGACCTGCCCGATTTCTGGTACTATAGCTCGCGGAGAAGATGCCATTGCCGATAGTGAACAGATCCGTATCTTGCTAAATTCTGAAAAAGAAGAAGCCGAACTTACCATGTGTTCGGACGTGGATCGTAATGATAAAAGTCGTGTGTGTGAGCCCGGTTCGGTGCGGGTTATAGGGCGTCGGCAAATTGAGCTTTATGCGCGCCTGATCCATACAGTCGACCATATAGAAGGCCGTCTACGCAAGGATAAAGACGCCTTAGACGCCTTCCTTTCGCATGCTTGGGCGGTGACAGTAACAGGAGCGCCAAAATTGGCAGCTATGCGTTTTATTGAAGCCCATGAAAAGAGTCCGCGCGCTTGGTACGGCGGCGCGGTGGGGATGGTGCATTTTAATGGTGATCTGAATACGGGTCTTACTTTGCGTACTGTTCGCATTCAAAAGGGTGTCGCTTCGGTACGGGCAGGTGCTACTTTACTTTATGATTCCGACCCAGAGGCCGAAGAAGCAGAGACACGGCTTAAAGCCTCGGCCTTGTTGGATGCCTTGCGTGAAACCTGTTGTAAACAGGAGGCTTTTTATAGCAAAAATAATATAAAAAAGGGTGATGGAGTAAAGATTTTGCTCATAGATCATGAGGATTCTTTTGTTCATACCTTGGCAGGTTATTTTCGTCAGACAGGGGCAGAAGTGGTAACTATGCGTGCGCCGGTGACGGATGGCGTATTTGAAACGGTCAATCCATCTGTGGTTGTACTTTCGCCTGGACCAGGCCGTCCGAAAGATTTCAATTGCACAGCGCAGATTGAAAGCGCGCGGGCTCGTGGTATTGCGATTTTCGGGGTTTGTTTGGGATTACAAGCTTTGGTTGAAGCTTATGGCGGAAAATTAGCACAATTACCATATCCTAAGCATGGTAAGCCTTCGCGTATTAAGATCTTAGAAAAAGAAGGGATTTTTGCGGGATTGGAGCCTGAATTGGCGGTAGGCCGCTATCATTCACTCTACGCTGACGAAGCACATCTACCGGCTTGTTTTCGTGTGACGGCGCGTAGTGAAGATGGAGTAATTATGGCTATTGCACATAAAACGGCACCTATGGCAGCGGTACAATTTCATCCAGAATCGATTATGAGTTTGGGAAGAAATGCAGGTTTCCGTATTATTGAGAATGTAGTAACGCAACTGGGTGCTCTGTACCATTTGGTAGGGAAACAGGATGGATGAGAGTAATAAAAACCAGCAGAGCGCTTGACACCAGTACGAAGAGATTTTATACCCACCCAACAAAACCCGTATTCATCCAGTGTCTTTGTTGGATATTATGGCGGGTCATGGCGGAGTAGCTCAGTAGGTTAGAGCAGAGGAATCATAATCCTTGTGTCGGGGGTTCGAATCCCTCCTCCGCTACCATATAATCTATCATTTACCCTTGCGTTGATAGGTTTTACGGTAGTGGTCAGGGCTATCATTTACCCATTTTTTAAAAGCACGATAGAAAGCACTCGGTTCTTCGTAGCCAAGAGCGCTTGCAACATTGGCGACATTCTCTCCTTGGTTTAATAAGTCTTGGGCTCGAGCACAGCGCAGTTTATTCTTAATGAGGCGATAGGTATAACCCTCTTGCGCTAAATGCCGTCGCAAGGTAGCGGGTGAAAGGTGGAGTGTTTGTGCAAGGTTTGTGAAGCTTGGCCAAGCTTTATAGTCTTTTTCGACGAGCTGTGTCTCAATGTGTTGCACTATACCTTTTGGCAGGTCGTGAAGGCGTAACATATTAGCGGGGGCAGCACGTAAAAATTGTTTCAAACTTTCTGGGGTTTGCCGCACGGGAAGGTTCAGATAAGAAGCAGGGAAAGCCGCTCCGCTTTGTACGGCTGCAAAAGTGACTTTGGTATCAAAAAAGTGGTTATAGACATTGGTATGCGTTGGTTTTTGGCAGCGCATGTACACCGCTGTGAGTGGTAGAGATCTTCCAAGTAAAAGTCGCATAATTCCGTAGAGTACGATAAGTAAAAGGCGATAAGAAAAAGCTGATAATACATTATCATTATCAATAACTAGATAAGCGAGTGTTTTATGATTGTAATTTTTTGTGGGGGAGTGTTCATAAATAAGGCGGGCACTGGGGGAATCGAGGGTAATTTTTAAAAATCGCAAAGCGCGTTCAAGCCCTTGTCGCAAATTGTTGGCATGCAAAACTGCATGTCCTAAAAGCGTGAAGCTACCGCATCGCATTGGACGGGCTGCTTGCCCTAAAAATTCATCATCTAAGTGTTGCGCCGCGGCAAGCCAAAAGGCGCCATAGATTTCTGGGGTGACGAAGTCTTGGGTTAGAGGGGCAAGGGCTAAGATATCCTTATCTATTGGGCGGCCGCGGGGACCTTCTTGGATTGCTTTTAAAGCATCAAGCACAAAGGTTTTAGCGATGAGATCTCGCTTGATCACCAAAAGCCTCCTAATTTATGGCAAAAGCGCTCATCTATATTAAGCGATTTGGCTATGGAATACTATCATAAATCGTTTTAGAGTGAAGGCTACCGCAAAAAGAACCTCCGAGGATAGGTAAAGGGTAATTTCTTTGGGGATGTTACCTAAAGGGGAGAGGCAATGGATAAAAAGATGACGCCATCGTTATTTTTAGGGGCTGCACGTGTTCTTATTGCGCAATTTCATGGTGATTTTAAGGGCGTAGTAGCTCCCACTTTGGGTGCTGTAGCGATCAAATTGGTTCATGATATGTTAAGCGTCAAAAGTGCTGATGTCGTGGTAGCGGGGAGCATAGAAAATATGATTAACGCCCCCGCTTTCTACCAAAAGCGCATTAAGGCTATCTTATGCGCCAGGAAATAGAGGGAGGGGTTAATGATCTTAAATGAAACAACGCAGCAAATTCGTGATATGGCTCGCGATTTTGCACAAGAGCGTTTAGTCCCGGGGGCAGGGATGCGGGATCGGGAAAAGCGTTTCCCTTTTCAAGAGTTAAAACAATTGGGAGCTTTAGGCTTCATGGGAATGTTAGTACCTGAGGCCTATGGTGGTATCGAAACTGGTCTTGTGCCTTATGCCGTGGCTTTAGAAGAGATTGCTGCAGCTGATGCCTCATGCTCTACAATTATGAGCGTGCATTCATCGGTTGGTTGTGTTCCTATTGTTAAATATGGAAACGAAGCGCAAAAGCAAAAATATTTGCCAAAAATGGCAAGTGGTGAATGGGTGGGCGGTTTTGCTTTGACAGAGCCACAAGCAGGATCGGATGCCTCCAATTTATTGACGCACGCTCGCAGAGAAGGCGAATATTATATTATCAACGGCGCAAAGCAATTCATCACTTCGGGTAAAAATGGCCATATTATCATTGTTTTTGCGGTGACAGCTCGAGAAAAAGGTAAAAATGGCATATCTGCCTTTATTGTTTCTACGGATAGTGAAGGTTATCATGTGGTCCGGGTGGAAGAAAAATTGGGTCTTCATGCCTCTGATACTTGCCAATTGGCATTTACTGATATGAAAATTAGCGCTGAAAATTTATTGGGTGAGGAAGGGGAGGGTTATAAGATTGCGCTTTCAAATCTCGAGGGGGGTCGTATTGGTATTGCTGCTCAGGCGGTTGGTATGGCGCGCGCGGCGTTTGAACTTGCGCGTGATTATGCAAAGCAACGCCGCGCTTTTGGTAAGTTTTTGGTTGAGCACCAATCTTTGGCTTTTATGTTGGCTGATATGAAAATGGAAATTGAGGTGGCTCGCCAAATGGTATTACACGCTGCGCTGTTGCGTGATGCGGGTCATTCTTGCTTGGTAGAGGCGTCCATGGCCAAGCTTTATTCTTCAGAAATGGCGGAAAAAGTGTGTTCAAACGCTTTGCAAATTCACGGGGGGTACGGATATCTGAACGATTTTCCGCTTGAGCGTATTTATCGTGATGCGCGGATTAACCGGATCTATGAAGGGACAAGTGAAATCCAGCGCCTCGTCATCGCTCGTGATCTCTAGAGGGTAATAGGAGTAGTATGTCATGAAAGAAACGATTGGTTTTATTGGGTTGGGACATATGGGGGGTCCCATGGCCGCTAACCTTGTGAAAGCCGGCTATCCTGTAGTGGGGATGGATCTCTCGTCTGCGGCATGTGCCCAAGCGGCGCTGGCAGGTGTGGAGATTGCGGAGTCAAACCCCGCGGCTGTAAGTAGGGCTGATATCGTTATCACCATGCTGCCAGCCGGCAAACATGTGCTCAGTGTATGGGAGGAAATTTTGCCCTCTCTCAAAGAGGAGGTGCTGCTACTAGATTGCTCAACCATTGATGTGGAAAGCGCCTGTATGGCGCATAATTTGGGAGAAACGAGTGGTTATCTCACACTGGATGCGCCAGTATCAGGCGGCACGGTGGGGGCAGAAAATGCAACGCTTACCTTTATGGTCGGAGGCAGTGAGAGCGCCTTTGCACGGGCTCAGGGCGTGTTAGGCGTTATGGGCAAGCGGATCATTTATTGCGGGAAAAAGGGGGCTGGGCAGGTGGCAAAGATCTGCAACAATATGATTTTGGGTATTAGCATGCTGGGCGTTTGCGAGGCTTTTACATTGGGAGAAAAATTGGGTCTATCGCATCAAGCGCTTTATGATGTTGCATCAGTATCTTCGGGGCAATGTTGGGCTTTAACAACCAACTGTCCTGTTCCTGGACCTGTATCAAGCGCCCCTGCTAATTACGATTATCAGCCTGGTTTTGCGATGTCCTTGATGGTGAAAGATCTCTTATTATCTCAGCAAGCTGCATTATTGGCGGGTGTCCATACGCCTTTAGGAGCCGCGGCGGCGCATTTGTTTGGTCTTTATGAAAAACAAGGCCATGGCGGAGAGGATTTTTCGGCCATCATCAGTCTTTTTCAGGCGAGAAATTCTTAGTCATGCCCGAAGGAATAGAAAAGTCCAATTAGATGGAGATTAATATGGCGTATCAAACAATTTTGGTGGAACAAAGAGGACGGGTTGGGATCATCCAATTAAATCGACCAAAGGCGCTTAATGCTATTAATCAGCAATTGACGCAGGAACTGATCGAAGCAGCAGAAGCTTTTGATCAGTCCCGTGATATTGGTTGTATGCTAGTGCGTGGTTCTGAAAGTGTATTTGCAGCGGGGGCTGATGTTAAAGAAATGCAAAACGCTGACTTTGTAGAGCTTTATCTTGCTGATTGGTTTGCTGCTTGGCAGCGTTTTTCTAGTTTGCGCACGCCAAAAATCGCAGCTGTTGCAGGTTATGCGTTGGGTGGTGGCTGTGAGTTGGCAATGATGTGTGATTTTATTATTGCCGCTTCGGATGCTAAGTTTGGTCAACCTGAGATTAAGCTTGGTCTTATGCCAGGTATGGGTGGGTCACAACGTTTGGCCAAACTGGTAGGGCGCGCTAAAGCTATGGAAATGTGCTTAACAGGGCGATTAATTAATGCTCAAGAAGCGGAACGTAGCGGATTGGTGGCGCGGGTAGTAGATTCCATAACATGGGAAGATGAAGCGTTCTGCAGTGCTCAAATTATTGCTAATATGTCACTTCCGGTAGCGATGATGGTAAGGGAGGCTGTAGGGCGTGCTGAAGAAACATCGCTTCAGGAGGGTTTGCTTTTTGAGCGACGTCTTTTCCAGTCTCTTTTTGCATTTGAGGATCGCAAAGAGGGATTAACAGCCTTTGTGGAAAAGCGGTCGCCTGTTTTTAAACACTGCTAAGCAAAGGATAGCTTTGTTGGGTAATATGTAGTCTCTGTCCTTTTTTATTTTTCCTTAAAGTGTTTTTGTTTTTATGGTCTTACCGTGATAAGATGAGCGACGGGCGTGGTTTGATAGGAGCAAGCATAGCATGGAAAATATTGCATTTTTAGGGCTTGGGGTGATGGGCTACCCAATGGCTGGTCATTTGCAGAAAGCAGGCTATCATGTTCGTGTATATAATCGGACAACCAGCAAAGCAAAAAAATGGTGTTCTGAATATGGGGGGGAAATGGCGCCAACGCCTGCTGAGGCAGCACGAGATGTGGCGGTCGTTTTTTCTTGTGTCGGTAATGATGATGATGTGTTGGCTGTTACTCTGGGTGAGGATGGGGCATTTGCGAGCATGGCAAAGGAAGCAGTATTTGTGGATCATACCACCACTTCTGCCACCCTTGCACGTACTTTAGCGGCCGAGGCGCAAGCTTTGGGCTTTGGTTTTATTGATGCTCCTGTTTCTGGTGGCCAGGCGGGGGCTGAAAGTGGTCGGCTTACCGTTATGTGTGGTGGAGACATGCAGCATTATGAAAAAATTTCGCCTATCATCTCTCATTATGCCATATTAATGCGTTTATTAGGTGCCGCTGGAGCGGGTCAATTGTGTAAGATGGTTAATCAAATCTGTTTGGCCGGTGTTTTACAAGGGCTGGCTGAAGGGATAGCGTTTGGCCAAAAGGCGGGCTTAAATATGGAGTCGGTTCTTACTGTGATTAGTAAGGGTGCCGCTGGCTCGTGGCAAATGGATAACCGAGGCGCTTCTATGCTGAAAGGAGAATTTAATTATGGTTTTGCCGTGGATTGGATGCGTAAAGACTTAGGCATATGTCTGGATGAGGCCAAGAAAAATGGTGCTCGCTTGCCCGTGACCGCTTTGATTGATCAATTTTATAGCGATATTCAAGCCATAGGGGGTAACCGTCAAGATACGTCGAGCCTCATTCGACGCCTCTAGTTATCTAGTTGGGTGGGGCGTTTTGTAGAGGTTTTTCTCGGCGCGCATGAGCATACCAAAGAGGTCGCGCGGCTCGTCAGGGTCGGCAATCATATCCAATTCCGTATAAAAGTCGCCTGCGTTTATTTGGTTATGGACATAACGTAGAGCAGAAAAGTCTTCAGTGGCAAATCCCACAGAATCAAACAAGGTAGTTTGCTGTGCGTTTTCACGGCCTGTGGCTTTACCAGCGATAACTTGCCATAATTCGGTTACAGGGTAGTCCTTAGGCAATTGCTGGATTTCGCCTTCAATACGGGTTTGTGGCGGGTATTCAACAAAAATATCGCTACGTAAAAGGATGTCTTTGTGAAGCTCTGTCTTTCCAGGACAATCACCTCCTACCGCATTGATATGGATTCCTTGCCCGACATTGTTATCTGTAAGGATGGTGTTACATTGCTTATCTGCTGTAGTGGTGGTGATGATTTGGGCTCCTAAAACAGCTTCTTCAGTACTTGAGCACATCGTAAGGGTAAAACCGTGATTGGTGAGGTTATGGGCGCATTTTTCTGTAGCTGTTTTATCAATGTCATAAAGACGTAAGCTAGTGATACCCAGCAGGGCTTTAAACGCTAAAGCTTGAAATTCGGACTGCGCTCCATTTCCAATAATCGCCATAGTATGAGCCCCTTTGGGAGCTAAATAGCGGCCAGCGAGCGCCGAAGTGGCCGCGGTACGCAAAGCGGTGAGGATTGTCATCTCACTTAGCAAAATAGGGTACCCATTATCTACATAAGCCAAAAGCCCAAAGGCTGCTACCGTTTGCAAACCTCTTTTCATATTTTTAGGGTGGCCGTTTACATATTTGAAACTATAAAGAGAGTGATCGCTGGTAGGCATAAGCTCAATTACTCCATTGGGAGAATGAGAAGCAATACGCGGCGTTTTATCAAAGGATTCCCAGCGCGCAAAATCTTCTTCAATTGTATGCGCCAATTCTTTTAAAAAGCGCTCCACTCCAATGGTTAAGACTAAACGCATCATCATATCAACGCTGACAAAAGGCACAATATTGCGTTTATGAAGATCTATCATACTTAATCTCTCAATAGGGTTTTGAAATGGTGGTTACTTATATGAATAATGCTCAATAGCTTTTGGTGGCGCGGCCAATCACTTGACGACCCAAAAGGCTGGCGGTGAGATCGCTCATTAATATGGCGGTTTTGCCGCGTTCGTCTAAAAAGGGGTTGAGTTCGGCTAAGTCCAAACTAGTAGCTAAGCCACTATCATAGATCATTTCCATAATAAGATGTGCTTCGCGAAAATTGGCTCCTCCAGGTACTGTGGTACCTACTGCAGGGGCAATGGAAGGATCCAGGAAATCAACATCAAGGCTCACATGGAGGCGACCTTTGGCAGCAGCAACGCGTTCTAAGAAGCGAGCAATAAGGGTGCTTATGCCATATTCGTCCACTTTGCGCATGTCACATACTTGGATACTTGCTTGGTTCAAAGCCATTTTTTCATCATGGTCAACGCTGCGAATACCGAAAAGGCAAACATGATTTTCTGGTACCGGCGATGCCATTTTAGGAAAGGGGCCGAAACCGCTTTTTCCTGTAAAGTAAGCCACGGGCGTTCCATGAATATTGCCGCTCTTGGTGCTTTCTAGGGTATGATAATCACTGTGGGCATCAAGCCAAAGAATAAAAAGCGGTTGTCCTAATTCATCAGCATAGCGTTTAAGCCCTGCAACGGTGCCCGCAGACATAGCATGGTCACCCCCCATAAATATAGGGAATCCTCGTGATGATTCGTGATAGGCGGCTTCGGCAATGGTTTCAAGCCAATCGCATATTTGGGGTAGGTGGTGAAGTTTTGGGTTTGTATGTGTGGCTTCGCTACTATTTTTAGGGCTTAAATTACCGATATCTGTCACCGTGTGATTAAGTGCGCATAGTGTTTTGTCTAATTTAGCGGCACGATAGGCACTGGGACCCATCTCGCAACCTAACCGCCGCGATCCATCTTGAAGCGGCACCCCAATCAAACGAATATCCATGACATCAACCTTTATTTTTATTCAAACCCATCGCATTTCTCTCTTATTTTATAGAGGTATTTAATGGCAATAAAAAGCCGCCATTTTGTTCAGAAAGTATATATTCCTCGCCAATTTGGTAAATGAAACTTTATATTTTCTCTATTATGGCATAATGTGTACGACTTAAATATATAGGGCTGTTTTGATAGAAAGCTTAGTCAGAGGATTAAGACATGCATAATGATTTCCGCCTAGGATGTGTGCAATGGAAGCGTGAATGGAGGCCAAGTGCGCAGGGGTAATATGGATGTTGTGGATCAAAAGCTTTTGCAGCTTTTACGAGTGGATGCACGCCGTAGTATTTCGGACTTAGCGCTGGAATTGGGCGTGGCACGCGCCACCGTGCGTGCGCGTTTATCTAAGCTTGAAAAAAACCGGTTTATCCTAGGTTATAGCGTGATCACACACGCTGATATGGATAGCGATCCAATCCGTGGCATTGCGATGATTGCTGTAGATCGCCATAATGCTGAGCGTATTGCTAGCCAATTATCGGGGTGGCCAGAAGTGCAAGCGATTCATACAACTAATGGACGATTTGATCTGATTCTTGAGCTTGGCGTGCAGACTATTATTGAATTTGACGATATTTTACGTCGCATACGCCTCATACCAAATATAATAGCAAGCGAAACTCATTTGCTTTTAACAACCCAACGTGCGAAAACACTATAATATAAAGTAATCTTTTTATTTTTCTACAGGAGATTTTTATGAATATAGAAAAAACAGCTGAGGGAGAGACGGTGCCATCTTTCACAAAGCAAGGGCCGACTAAAGGGAAGGTTTATCGTTTCGAATCTTCATTAGGCTTTGGTGAAGTTTTATTGGACACCTTACTTATTACGTGTATTGTTTTAGGAGGCTTTTTTCTCACAGAGCTTTTTATCTATATTGTGCTAATAATTTTTTTTTATATTTACCCTGAGCAGGCCATTACATTAGCGATTATATTTTATATATTAATTTTAATATTATTGATCATAGTAGTTATAATTGCCGAGTTTTATAGGACACGCTTTACGCTTAATAAAACTTATATTTATGATGGTTCTAATAAGCGTGTAGGCGCTCTGCGTTGTGAATGTCCTTTTTCGAATATATTCGGTTTTGCGCTTCTTTGGTTCTTTTTATTCCTTTTTACATTTTTCTTAGCGGGTTTCTTATACCGATATTATTTCACGCAAAAGTTGATGGAACACACGAGCATGGTATTCTATGATGATGAATAGGGCGAGATGCTCTTAAAAGGATACAGACGTTGTGTGATCTTCCAGAGCCCCTATTGCTTTTGGTCGAGGGTGGGGGTTCTGGCGGCCTCTTTGAGGTCTTGCATAAGTTTGCGGCACGGTTCTATAGATCCACCAAGCGCGCGGCATAGGTTAAATGGGTCAAGATTTTGCGTGTTTTCATCAAGATGCGTACGGGTTTCAAAGGCTTTTATAGTTTTTTGCAGGCTGTGGTTGCGTTCTACTGTGTGGCCATAAAAAAAGCCGCCTGTAAAAGTAGCAAAAAGGATGAAAATAAAAGGAATAATGAAGAAAAGGATTTTCGAAGAGGGAGGGGAAAGCATAGCATTCTCACGAGAATAGAGGAAGGGGCAGGCGGGCCAGAAGAACTATTTGGCAACGTAGATTTATTTAGGGATTATGTGATTGTTGATCTCTTTTATTTCTTCTTTAAGGGCATCAATCTTTTTCTTTATCTCATCTATTTCCATTTGTAAGGTTTTAGTAAGTGATAAAAGTGGCACATGGGCAAGTTGATCATTGGCATATAGCAAAACTCTGATCTTTTTTGGGTCACTAATACCAGAAATAGCGAAGGGAGTGTCATCTGTGGGCATGATCAGGCCTTAATAGCAAAAAGGCAATTATAGTTGCCAGGGCGCGATTCATTTATACCGTCCGCTTGCGCGGTGGCCTCGTGGGTATGTTCGCCCGCAAAGCCTGTGGAATCGTGAGGGGTGCCTTCTGAGTTTACCGTTGTGTATGGGCCGTTTCCAGTTCGTACTGCACCGCTATAGGGGAGATAGTGTCTATGCTCTCCCCCCTTTTTAATACTTATTATGTGGGTATGGGTTTTATTTGCGCTTTCTTGATAGGTTCCGAAATTGCGACCTGGATCTATGCCACGATTGTTATCCCACCCGCGGAGAAAAATGCCGCGAAAATCCGGAACCTTAAAGAAGTTTCCAGGGCCTTGCCCCCATATTGTACCGATCGCGTTAAAAAGCGCGCTATATTCAAAGCGACTATAGGATCTTCCGTCACAAGGTAGCCAACCAGATGGCGTGTATGGCATCGCAAAGTGGCCGATATAGCCTGGAGGAATAGCAGGTTGTTGTTGTAGGGGTGTGGCATTCATTAAGAACCAACCGCCTTTACCATTATCAAGGCTTTCATTATAAACCACTTCATAAAGGCAGCCAGTTTGTATTTCTCCACCTTTAAGGGTTTGAGCGCCTGAAGTATCTGCTTTATAGAGCTTTTTTTCTCCCCCTCTATTTAAATTAAGCGTCGTATCCGCTTGATTGGTGAAGGCTGCGCGAAAGCGAATACTGATGCCATCTATATAGGTGGTGACGGGAGAATGGGCATTAAGGGTGATCTTTTGTGCGGTGCCTGTGCTTATGGCTATGCCGCCCTGATCACTGATATATTCGCGAATGCGTTGCATCATCGCCCTAGCAGAATCATTCACTGTGCTAGGTTTTTGTCCTTCTTCCCAATTGATGATGGAATCAGCATTGGCATTGCGGTCCGCTGTGGGAGACCAATCATAAATTGAACTCATTAGAATTCCTCGTTTTGGCTTTCTTTAAAGAGAAGAGGTTGTTAAATGGGTTGAAATCTATAGCTAACGTTTTGGATTGATAAATTTATCAAATATATCCCAAAAGCCAGGGGTTTTATTGGTGGTACTTTGGGTGGTGCGGGTTCCATAAGAACCAGCTGCGCCCCGAGCAGCATCAAGAAAGGCTTTGAGACGATTCCAATCGCTATTATCTTTTGTATTCCAGCGATCCCGCTCAGCATCAGCTTTAGCTTGATTGTTGCGATCTACAGCTCCCCCAGCATCCAAAGCGGTGCGAGCGGCATCACTTTGGCCGCGAAAGAAATTGGTGCTGCTATTTAGCTGGTTTTGATTGCTTTGATCGATTTGTCGGTTAGCGTCAAGCATGTGGTTGATATCTTGGTTATATTGGTTGGACAAAGCATCGCTGGTGATCTTGCCCAAGCGGTCAGATAAAATAGCGTTTTGAGCACCAGATCCATAGCGCCCGGCTCCGCTAAGAGAACTATTGATATGGGTGGCTGCCTTATCAAGGGCGTTTTGTAAAGCGTCATTAAAATTTTTATTTCCGCCGACTCCACCACCAGAAGCGAGACCGCCTAAATTAGCGCTACTGGCTGTGGGATCTTGGGATAAATGGTTGAGATGGCTATTATCATATTGCTGTACCCCTTTGTTGACGGCATCAATCCCGCGCTTTGTTTGATCACTTAAATCAGGCACCCACTGTCCGGGGTAGGGATTGGCGCCTGCACCGCGATTATAAGCATTTATTGCATCTTTGGCTGCACGTTGAAAAGCACCTTGCGCCCAATCGGGCGGGTCGTATTTTTGGGTTTGGTTCGTTTTGGTTTCACTGCCTTTTTGACGGCTTCCCATGAGAAATCTCCTTTTTATAATGGATAAGATCAGGACAAAAGCCTTGACCTCGCATAGCTTTAGACCAGCCCCAACGGCCAGTTGCGATAATTTCATCAATGGCTTGGCTTTGTGCCCAGCTTTCTATGGTTGAAAGAAGTTTTACTAATTTAAGCCCGCCATAGCCTGCTAACTCTAAGAGAAAAAGCCTTTTGCGGCCGCGAGCGGTTGTTTCTATATGGCTTGTGAGAAAGGCAACAAAATCATCATTTTCGTTTAAAACAAGCCATAATTGCCGTTGGCCGCTTAGAAGTTCTTGGGCGATATAAATGGGGCTAATATCATCGGGAAAGCGGGCGGCAAGCCGCGCCATAGCTGCGCTGATGGCGCTTTCATAGGGTGCGAGGCGCGCGGACGGCCAGTTGTGTGTTAAGTGTATGGAATAACTCATCTTATCCCCGATTTTCGGGTTTGGATGTCAAAGCCAGAAATGTGGCTCCATTTATGGCGAGGGGGAATGCGGACACGCACTTTGTGATAGCGTGCACGTGCGTGCAATAAAACCCGCCCGGTCATGGGGGATGGCCTATAGTCTTGTGACCATAAGATCGGGCAAGATGTATTATTAAGGCGGCGCGTGCCTATAGAAATTAGAACAACATCGCTATCACATTCAGGGTAAACTGTGTGTAGGCGTGTTATGGCTCCATTGGGTGCGCGTATTTCTGGCGAAGAAAGTGTGGCTTCAAGCGGCAGATCGGTAAAACTGCAAAGCTTGTTATCAAGGTCAATGGCTCCTAAGAGGGGGGCGCCACCTTGCCAAGCTTTGCTATCAAGTGAATAGGGAAGATCGTCCAAACTTGGAGAAACTTCGTCAAGGGATTCTAAGGTCTTTCCTAAAGTATAGAAGGGAAGGATTGCTAAAATATTCACGTGAATGGACGACCATTTCTCTAACCCCCAATCATAAACGAGGATCTCTCCCACGGTGCCGTTGCCATCATAATCACACGCCCAATAGACACGGTTATAGAAAGGGTCGATCACTGCTGAAAGGGTTGATAGGGTATTAGCATTGAGTTGATTAAATACTGTACGGTCTACCTTTTCAAAACCGATGGAGTTAATTGTGCCGTTGGTATCAATTTGGAAAAAACCGCCTTGGTCGGCATAAAAGGCCATGTTTCCACGGCCAGCGATAGAGGTGGATGAGCGCGCGCCACGTTTTGTATGGATCTTTTGAAAGCTGAAGATGATGTCAGAGCCAGGGATAAAGGTGGCGCGATAAATCGCTGATTGCAAAAAGATAACTGGATTGGTGGCATCCATGGCTCCTTGCACTATGCCACCTTCAGGGAAGTCTTGATAATCGCAATTATACTGGCCTGGTGTCCACCATTCAATATTATTGAGCCCTGACCACCAGACGCGGTTAGGTTTATCAGTAAGCTGCATCAGGCAGACAAAATCCCCCCAGATTTTTACGATGCCAGCGCGTGGGGGGTTGCCCTTTAGTTTTTCAAAGCGGGTGGAAGCACCTACTTGATAAATTTGGGGACTATCGTTTTTATTGACAGCGATGATATAATTGCCAAAAGCAGCAAAGGACCACGGTGCCTCATTATTGGCAGAGTAGGGGGTGTCTTCTCTGCTCACATCGCGCCATGCTAAGCCTGTATTATCTAAGAGATAAAGTTTTTCGGGCGTACCAGCGAAAAATAAAGTCGCCCCAGTTAAGGTGCGGGTTGCAAAAGAGTTCAAGTGCGCTTCTGGTATGGGCGCGGATAGGGGAGTTAAGCCGGGCATGGGAATATAGCTCCCATCAGCTGGCAAAACATTGCGGATATCATCGCTAAAATTAGTGTTGGCGGTGGCCACATCCGGCCGATATTCAGCTATGGGTAAAAAACTCATATCCCTATCCTGCTAAAATAAGGTTGGAGTAATAGATTCACGTCCTTTGCGACGCGAGGTTTCTTGGATTAGTGCCTTTAATTCTTCTTGGAAGTCGCTATAAGCGCTAGCGGCGAGATCTGGATCTTTGAAGATGTTTTTATAGATTTCGTATTTGGCCCGCGCTTTGATTAGTCCTGAAGCTTCTGTAAGCCATGGGCTGGCAATAGCTGAGTTTGTCACAGTAAAGCGGCGCGGTGCCATGACAAGACGGATTCTATAATAGGTATCGGGTGTTGGATAGAGACGTATTTTTTGGTTAAAAACGCAATATGCGCGCGGGGCGCCCTTCTGATTTGCAGGGTGTGGACCGATATAGGGATTGCTATCGCCAAGAAGTTCTAGTTCTTCATTGGTTTTGTGATCAAGTAAGTGGTTTCCTTGGCTTGTTTGCAGATAAAGGTGGGTAATGGCAACGGCATCAGCTATATTGGGCTCATCAATCCGTCCATACCAATCTTGCCCAGGGTATGCGATGAAAAAAACGTCGCGGCTTTCATTAAAATAAAAGGGCTCACGGGCGCAAAAACGTATAGCATCAGATATATAACGCTCAATTTGTTTTTCATAGTTGCCATTTATATCATCTATCTCATCTTTAAGAATATTTATAAGATCCTTAAACTCAAGATAGGGATCCTTTAGGTTGCTGCTCGGGGGGCGGGGTATATTTTCTGTCATGATTGCCTCTTATTGGGCGGATCGCTAAAAGAGATGCTATTCTTAAGGCGGAAAGTGTGCAAAGCTGCAAAATATGCGAGAGAAACCATGTCATTTCCCTATGGAAACGACATGGTTGAGATCACAGCTTTTAGAGCGGTGCGGCGTAAGTGCTTATAACAATTGTGGCGAAATCTTGGGCAGCGAGGGAGCTCTTTGTTGATTTGAAAACGGTTTTTTTCATTCCGATCAAAGTCTTAGCAGCAACCCCCAATTCGCGCTCATAATCAAAAAGCTCTTCTACTAATCGATAACGGGTGGGGCCGCTATCACGTCCAAAGGCAACGACCCCCGCTTGGGCGCCTAGTAATACAGCCCGACGCGTATGTCTAAGAGAGTTATAGGGGAATTTTATTCCTACCCCTACGGTTATGTGTTCTGCTTCACGCAGAACCACCCCGTTGTACATACCGAGCGACCCATCAAAAATAGGATTTTTGGAGCGTGAGCCGCTATAAGCTGCTTTGGTAATATCAAGCCATTGGCCGGCATTTGTATTTGTGCGTAAGGCGGTGACCTGGGTAGGGTGTAGGTAGAGTACATAGACACTTTCGCCCTCTACCCGAACGGGGCGGATTTTGGGGTTAGCTAATTTTGCGCGCTCTACGGCTTTGTCAATGAGAGAAAGATTAAATGCATCATCAGGGGTGAGATCTTCTTCACTTGTTTTGTTACCCGCAATGATATGCCGTTCTTTGCTAGGGGCTGTCGGTTCATTGAAGCCATAATGCACCGGTTTGAGAATGATATCTTGGCCTTCAAAATTCATTGTCTTCGAAGTATAGCCACACATATGAGTGAAGAACATCAAGGATAAACGATCGCTATACCAATCAACAAGCCCATCTTTGGCTTCAACACGCAGATTAAAAAGCGCCCGCTGCTGATCTATAGTACCTTCATTTTTAACGCGTACGGCGTGAGCTAATTCATTAATACGTACTTGGTCAGATAGGGTGGTGAGGGCTTCTTCCCTACCTTCAAGGTTCATTCCTTCTGATACACCTTCGCCAATCAATTGGGCGCGTAGTCCGAAGCTAACATTATCGCCTGCCGACTTTTGCGTTTCGTCTTTCAGCTGTAAAATATGATTGCTACCAACGCCGATTAACGGAGCGATTGCCGTTGCTTTAGAAACTTCTGCAGCTAGTTTTTTTGACCATGAACGAACCGCTAGGGCGTCGTTGACACTAATGGTTGTGATAGCCATATTGGCCTCCTAATTTGGTTTGGGAAAAAGTTCGCTTAACGCCGCGAGCGCAGCCCTGCGACCGGCAGGGGACGGGGAGAGTAACGCTTCCCAGCGTAGCCAAAGGCTTGCCTCATAACGGGAGGCACCGCCTCGCTTAACGCTGCGAGGGGCGAAGTTCGTAACATATTTAGAGGGATAATGCTTGATTTTGGGTCTCTATTGCAATGCACGCACCGTAATTACTAGCAGTTCAGGCACGGCTTACTTATTGCAAAAAGGATCTATCCGCCCATTAGCTTTTGAAAAATTTTTTCGTTTCGGGGATCACTAATCCAAAGAGCGAACTCATTATCACTCATTCTATCAAGGGCTTCTAAGGACAAAGGTTCAAGAGCTGGGGCGCCATTGAGAGAGGAAAGGGTTTTAGCGGCATTATGGCGCGCTTCAAAATGAGCGAGCGTGCTATCCTCCCTATCTTCAAGAACTTTGTCATTTTGGTGATTTTGTGAGGAGCCTTTATAACCAGCTCGGATGGCAAAATCGTAAAGCAATTGCGCGGGGTTAATGGCATTATGCGCTGCTTCGTTTATGAGATCTTTGAGTTCTTGGGCGATATGATAATCAATTTGGTTTTGATCTTGGAATCGTGGGTAGGCACTACCTAAAGCTGCTAGTTGTTGGCTACGCTGATGATAAAGGAAATTGGCTGCTTCATCAAAATCAGGCCATTGGTTTTTGGCTTCTGTAACTGATTGCTGGAAATAAGCGCTCAAGCTTTCAGCTTGTTGCTGGGCTTGTTGTTGAGCCAAGTTTTCTGCTGTTAGGCGGCGCTGTTCGGCTAACTGCCGCCCCATCCATTTGGTATATCCGAAAAAGTCTTGCTCGGGGTCAGGCATGGGATCAGAGATAGAGGTACTATTTTGGCTTGTGACGGTAAAGTCGCGGTTGCGATTTTCTGGCGGTGATTCCGCGGAGGTGGAGCTAAAATTCAAGCTTTGGGCAAGGCGGAAGCGTTCTTCGAGCCGCGCTAAAGCAGCCTTAGCCATGGCGGCTTCAGATTGCGCTTTTTTGCGTTCACTGCGTTCTTCATGCAGGGCAGCATGTGGAACCATGCGGTTTCTTTTTGGTTCATTTTCGTTTTTATTTTCTGACGCGGATGTAGGGTCTATCGCATTTTCATCGCTCGTTTTGGTGGAGGTTGTTTGCGAATTTGCTTCTATCTCAAGGCCTTGAGCTGCAAGATAGTCTTGTTCTTCTTGGGTATAGGTAGGTTCTTTATCCATGATTATTCCTGATGTAGTGTTGTGTTTTGTAGATTAAGCGTGATCCATTACGGCTTAGCTATTGCGTGTGTTAAGCGGCTCAGCGTCTATCGGTAGCTGGGTTTGTGTTGTTTTGGCTTGTTGAAATTTTTGAATCCAGCGATCTACTATGGAGGCAGGCAGAGGGGAATAACGCAAGATATCCAAGCTCATTTCCGGGGTCATATAGTCTTTAAACAGAGGTAATATTTGGTTGATAATTTCAAAATTACGCTCTTTTTCATTGGGACTTGTTGGTGCGTCATCAACGATAATATCATAAGCACTATTGGCTAAATCTTCCCGTACAAGCGGTACATAGCGCTTCTTATCTTGACCTACAATATGGATAAGTCGCCCGTCGGAGAGGTAGTTTTGAATCAGATAAAGCATTATCTGACCTTGACGTTTACGATAGCGACGCAAAGAGTCAAATAAAGTGGCTAAAAGATTAAGCGATGATTGCCGCCGCTGTTCTTCTAAAACCCCAGGTTGGTTAACTTCACGGTTACCAACAAATTCGGGCGATAGCCCTGTTGATTGCCATATTGCTTCCTTAGCTTCATTAAATAGTTGGAAAAATCCAACTGGGAATTGTGCCGTAGGTTTTGGTTGGATACGACCGCTGGTAACGGCACCAGATTTTGTCCAAGTGATAGTATCAGCGCGGGCCCAGCTGGTTTCAGCTTGACGGTCATCATCAAATGCGCCGCGTTCGGCCATGATTCCGCCTTTAGATTGGCTATTGAGGAGGTACATAACTTGACTGAAATATTTGTTCGCCCAGCGTTGGGGGTCTTTGGTGGGGCGGACAATGCCATAATATAGTTTTTTACCTTTATCAAAATAACCCGTTATACATTCCCAACCCAGTTGACCAAAGGGCACTAACGGCTTATCGGGAGGAGCTAGGAGACTTTTGCCTAAAAAAGCGCGGCGTACGCTTTTACGGGTAAGGCGCACGGCTTGCAGGTGAGGAGCCTTTTCAAGGGCGTATTGATATTCTGTTTCGCTGTATTCGCGTATTTCGCCTGTTTGAGGATCGCGACCTTTAAAATAGGGTTCACGTTCAAACCAGCGACATTCTACTAAGGTAACCATACGGCGTCGCATGTTTAAACTGTATTCCGCATCGCTAACATTCGCTTCGTAAGCACTTTGATAATCCCCATTGATATTTTTGGCCCAATAGGCGTCAAGCTCTGACCAATGGTGGTTAGGAAACATTTCTCGTGCTACTTCTAGCGGTTTTTCATCAATATACCAAAGGCGGTTAGCATCGACCAAATTTGGTTTGATAGCGGAACTATCCCAAACCATCTTAAGCGGGTCAAGGCGAGCGATTACGGGCTCCCCATCGGGGTTATTTTCGTAATCAAGCCGCGTATCTGTCCACCCCATGCCGCAAATAACTGTATCGGTAAATGCTTCGGAATCTTCATATTCTGCATCGGCTTGATCTCTAAACCATTCGGCCGCTCCAGTCAGAAGCTCGCTGGCTTCGGCTTCTCCTATACTACGGGGGACAAATTGCACACGGCGCTTATTATTGCGTTCAGAGCCGATGACAGCATTGCAATACGGTTGAAGGTCATAACAGGGCGCTTTTGATCACGCAGAAGGCGCAGATCTGCTTCATCCCATTGGTCACCATTATAAAACGCATAGTCTTCGCGCGCACTTTGCCGCCATTCACTTACATGGTTGATATCTTCTTGGAACCAGCTAATCAGCGTTTGTGCTAAATTGTCGAGATTATCTGTTTGTTTCATTTTATTCTGCCATCCAAGATGTTGTTGAAGAAGCGTGTTTTGCATATCTTTTGCGCGGCGGTGGCTGTGATGCATCACCCAAATTTGGTTGTTCGTAGGCAATTGCTAAAAGACCAAAACTATCGGCGGCATGGCTTGACCAGTCATGTTCAGGGCCTAAGCCTATATCGCGCTCTTTGTCGCGTTTTTCGTGGTAATAGGCCAAAGCATCCCGCCCTGCTTTTGTATTGGCTTCATGGAAGCGAAAAGCAGGGAAAAGTCTTCGTACGGCCTCAATCCGTAATTTTGCTGCTCCTAGCCCTTGGTTAGCAATAATCTCTACTTCAAAGCCTGCCGTTCGTAAGGCGCTTTCAAAACTCACATCATGAACCCGATCGCGCGTAGCACCGTCATGAGGTAAAATCATTATAGCTTCATGATAATTATTATCTTTTAGCCACGCGACATGGCTTGCTAGGGGCTGTCCCTGGGCTTCATAATAATTGAGTACACGAATTTCTTTACCTACAAATTGAGCAATCCATATGCTGGTGGCGTCAGCCCGCGCCCCTGTGCCACCAATATCCCAAAAGGCGCGTATGGGTAAAAAGGGCTCGGCTTCCAAAGGGCCAATATGGCCATTTTGGCGCGTTTCTTCGAGATGACGGGCATAATAGGCACCTTCATGAATGTTAAGGTAGTCCCCTTCCCAAATATGGGGGTAGTGATCAGGGCGCTCAAGCAGATCAGCGCGGCGATCGCGTTCAAGTTTTTGCGGAAAGCAAGGGTTGTCGCGCCAATTGATCTCGGCTTTTTTGATATTTGGGTTTTGTGAAGCGCGAAAGCGTTTTTCCACAGCGGCGTTTTTGCGCAAAGGGTTCCATGTGACCCATAATTCAGCGTTCCAATCCTCACCTTCTTCGCGCAAGGTGGGGATTAAGGTTGACCAAGCCCGCTCACTCACGGGCTCTGCTTCATCTACCCAGCATAAAAGGATCTGTCCCATGGATTTGACACTCGCGATATTGCGGTCAAGACCAATAAAACTATAAGAAATGCGCCCATCGCGAGAACGAATGTATTTTTCTCCTATCTCAAAATATTTATACAAGAAGCTATGGGCTCTAATGGCGTGTTTGATTTCCGAAAGCGAACTTTCTTCCAAAGAATTTTGAAATTGACGGGCACATAAAATTGTGCCGCGCAGACCCGCCTTGCCGTATTGATAAGCTTTTACAGCGCTCATTAAAGCGAAAGAGCGCGTTTTCCCTGAACCACGCCCCCCCCAAGCTACGCGAACATCGGCACGCCCAGAAAAAAGGGGAAGCAATTTTGGTATAAGGGCAATTTGGACAATACTCATGAAAGCCTCTTGAAGAGAGGGCAAAATTTGCGTCTACAAATAGGTAGCTTCCCCGCTTTGCTTTATGTGTACAAGCAAGATATTAAGGGTTTTTTATTTCATGGGGGCAGAGGGGGATCAGTTCAATCTTTTCAATTTTGCTATTATCAGCTTTATCTTCTTCTGCTTGATAAGGTAGAGCTTTCCCTAATAAAGTCATAAAGGGATTAGGGTTCTTTAGGGCTTGGTGCTTAAGATAAGAAACCAAGCCCTCAGAGCCTAATTCATCACCCGCATGTGTGGCGGCTTGTAATAGAGCGGATAAAAGGAGCGGAGTAGGGTAGCTTTTGCTTCGCGATTTTATTTTTCGTACTGGTTGATCTTCTTGCTGTTTTTGCGGGCGGACTGCCGCTAAAGGGCTTTTTGCCATGCAAAGTTTTGATCCTTATAAAGTTATTAATCATTTGCCCCGCTTATCTATTGCTAAATGTTAAGAAAGGCGGGGAGGGGTGAAATAAGTAAACTTCCGATGCATCTTGGTTTTTGCGTCAAATTTGAACACAGTTCCAGTCATGATCTAATGGTCACTTAATATTTTTGACGTAGCTTCTGTCAAGAAAAAATGGCGGTGAAGATGATTAAGCGCAATGCGTAAGGGTCCTAAAAGATGCGGTAGGGTACGATCCTCTAAGATAAGATATTGAATGGCGGCGTAAATATTTTCTCCAGGGTTATCAAACTGCGCGTCTCGCAAACAGTCTCGTGCGGCTTTCCATTTCTTTTCTGTTTGTTTAATAAGAGCTAAATGTGTGGCTTCATCAACGGGACAACCAGTATTTTCATAGTGGGCACCAGGCAAGCCCTTAGCACGCAAATATTGCTGATAAAGAGCCATATACTTTTGAGCGGCGTCATATTGATTTTGACTTATCCCCTCTTCATAGCCCTTAAGGTAGAGGCGACCAATATAGGTTGCGGCAAGCGGGTTTTTGGCATCTACTAAGGAGAGACTATGATGCTTGGCTCGCATTTTAATGGCTAGAAGATCAATAGGCTCTCTTTGCGCTTTAGCGCGCGAAATGCGGCCGTTAGGCTCACGTGTTTTTCCTTCAATACGGGGGCGGCCGCGGCGTTTTCTGATTTGTTTTATAACAGCGGTGCGAGGTGACTGCCTCATGATAAACTCCTATATAATGGGGCCAAAGATCATTGGTTGGAAATATCCTTTCTAAGAAAGAAAAAATACTGCTTGCATGAAGCTATACATAGCTTTCTATTGATTTATACAGCTTGTATGCAGAAGCAAAAATAGCTATGGTAGAGCTAACAACTGTCCCATAGTTGGAAATATACGCAGAAAAATACAACTATTCAAGCGTAAATTTACAACTATTGCACTTTTGGGTAAAATTTTGTGAAGGGTCATGGGTAAATTAAAGAAAATTATTGAAGAGCGTTTAAGGATTGCGGGGATGGGCCCCGTAGAAGCCGCAGTTCAGGTGGGACTTGAACGTGGGTTTATTCGTGATTTTTTGGTGGGACGCAAAAAAACCTTCAGGCCTGATAAATTAGACTTGTTGTCTCGCGCTCTGCGCATGGATATACGTGAATTAATGGTATATATCCAAGAAGACGCTCGTGCTGCGTCGGCGGGCCGAACAGAGAACAGAAGCATTGAGCGAATTGCACTTACACAAAAGGGAGCCATACCGCAGGGGGTAGAGGCGTGTTTATCTCATAATTTTTCTGAGCCAGCTAACGGGTCTTTTTTGGGGCCTGTAAATTTCAATCAAACTGCTATGATTCCCGTTTATGGGCAGGCGGTGGCGGGTGAGGATGGGCAGTTCATCCTAAATGGCAATTTTTTATATAGTGCTCTGTGTCCGCCGCAATTATCATCTACTAACGGCGCTTATGGCGTGGAAGTTAGTGGTGATTCGATGGAGCCTCGCTATAGTGACCGTGAAATCGTTTATGTTGATCCAAAGCGCCGCGTTGTGCGTGGTGATTATGTTGTGGCACAAATTTTGATAGATGAACATTCTGCGCCTCACGCTTATGTAAAGCGTTTTGTTAGCCATAATGCTAAAGAACTGGTGCTGGAGCAGTTTAATCCAGTCAAACAATTGCGCTTTCCCCATGCAAGGGTTGTATCGGTTCATTATATTGCTCTGGCGGGTACGGCTCCTCAAGGGTAGTATTTTTACTGCGATTGCAATAATAAAGCGGCCCAAAGGGCCGCTTAAATTTTTAGTTACCTTAGATTAGGCGAGGGTTGAAACTTGCCGACGGCTTTCTTGGCCAAAATAGCCAGCTATAGTACTAACAAGCGCGCCAATAAGGCTAGCTATAAAGCCCCACCAGCTAATACTGCTGGCGGTGGAAACCGCTTGGTCAGCTGTGTCACGGGCGCTTTCCGCAGCATTATGGATACCTGCGGCCAATTGGTCAGTTTTATCTGAAAATTGGTTTAAGGCATATTTAATGTTCTTGTCAGCGCTTTGGTAAAGGTTAATGGCGCGATCAGCGGTTTTTTCTGCTTGAGCACGGTCCATTCCGTTGTTAACAAGGCCGTTAATCACATCGTCGCGGTCAATATTTTTGCTAACTATACTGGCACGGTTTTTGAGTTTTTGCGCAAGATTTTTTAAAATGGTTTGGTAGTTTGAAGGTTCATTAGCCATGGCTTTTGCGGCGTCGGTGATCTCATCTTTTGCCCAATTATATTGTTGTTGCAAATAATCAGGGTTGAGAGCAGGGGAATCACTCTGCGCTAAAGCATTGCGTAAATCGCCACGCAATTTATCTAAATCAATAGCGTTACCATCCCTATCACGAAAGATCTGCGCAGCCGATTCACCCAAGGTAGAAAGGGCATCTCCAGCAGTTCCTGCCAGACCGCTTACAGCGCTACCAGCGGCTGATGCTGCGCTTGAAACAGTTTTCGCTCCTAAATGGGCGGCGGAAGAAAGCAACATGGATGTTTGAATAGTGACAATTAGCATGAAGAGCGCCCAAGCCAAAAAGCCGTGGATAACACCCGCACGCCCCGCTAAGCGACCCGCAACAAAGCCGCCAGCCGCCAGCCCCAAAACGAGTACAATTGCTGAGCCTAGACCCATAGATGTGAAAACGCCTGAAAAGGGCGAAGAAGAATAAAGATCGACTTGCCATAACCCTAACGCCATGACAAGAAAAGAAAAGGTGATTGCTACAGAAAGCGCCGTAACGAGACCCGCAAAGACAGCGGACCAAGACATAGCTTCATAGAATCGGGTAATATGCGTTCGTTCCATGCTTTGTCTCCTAATAGATGACTTTGGGCCGCTCTTAGCCATCAGCTGACCCGTACAATAGAACGCTTGAGAAAAATTTATGTTCCAATTATGGGCAGAATTTATTACCCTATATCCGTTAAAGGCGGAAAAGCGCCGCTAAAATGGCTAAAATATATTAATTTTAATGGATTTTGGCAAATTCGTGGCGATCTTTTTATTGCTAAATGGTTACTTAAATCGCATGGTTTTGAAGCTTTTTTGATGATAAGCTGCTTGTGTGTTTTAATGTGGAGTGGGCAAACGCTTTTTAGCGAACATCGGGTTTGGCGCACGAGGTTTAATTCGTTTGTAATGCTATAAATAGCTTGTATCGAAGATACTGTTCAGGAAGAAGGAAATAGAGTTAATAAAAGCTTTCTATGAAAATGATAACATTCTGGTTATAAATTGATTTAAGGAGAAAGTTTATAACATATTGTTTTATTTTATTTTTTAGTATCTTTATCTATGTCATAGCGTAATGGATGTGGTTTTCCAAAGTTAAATTATTTCACTATTATACCAACAGCTTTTTGTAATCCCTGAATCAAACTTATAATATTTTCCAAATTTTTTTTATGTTGCATTTTTATTACAGCTTTCTTTTTTAAAATGATGTACGTAGTATTGTATCAATAATTGATTAGCAGTCAGGATATAAATATGAGACTTATTACCGCTCTTTCTGTTTCTGTAGCCGCGTTAGTTAGCGCTTCTTCAGTTTATGCAGCTGATATTGTTGCTCCAGCCCCCGCAATAGCACCTTTAAAAGTACAACCTAGCCAAGTGATTGAGGCGCCTGCTTTTTCATGGGAAGGATTTTACCTTGGTGTTCAAGGAGGGATGAAATTTAGTGATGAAAGTGGTGTCAAAACCGATGCCAAGAAGGACGAAGGCAATAAAGGCAATAACAATAATAATTTACAGGCTGATAAAGACAAGACAAACGATGACAAGTCTGCTTCTAGCAATATTTTTGGCGGCGCATTCGCTGGCTATAACGTTGACTTAGGCAGCGGTCTTATCTTTGGTGTTGAAACAGATTTAACTATAGGACAAGCAGGGAAAAACTCTGTAGCATTTGCGCCAAAGGATGTAACAGATAATTATAAATTTAAAGATAAGGAAGCTAAGGCAGTTGTTGATAAATTTGTTCTTCCAGAAGCTGATAAAACGAGTTTAGAGAACTACCTTAATGGTAAAGATAAGAAGGCAAAGGATTCCGCGGAGGCTGATGTTTCTCGTGTTCTCAAAGCTACCAAAAAAGGTGGCGCTGACTTTACTCAACAATGGGCTGGGGCAACGCGTGTACGTCTCGGGTTCGCAGTAGATCGCATTATGCCTTACATTGCTGGTGGTATTGCTTACACATCCGTAACCGCAGATGCTAAAGCGCATGATGAAGCTGTTGCTGGTCCAGGTGCAGGAGCTGACCCTAAGTCAGCTGCAGATGCCCGCAAAGATGCCGGCTTGCAGGATAAATATGTAACAGCGGATGCAACAGATAGTGGCGTTTCAAACACCTTGGTTGGATTTAGCATCGGTGGTGGTGTAGACTTTGCCGTTGCTGATAACGTGTTGTTACGGGCTGAATACCGCTACACAGATTTTGGTGATAAAGAATTTAACTTCACAAAAGCTGATACTAAGGTTAAATACGGAAGTCAAAACCAAGACGTTCGTGTAGGCGTAGCCTTTAAATTCTAATTCTACCTAGGTAGGATGAAAAACATTCGCTTTCTTTGGTCTGTGTATGATAGATCTTAGTAGCTATGTAAAAGCCCCATGGTTTTCATGGGGCTTTTTGCATAGCGGCTCTTTTTTTGCTTTCGCTCTTTGTTCTTAGCATGGCAGGCGACATTGAGATTTATGTAATTTTGTCAAGTCAATTGACAGATGCTTACCTCTTGCTTAATAAATAAATATTGCCCAGATGGCGGAATTGGTAGACGCGCAGGTTTCAGGTACCTGTGCCGCAAGGTGTGGAGGTTCGAGTCCTCTTCTGGGCACCAAGCGCCAATAAAATCAAACGCTTAGTGAAAAATTTGGGAATTGTCCGGGCTTTAGCCTTTTTTGAGATTATCCTTTATTTTTTATCGCTTCAAGGGTTATTCGGCTGCTAGGGTTTTCGATATAACGAGATGCCATATTACCATTGGTCTATCAAAAATAGCTTTCGGTTGGGCAATAGTTGTTTCTGAGTTTACCACCTGCATTATCGCTAATTCGCGTAAGCCATGGGCAGATTTTTAATGTCTCCGTGAAACAACTTGCCATATCGATTATCTTTTTAATACTAAGTTGTTATCTAATTATTTCCAACTGTTGTGTTTTAGCAACTACCATTAAGTTCAAGCGCCCTACTTGTTTACAAGTGTACGCATTGTGCATTTTACAAGGGAGTATATTATGCGATTGAAATATTTTATTGGTGCATCAACCATGGCAATGGTTTTGGCTGTTTCAGCACAAACAGCCGATGCTGCTGATGTGATTGTACCTGTTACGCCATCTAGGCCAGCGGTTATTGTGCCACCGCAAGTGCCTGCTGAATCTGCCTTTTCATGGGCGGGCTTTTATTTAGGAGCAGAATTAGCAAATGGCTGGGGTCAGTTTTCTCTTGACGGTGGGGGTTTGCCTGCACCAACTGGGAACTTTTCTACAAAAGTAAATGGCTTTCTTGGTGGAGTTTTTGCGGGATATAATGTCGTTTCCAATAACGGTCTCGTTTTTGGTGTAGAAACCGATTGGGGCTTTTCTCAAGCTAAGGGGCAGGCTAATAGGAAATTTGCGCTACCGACAGCTCCTGATCAAGCGCCTCCACCTGAGCCCTTTTACTTGAATGAAGATATCACGGTACAACAAAAATGGCTTGGGGCGACACGCGTTCGTTTGGGTTTCGCAGCAGATCGGCTCTTGCCCTATATTGCTGGAGGTGTAGCATATACACGCTTAGATGAAAAACAAAAGACCTTTGATGACTACGCTGAGCCAGACAGCGGCGCTGGTCCTGATCTTAGTCAAACTTTAGTTGGTTATACGCTGGGCGCTGGTTTTGATTATGCGCTTAGCAAAAATTCTCTTGTGCGGCTTGAATATCGCTACAATGGTTTTAGCAAACAAAAATTAGATAAAGATACATTTGGGCGCGATTTTACTTATAGTAGTAACGATGTTCGCGTGGGTGTTGCCTTTAAGTTTTAAAACCGACCACACTTCCATTATTTAGGCTTAACCCCGGTCCTTTTTGACGGGCCGGGGTTATTTTTGTGTGTTAGGCATCTTAAAAAGCCTTTTTAAGTGAGCAATTGTTTATTTTGGATTGTTGAATCAGCATGTAGGCGATAGATAAGCGGCACGCCCGTTGCTATCTCTTTTTCCATGATTTGTTCTGGTGTCATCCCTTCTAGGGCCATAATAAGGGCGCGTAAAGAGTTGCCATGGGCGGCTACCAAAACAGTTTTATTGCGTAAAAGATGTGGCTGAATGGTATGAAGATAATAAGGCCACACCCGCGCCCCTGTATCGCGTAAGCTTTCGCCTTCAGGCGGAGCCGTGGTATAGGAGCGGCGCCAAATGTGTACTTGCTTTTCCCCCCATTTTTTACGGGCGTCATCCTTATTAAGCCCAGATAGGGCGCCATAATCGCGTTCATTGAGCGCTATATCTTTAATAGGGTTAAGGTCTTCTTGGCCCATTTGTGTTAAAATATGGGTGCAAGTGGTTTGAGCTCTTTGTAGCATGGAGGTAAAAGCTACATCAAATCTAAGACCCAAAGCGTGCAGTTTTTGTCCAGCGCTTTTGGCCTCTTCGTGACCTTTTTGTGTCAAGTCGGGGTCGCGCCAGCCAGTAAATAGATTGTTCAAATTCCATTGGCTCTGTCCGTGGCGAACCAGTACAAGAATACGGGACATAGCGCCTCCTAGGGTTTGTCGTTTAAATTAAGAACATCCATCATTGTGTAAAGTCCAGGCTTTTGTTTTTCAGCCCAACGGGCTGCGTATAGCGCCCCCTTAGCGAAAATAGCGCGATCTTGAGCAAAGTGAGAAAGGATAAGTCTCTCATTTTCTCCGGCAAAGGTTACGCTATGATCACCAACCACCGTTCCTCCTCGTGCGCTACTAAACCCAATGGCTCCGCTAAGGCGTATCCCTTTCGCGCTTTCAGTTTTGATTGCGGTTAAATTTGTTCCGCGGCCATGTGCCGCTGCTTCACCTAAAAGGAGCGCGGTCCCAGATGGTGCATCCACTTTGCGTCGGTGGTGCATTTCATAAATTTCAATATCAAACTCATTTGGACCAAGTAAGGCGGCAGCCTGTCTAACAAGCCCCGCCAAAAGGTTGACACCAAGGCTCATATTTCCCGATTTTACGATAGGGCTATGGCGGGCTGCGGCGGCAATTTCTAATTCTTGTGCAGTGGTAAAACCGGTAGTACCAATAATATGGGCAATGCGTGCTTGGGCGGCATAAGCAGCATAAGTCAGACTCAACGCTGGGGTGGTGAAGTCAATAACCGCATCACTTTGCAAAATCGCTTCTAAGGGGTCATCACTAATTAAAACCCCTGTTTGCGCGCTACCGACTAGAAGAGATATGTCTTCACCGACAAGGGCTGTGCCTGTTCTTACGACTGCAGCGCTAATTGTGAACCCATTTGCGGTAGCGGCTTTTAAAAGGGCGCGTCCCATTTGTCCATTGGCACCCATAATCGCAATTCGCATTGCTCTTCCTTTCTGATCCAGCGGCTAGAGAATTTGCCGCTATGTTTAAAGCGCATTTTCCTGTTTGGATAAGTTAATTAACAACCCTCATCTTGAGATAAAAAAGTTTTGCTATAAGGCATTGTCATAATTATTAAAAATCTAGATCAGTATAATGATTGCTTGGGGCGAGGCCGCGAATACGGTCAGAAAGAAGGGGGCGAAAGCTAGGACGCGATTTTAATCGCATATACCACTCGCGTAGAGCATTATAGTCATTCCATTCTACTTCCCCCATAAAGTCAAGGACAGAAAGGGCAGCGGCGGCAGCGAAGTCGGCGTAAGAAAGTCTTTTGCCAGCCAACCAATCGCGGGATGCTGCCAGCCAATTAAGATACTTCAAATGGGGGCGAATATTAGCGCGTGCGTGGCGCAGAATCTGAGAATCAGGTGCTCCGCCACCAATGGCGAGGGGCATTTCGCGTTTGTAAATTCTTTCGCGTACAATGGGTCGCGTGACTTCACTTTCAAATTTATATAAAAACCAGTCAACAAGGCGCCGGACTTCGGCGCGCTCTAAGGGGTTTTCTGAGAAAAGTCTCTGTTCCTGTCGTAGAACACCCCGCGTTTCATCTAAATATTCATAAATTACCAAAGCTCCTGCTAAGGGTACCTCTCGCTCTGCTAGCAAAACCGGCAGATGCCCCGCTGGATTAAGCGCCAAAAATTCACGCCGCCGCGCCCATTCATATTCTTCAAGTAGATGCGCATGAAGATCATATTCGTGAAGAAGCAGCCGAATAAAGCGAGAAGGAGAAGACATGGGATAATGGAAGAGCGTCAGCATCGTTTAAAGCCATTTGATCTATGATTTCACTTAATCTCTTATGCCAAAAGAAGCTTAACTACAGCTTAAAATCACACATAGGTTAGGATGTGGGCAGTATCATCCTTTAGTTGACGGCTTCAAGGATGGCAGTTTGTAAAGCTTCAATGCCTATTTCTTCATGGGAAGATGTGGTGAGCAAAGCAGGATAAGCGGCAGGACGCTTAGCAATGGCTGCTTTGGTTGCCGTTTGTAAATTAATCAAGGGTGTGGCACCGATCTTATCAGCTTTTGTAAGAACGATTTGATAAGAGACAGCGGCTTTATCTAGTAAATCCAAAATTTCAACATCGTTTTTTTTGATGCCATGGCGGGAATCGATCAAAACATAAACTCTTTTTAAGGTGGTCCGGCCGCGCAAATAGGTAAAGACTAGTTCGGTCCAAGCAACAACTTGCTGCTTGGGAGCTTGGGCATAGCCATAGCCCGGCATATCCACTAAGGCAAAGGGGGGCAAATCATCGCCCATACCGCTATAGCCGGCTGGAACAAAATAATTGAGTTCTTGGGTGCGACCTGGCGTATTGGAAGTGCGCGCTAAGCCTTTATGCCCAACGAGAGCATTGATAAGTGAAGATTTTCCTACATTTGAACGCCCAGCGAAAGCAATTTCGCTGGGTCCTTCAGGTGGTAGAAATTTCATACTTGGTACAGAGCGGATAAACACCCAAGGCTTAGGAAATTTATAAAGAGGGGAAGATGACACTATTCGGACGCCTCTTCTTTAGGCTTTTTGCGGAAAAGCCCTTTGAGATTATCCCATAATTCGACCTTTGCTCCAGCGCGTTTCATAATAATGCTTTGTTGAATAATAGAAAGTGAGTTATTCCACGCCCAATAAATAACAAGCCCTGCAGGGAATGCAGCCATTGTGTAGGTAAAAATAATTGGCATCCAAGTAAAAATCATCGCCTGTGTGGAATCGGCGGGAGCTGGTTGCATGCGCATTTGCAAAAACATGGTGATCCCCATCAAGATAGGCCAAGCTCCAATCATCAAAAAGGCGGGCGGCGTATAGGGAAGCAAGCCAAAAAGATTAGCAATAGAGGTGGGGTCTGGGGCTGCAAGGTCGTGAATCCAACCAAAGAATGGTGCGTGCCGCATCTCAATAGTGATATAGAGCACCTTATAAAGGGCGAAGAAAATAGGAAATTGTACTAAAAGTGGCCAACATCCCGCAAGCGGGTTAATTTTTTCGCGTTTATAAAGTTCGGCAGTCGCTTGTTGCAATTTTACGCGGTCATCTTTGTGTTTTTCGCGAATTTCAGTAATAGCGGGCTGTAGCATGCGCATACGAGCCATAGATTTATAGGATTTGTTGGCCAGGGGAAAGAGTACAGCTTTTAAAATGACTGTAACTAATAAGATTGCTACCCCAAAATTGCCCGTGAATTTATATAGGCCATCTATTAGTGCAAACATAGGTTTAGTGATAAAGTTAAACCAGCCCCAATCAATCAAAAGTTCAAATTTGTTGATCCCAAGGGATTTTTGATAGGCGTTGATAACTTCTACCTGCTTGGCGCCTGCAAAAAGGCGGTTAGTGATGGTTGTCGTTTGGCCTGGAGCAATCGCATAGGGCTTGGAACGCAAGTCGGATTGATAATGGGTGTTTAGGGTATCAAAATAGACAAAACGGCTTGTATATTGCTCTGTTTGAGGGGGGATAGCTGCTACCGCCCAATATTTATCGGTAATCCCAATAAAGCCGCCTTCATTGTTTTCAAATACTATTTCCTTTTGCCCTGTGGTGGAGTTGGGGTCAAGTTTCTTTAATTCAGTATATTTTTCCGTTTCAAGCGTGTTTCCGGCCACCCCAATCATACCTTCGTGCAATAAATAGGTTGCATTCGTGTGGTCAGGCGGGGCAGCACGCGCTACGCGGGCGTAGGAAACAAGCTCTATAGGTTTTGTGCTGGTATTGGTCACACTGTCGGTGATAGTGAACATATAATGTTCATCTACCGCGATTTTTCTTTGGAAAATTTGGCCGCGGCCATTGTCATATACTAACATCACGGGGGCTTGCGGCGTTAGGACTGTATTTTCACCTTTTACCTCCCAACGTGTATTGTATTGCGGCAATTGGTCAGCAGGTAGATCTTGGCCCGTAAAGCCAAATTCTGCTAAATAGGTGGATTGGGTTCCGTTGGGATTGAGGAGAGCAATTTCAGGAGAACTTTGGTCAACGGTTTCATGGTATTTTTTTAAACGTAAATCATCAAACTGACCACCTACTAAATTGATGGATCCACTGAGTTCGGGTGTATTGATCGTTATCCGCGGGGTGCTGGCGATGAGCTCTTTACGTGATTGTGAGGTTGTGAGAGCGCTTGTTTGGGGCACGGCAGCAGTGGAGGGAATGGCATGGGAGGGCGTATTTGTAGCCTTTTCTACGGTTTGCTGTACTTTTTGTTGTTCTGCTAATTTAGGCTTGATAATAAAGAATTCCCAACCGATCATAATAGCAAAGGAAAGTCCTATGGCGATAAAAAAATTGCGATTATATTCCATGTATCTCAATCCTCGTTATTGCGAGCGGATGCGGCGTTCTAATTCTTTTATTAAGTCTGCAAAAGGTGCGTTTAATGTGCTTTTACGAGCCACAATCACATAATCTGTGGCTTGGGGTGCTGATGCGGCTTTTTGATCAAAAAATGCATGTCGCACTGCTTCCCGCAACCGCCTTTTTATGCGATTACGGATCACAGCATTGCCGTTTTTTCTTGTGACTGTAAAGCCAAAACGAGCAGGGCGCAAAGAATAAGCCTCATTATCTTCGGCGTTTATTTCTTGCTTGCGTGCTTCAAGAAGGAAAAACGGCCCCCGTCGTTGTTCTCCCTTACGCACAGCCAAAAACTCAGCGCGCTTACGCAAGCGAAAACGTTTCTTGTCGCCCATTAAAATGATTCCATGCGTTTAGCAGTAAGGGTGCGCAAATTATGCGGATAGACGCTTGCGTCCGCGCGCCCGGCGGGCTCTTAAAACTTGGCGGCCACCTGGGGTTGCCATACGGGCGCGAAAGCCATGGCGGCGTTTGCGCACAAGTTTGGAGGGTTGGTAAGTACGTTTCATTTATTTTAATACCGCGGCGTGCGGCCCTTCTTGGTTCTAGAGCATCAAGACAATTTCCTTAAAAGGCTTGCGTGCGATGCTCGTAAAGATTGGAACAAGCCCGCTCTCACGGGTTGCGATTTTATAAGGCCAATGCCTGCTAGAGTCAAGGTTTGCTAAACTTAGGATTTACAGTTTAACATTCTTGTGCGGCGGTTGTTGACGCTAGGTGTGTTTCTCTTTAGATAAAAAAGAAAAGTCAATGAAAGGAAACCCTGTGTCCGCTATTTATCGCGATGCGGTTTTGGCCGCCCTACGGACTCTCAAGGCACCTGATGTAGTTGAAGGTTGTGACCAGCCCAATGATATTGTTTCAGCTGGTCTTGTTTCTGAAATTTTCATTGCCAATGGAAAGGTCTTTTTCTCTATCATTATGGGGGGGCCGGACAAGGATCTATCCCAACATTCTGTTTATGAAGAGCTACGCCTTGCCGCTCATAATATTGTGATGGATTTGCCCGGCGTTCAGGCCGTGATGGTGAGCTTGACTGCTGAGCGACCCATTGGGGCTTCAATCGCTACGAAAGAGGAAAAAGTTTTGGGCCACAAAAAGCGTGCACCTACTAAAGCTTCCCTTGCGGGCGTCAAACATATTATTGCTATTGCTTCGGGTAAAGGCGGGGTGGGGAAGTCCACTATGGCGCTAAATGTAGCGCTGGCTCTGAAGGCTCGTGGCTTGGCGGTGGGATTGATGGATGCAGATATTTACGGCCCTTCTTTGCCGCGTCTATGCGGACTTGTAGACAAGAAGCCTTATTTAAGGAAAGATGAGCGCTTTAATCCATTAGAGGCTTTTGGCCTAAAGCTAATGTCAATGGGTTTTTTGGTTGAGGAAAAGGAGCCTATCATTTGGCGGGGGCCAATGGTGATGGGCGCGATTGGCCAATTATTGCATGGCGTCCAATGGGCACCCTTGGATATTTTAATAGTAGACATGCCGCCAGGAACCGGTGATGCTCAGTTAAGCCTTGTACAAAAGGTACCTTTATCAGGGGCGATCATTGTTTCTACCCCACAAGATCTTGCTTTGGTGGATGCTTTTAAAGCGGTTGCTATGTTTGGTAAGATGGGGGTGCCGCTTTTGGGTCTGATTGAGAATATGAGCTATTTTATTGCGCCTGATACAGGCAAGCGCTATGATATTTTTGGGGCAGGAGGTGCAGAAACAGCCGCACAAACTCACTCTATTCCTTTTTTGGGCGCGGTGCCGCTTGATCCAGCGTTGCGAGAAGGGGCTGATTTGGGAACACCTCTTATTTTAAGAGAGTCGCACAGCTTTCAAGCACAGCTTTATGCTCATATTGCTGAGCAATTGGCTGTGGTTTTAAACTTATAGGAGATTGGGATGGCGTTTGAAGATTTGAAAGCGGAAAGTGCTGTTTTATTTGAGGAAATTGTAAATAAGCTAGAAGGGATGTCTCTTTCTGCGGATTTGGTAGAGCTTGAGAAAAAATTGGAGTGCGGCTTTGATGCATAACTCTCTAGTACATGGGCTTGCGCAAAATGCGCAAGCGGCGCGTGAGCGTTTGATTATCGGTTTAGATGTATCTAATGTAACAATGGCTGAAAAGCTTGTCTTGACATTGGGCGAGGATGGAGTGTTTTATAAAATTGGCTATCAACTAGCTTTTTCGGGCGGGCTTGGTTTTGCTGCTGAATTGATTCAAGGCGGTAAAAAAGTGTTTTTAGATATGAAGCTTCTGGATATTGAAAACACCATTAGCCACGCGGTTGAGAATATCGTTAAAATGGGCATCCATATGACAACTATTCATGCTTATCCCAATGCTATGTTGGCAGCGACAGAAGCCGCTAAGGGGAGTGAGCTTTGTTTATTGGCGGTAACGGTTCTAACGGCGATGGATGATGTTGACCTTAGCGCGGTGGGCTATCATCAATCAGTGGAAGATCTTGTTTTACAGCGTGCCACTCAAGCTAAATTGGTGGGCATGGGCGGCATTGTTGCTTCTGCTTTAGAGACAAAACAATTGCGTGATAAATTGCCTGCTTCTATGGCTTTGGTCACTCCAGGCATACGCCTCGCGGGTAGCGCGATTGATGATCAAAAGCGCGTTGCTACCCCCCGTTGTGCTCTGAATAACGGAGCCACCCATTTGGTCATGAGTCGTCCCATTATTAAGGCTGAAGATCCAAGGGCGGCATTGCGCGCGGTTTTGGCTGATATGGTGGTAGGATCTCCTTTTTAATGGATAACAAGAGCTATACGATTGATCAATATACGTATCACGCGCCTGCACTTGAAGCTGGGCTTTATCTTGTTTCAACGCCTATTGGTAATTTGTTAGATATTTCTTTGCGCGCTTTGGCGGTTTTGGCGGGGGTCGATTTTTTGGCTTGTGAAGATAAAAGGGTGACAAGCGTTTTGCTTGCTCGCTATGGTATTCGCCAAAAAATGCTAGCTTACCATGAATATAACGCCAAAACTAGCGGATCTAAAATCCTTTCAATGCTTCATGACGGGCGAGCGGTGGCTTTGGTTAGCGATGCAGGAACGCCGCTTATCTCCGATCCGGGTTTTAAGCTTGTGGAAGAAGCGCGACAAGCAGGCGTTAAAATTATTCCCATTCCGGGGGCTTCAGCTTTGCTTGCGGCTTTGACGAGTAGCGGTGTGCCTAGTAATGGGTTTTTCTTTGCGGGGTTTTTGAGCCCAAAAGCTATAGCACGCCGCGCGCGCCTTGAGGAGCTAAGGCGATTAAAGACTACAATTATCCTATATGAAGCGCCGCATCGGGTTCAAGAAACCTTACGTGATTTGCTTGATATTTTTGGCCCTGAGTGTAAGGTTGCACTTTGCCGTGAATTGACAAAGCGCTTTGAGACTGTGGACCAAATGGCCCTTAAGGATTTAGCTGAAATTTATAGTGAAAAAGCACGTATTCGCGGCGAAATCGTTTTGGTAATTGGTGCCTCACCTGAGGTAGAAATAGTTGATGAGATAGCCATTGATAGGCTCTTAAAAACACTTCTGGAGCAATATAAGCCAGCGCAAGCCGCAGCGCAGGCGGCAAAAATCACAGGTCTGCACCGAAAAGAGCTCTTCCAACGTCTTCTTACCTTAAAAGCCAATTCAAAGGTTTAACTCTTTTGCTGGGGGGGGGCATGGTTAGTGGCCATTGATTTTCAAAAGGGCTTGGTCAAAGGCGTGGCGCATGGCTTTGCCCCCGCCCTCTTCAATGAATTTTTCGGCGATGAATTCATTGGTGCCGCCTTTGGTAGAAAATTCGCGTTCGAGGGCTAGAAAGTCTACCGGTTTTATCAAACTCGCGGGTTTTTTCTTTTGCATTTCATGACTTAAATTTAAAAACATTTGTGCTAAAAAATGTCCTGATAAAGCTGTTGATAAGCCTTGCTCAACTAACCAATCTTGAGCACAGCGGAGGATGCGAAAATAAAGTCCCATCAGGGAGCCGGCGGCCATAAAAGGAGAAAATTGCGCTTCATTATCCAATAAAATTGTGCCGCCTAAAGCATTAAAAATGGTTTCTAATTGAGGGTGTGGTGGATAGAGCGGAGTTGGGTGCTCACCATTTGCAACGAAGGGCAGGGGAACAGCGCGATAAACGGTTTGTCCAGACCAAGCTTCAAGATCATTGCGGTTAGCCATAGCTAAAAAAGAAACAATGATTTGTTCTCTACGCCATTCCATAGCCTGCATAATTTCAGGGGCAATTTGACTTCGCAAGCAGATGAATACAATATCGGATGCATCTACAACTTCTTGATTGTCTGAAGCGACAGCCACAGTTTCATAGGCCGCCTTTAGCGCATGGGCAATCGCTTCATTACGAGGCGATACGGTGATTTTTTTTATCGGAAGCTTGGCTTTTATAATGCCATCAATCATGGCGCGCGCAATGGTGCCAGTGCCTAAAAATCCAAGTCTCATTCTTGCTCCTGTTTGTTATGTAAAAGTGGGGCGGGTTTGTGGAAAGTCATAGCTTTACAAGGAAGAAAAATAAAGCACATTAAAACCGCTTAGCTATATAGCGGCGAAGATTTTTTGATTGCGTGTTTTTCGCCCCTCTGTCATCACTAAGGGCTGTGAGCACGGATAGCGAAGCTATTAAACAGGAGGCAAGGGGAAGACTCATGATGACGTTGCGGCAAATTCGCTATTTTATTGCTGTGGCAGAAAGCGGGTCTATCGCTCTAGCCGCGCAAACAATTTTGATCTCGCAATCAAGTCTTACTAACGCTATTCAGCAATTAGAAGATGAGCTAGGTGTATGCCTTTTCGAACGTCACGCGCGGGGGATGAAACTGACCTATCATGGTAATCAATTTTTGCGACAAAGCCATATTATTCTCTCTACCATTGAAAATGCCAAATTAAGTCTACACCCAGCTTCACGACAATTGCAGGGCACATTGACCTTAGGGGTAACAAGCCTTGTTGCCGGTTATTACCTAGCTGATTTGATGTTGCGTTTTCGCCAAGTTCACCCCGATGTTGCTATAAAAGTGATAGAAGATGAGCGGATTTTTTTAGAGCATTTATTGATCAATGGCGAGGTGGATGTAGGAGTGATGATCATTTCTAATTTAGTAGATCGTTGGGCCGTGCATACCGAAACACTCACCCATTCGCCACACCGCCTTTGGTTGCCAGCGCTTCATCCTTTGTTGGAAAAGCCTAGCATTTCCTTAAGCGATATTGTCGCTGAAGATATGATTGAGTTGGAAGCGGATGAAATGCAGGATTTTACCCGAAAAATTTGGACACGCGCCCGGTTGGTTCCCAAGGTAACTTTGCGCACTGCTTCTGTCGAAGCAGTGCGCAGCCTTGTTGCTACAGGTGCTGGGCTGAGTATCCAGCCAGATATGACGTATCGGCCTTGGTCTTTAGAAGGCGATATTATTGAAGCACGCCCTATTGCTGATTCGACTGAACCCTTAGATATCGGCTTTGCGTGGCGGCGTGGCTCACCACCTAACCCGCTTCTTGAGGCATTTATTAATATTGCTCGCAATAGGATGAATGAACAACGCCATATTTAATCATTCGATAAAAACGAATGCTATTATTATTTTTCGGAATGGAAAAAGGCGTGGAATGGGCTTAAGGTAAAAAAGGCTAAGTTATGCGTTGGGAGGCGTAGCCTATGGGAAAAAAGGTGCCCTACGGGGCGGAACTTGCTTTAGAGGTAGAGGCGTTTATTCAAAAGATTGGCGTTGCGCCGCGTTTTGCATCTCCTCTATATTTGCAACCCCACCATTTATCCAATGACTTTCATCAGGCAGATGGCGTAAGTGCAACAGCTGAACTAGCGCAAAAGACTAGCGGCGGCGATCCAGAAATTGCTCTTATTAATCCCAAAGACGAAACGCTGCTCTGCCTTTTATCTGAAGCGTCTTTTCAACAAATTGATGAGTCAGTATTAAGAGCCGCCGCTGCTTATAAGACTTGGCGTAATGTATCTCCCCAAAAGCGTGCTGCTTATCTCTTAGCCATCGCAGATGTGATTGATCACCATGCCGCAATATTAGCAGCGCTTGAGGCGCTCAACTGTGGAAAGCCTTATAAGCAGTGCTTTCAGGATGAACTTCCCGCCGCTGCAGATGTTTTTCGTTTTTTTGCTGGCGCAGTGCGTTGCCAAAATGGGGTGGCTGCGGCGGCCTATGTGTCAGGCCATACGAGCTGGCAAACGCGTATCCCTCGCGGGGTAGTGGCAGCTATTGCCCCTTGGAACTACCCGCTTTTGTTAGCGGCTTGGAAAATAGCGCCTGCTTTGGCAGCGGGCAATGTGGTGGTCTTTAAACCTTCGGAGCTGACCCCGCTCTCTATGCTATTCTTGGCTCCTAAATTGGCGGAAATCCTTCCCGATTCTGTTTTCACCCTTATCGTTGGTGGGGAAATGGCGGGAGCAAAGCTTGCTCAGCATAAAGCGGTGGCTATGGTATCTTTAACAGGCGATATTAGCACAGGGCAAAAAGTTTTGGGTTATGCTGCTCATAGTTTAAAATACACCCATTTAGAGTTGGGCGGTAAAGCGGCGGTAATCGTTTGTGATGATGTTGATGTAGAGGGCACGGCGCAAAAGATTTGTTTTCATGGTTATTATAATGCTGGCCAAGATTGTACTATTGCTTGTCGACTTTACGTACAAAAATCTATTTACAAAGAATTTGTTGCTGCTTTTGCCCACTATGCGGCCGCTATGCGTTATGGTGAGATGGATGATGATCTTAATGATATTGGCCCGCTAATTAATGCGCGTCAGCGCGATCGTGTTGCTGCTTTTGTAGCCCGTGCTACTAGTTTGCCCCATATAGAAAATTTAACGGCAGATTTACACGTGCCACGAAAAGGCTTTTTTCATCCACCTACTTTTTTGGCTCATTGCCACCCCGACGATGAGGTTGTGCAAAGAGAAATTTTTGGTCCTGTGGTTACCGTTAGCTCGTTTGAAAACGATGAAGAGGCGATTGGGCTCGCTAATGCTTCAATTTACGGGCTGGCTTCTTCCGTGTGGAGCCGTGATGTAAACCGCGCGATGTATATTGCGCGGCACCTTGATTATGGGACTACATGGATCAATACGCATTTTACATTAGTAAGCGAAATGCCTCATGGTGGTTTACGTATGTCTGGTTATGGTAAAGATTTATCATTAGAAGCACTTCGTGAGTATAGTGTGGCGCGTCATATTATGGCGCGGCATGAATGTTAAGAAGATAAGGAGGAAAGAATGCGTACTTATATTTCTATTGTAAGCAGCGTCGCTTTGTTGGTAGCGCCTTTGGCGAGTACGGCTGCACAAGCTGAACTCAAAAATAAAATTGGCGCGGGTGAAGGGGCTTTGTCTATTGTAGCGTGGCCTGGTTATATTGAACGAGGTGATAGCGACCCAGCTTATGATTGGGTTAGCGAATTTGAAAAAGAGACGGGCTGTATAGTCAATCTAAAGACAGTCGCAACTTCAGATGAAATGGTAAGTCTTATGGCACGGGGTGATTATGATCTCGTTACCGCTTCGGGTGATGCTTCTTTACGGTTGATTTATGGTAAATACGTTCAACCCATTAATACTAAGCTTCTTAGTAATTGGTCAACTATTGATAAGCGGTTCATTGATGCGCCTTGGTATGTGGTTAAGGGTCAGGCTTATGGAACGCCCTATCAATGGGGACCTAATCCTTTATTATACAACAAGAATGTTTTTAAGACGCCGCCCAAAAGCTGGGATGTAATTTTTAAAGAGCAAATTTTACCTGATGGAAAGTCAAATAAAGGGCGGGTACAAGGCTATGACGGTCCCATTTATGTGGCCGACGCCGCGCTTTATCTCAAATTTATTGATCCTTCTTTAAAAATAACAGATCCTTACCAGTTAACAGAAACACAATATGCGGCAGTGCTTAAAATTTTACGCGCCCAACATCCATTGATCCACCGTTATTGGCATGACACTACCGTTCAGATGAGTGATTTTAAAAATGAAGGTGTGGTAGCTGCTAGTGCTTGGCCTTATACGGCTAACGGTTTGAAGGCTGATAAACAGCCTGTAGCTACGACTATTCCGCAAGAGGGGGTGACGGGTTGGTCAGATACGACTATGATGAACGCCCGCTCTAAACACCCTAATTGCGCTTACAAATGGATGAATTGGTCTCTAACCCCAAAGGTGCAGGCAGCTGTAGCTTCGTGGTTTGGTTCAGTACCAGTAGTATTGGCCGCGTGTAAGGGTAGTCCACTTTTGGGTCCAGATGGCTGCAAAAATAACGGTCTTAATGATTTTGATAAAATTTGGTTTTGGCGCACCCCCCAATCAGAAGGTGGTAAATATGTTCCCTATAGCCGTTGGACTCAAGATTTCATTGCGATTATGGGCGGGCGGTAACTGCGCTTTATAACTCCGTTTGGTTGTTTTTTATGGGCGTGCGTTGCAAGCCTATTTAAAAAGGAGAAAACATGGCACAGGCAATGATAGAGGGAATAGATATGACTTCGCCTTTACAAGCCAAGACGCTACCCTCGCATGCAGGGGTAGCGGACACTCAGCCCCTTGAACGGCAAATGCAAGACGAAAGTTGTGCGATACAATTTCTTAATGTATCGCGGCATTATGGCGATGTTTGCGCGGTGGACCGTGTATCGATGACTATTGGTGATGGGGAGTTTTTTTCCATGCTAGGGCCTTCTGGTTCAGGCAAGACGACGTGTTTGCGTTTGATTGCGGGGTTTGAACGGCCGACGGGAGGTGAAATACAGATTTTGGGGGAAAAGGCCGCTCATTTACCGCCTTATGCGCGGCGGGTGAATACGGTGTTTCAAGATTATGCGCTGTTTCCGCATATGAATTTGCTTGACAATGTGGCTTATGGACTGATGGTGCGCGGGGTTGGTAAAAAAGAGCGTTATAAGCGCGCGGAAGAGGCATTAGAACTTGTCGCCTTGCCTGGCTTTGGCGGGCGCCGGCCTAGCCAACTGTCAGGAGGGCAAAGGCAGCGTGTGGCTTTGGCTCGCGCATTAGTAACACGACCGCCGATTTTGCTTCTTGATGAACCGTTAGGTGCTTTGGATCTTAAATTGCGTGAGCAAATGCAGGTAGAACTTAAAAATCTGCAACGCCAGCTTAAAATCAGTTTTATTTTTGTTACCCATGACCAAACAGAAGCTCTGTCGATGTCTGATCGAGTAGCGGTTTTTAACCGTGGTCGGATTGAACAGGTGGCAAGCCCACAAGAGCTTTACCAAAGGCCAAAAACCGCTTTTGTAGCAGAATTTGTGGGGGGCGCCAATATTATTAAACCTGCTTTAGCTCAAAGGCTTGGGCTTATGCCTAGCTTGCTTTCTTTACGCCCTGAATTCATTCACCTAAAGGCCAAAGGGGAGGCTATATCAGACGATTTTTTATCCTTAGAGGGGCGGTTGTTGGGTGCCCATTATCACGGAGCCACAACACGTTGCGAAATGGCGACTCCTGACGGTGCCTCTTTGGTGGCATCCCTTGCTAATACAGTTGATTCCTCAAGTCTGCAAGTAGGAGAAATGGTTACCTTTGTATGGCCACGCGTTGCTATGGTGGCCTTAGAGGGTACAGTATCGGAAGAATCTTGCGGTTTTTCAAGAAAAGTTATGCAAAGTATAAAGGCGCAGGGAGCTGCAGATGGATCGCACTAATTTTTCTTTGCAAACCTCCCCTATAGATACTAAGTCTCTTAGCCTTTCTCAAAGGATGGGGCGGTATTTTTACCACCATAAGGGGATATATCTAATTTTATTACTGGCTCCACCGCTATTGTGGTTTTTTGTTATTTATATTGGATCTCTTATTTCTTTATTGGTTCAAGCTTTTTATTCATTTGATGATTTCACTATGACGGTAGCGCCCGATTTTACATTGGATAATATTCGCGCTCTGGTTTCAGCCTCTAATCTTGATATTATCTTGCGTACCTTAGGCATGGCGATTGCAGTTTCCATCTTTAGTGCGCTTATCGCCTTTCCTATTGCTTATTATATGGCTCGTTATACGAAAGGTGGTGCAAAGGCATTTTTCTATATTTTGGTGGTTATGCCTATGTGGGCGAGCTATATCGTAAAAGCTTATGCTTGGACTTTACTTTTAGCCAAAGGGGGGGTTGCCCAGTGGTTTTTAGAGCATTTAGGTTTAGGGGGCATTTTACAGGGGCTTTTGTCTTTACCAGCAATTGGTGGTAGCACTTTATCAACAGCGAATTTAGGGCGTTTTTTAGTTTTTACCTATATCTGGCTTCCCTTTATGATCTTACCTATTCAGGCAGCGATTGAGCGCGTACCACGTTCGGTCTTGGAAGCGTCGTCTGACCTTGGCGCTTCATCGCGCCAAACACTATGGCATGTCATTTTGCCGCTTACTATACCCGGCATTGCGGCGGGATCTATTTTTACTTTTTCTCTTACGCTGGGTGATTATATTGTGCCGCAACTAGTGGGTCCCCCTGGTTATTATATTGGCGGCATGGTTTACAGCTTGCAAGGAACCATTGGCAACATACCTATGGCAGCGGCCTTCACCCTTGTGCCTATTGTGCTGATTATGCTTTATTTGGCTCTGGTAAAACGATTGGGGGCTTTCCATGCATTATAAAGAAAAAGCTCCTTGGGGTCTAAAAATCATGGCGTGGGCAGGGCTTGTTTTTCTGCATTTTCCATTGTGGATTATTTTTCTTTATGCTTTTAACACGGAAGACACGGCTTTTAGCTTTCCGCCCAAGGGGTTTACGTTGCGCTGGTTTGGCTTAGCATTTGCGCGACAAGATATTTGGGATGCAATTTTTCTTTCATTAGAAGTGGCATTTTTTGCCACATTCATTGCGCTAATTTTGGGAAGCTTAGCGGCGGCCGCGCTTTATAAAGGCCGCTTTTTCGGTAAGGATAGCTTATCCATGCTGTTTGTTTTACCTATTGCTTTACCGGGCATCGTCACGGGAGTGGCGTTATTATCGGCGTTTCGCGCCTTCCACGTGGAGCCAGGTCTACTTACGATTGTAATAGGCCACGCGACCTTTTGTATAGTGATTGTTTACAACAATGTTATTGCTCGTTTTCGCCGTATGTCAGCAAGTCAGATAGAGGCATCTTTTGATCTTGGTGCCACGGGTTTGCAAACTTTTCGCTATATTATTTTACCAAATCTAAGCACAGCGCTTTTGGCGGGCGGTATGTTAGCGTTTGCTTTATCGTTTGATGAGATTATTGTGACAACCTTCACCGCTGGGCATGAGCGAACTTTGCCGATTTGGCTTCTGAACCAATTAAATCGCCCGCGCGATGTTCCAATTACTAATGTAGTAGCAATTATGGTGATGCTCCTTACGACCTTGCCTATTCTTTTGGCGACTTATCTAACCGCAAATAAGGATACAGTCGAAGGCGGCGGAAAATGAATGTTTAAGCTGGGAGATGACTATGCAAAATAACTTATTGATTAATGGCCAATTATTTTCTGGTGAGGGTGAAATTTATCAAACTTATAATCCAGCGACCGGGGCTCCTCTTGCTGCTATTGGTGAGGCCTCTATTGCACAGGTAGATGCAGCGGTACGCGCTGCTGCTACAGCATTTCCACAATGGTCGCTCACAACGCCTCGTGATCGTTCTATGATGTTGTTGCAACTTGCGGATAGGATTGAAGAAAATTCAGCCACTTTAGCGCAGATTGAATCAGAAAATACAGGCAAGCCCTATCAATGTGCCCTTAATGATGATTTGGGCGGGGTGGTAGATACATTTCGCTTTTTTGCGGGAGCGGCTCGTTGTCTTTCGGGGGTAGCGGCGGGAGAATATATGGCGGGTTATACATCAATGATCCGCCGTGATCCAGTGGGAGTGGTGGCGTCCATTGCACCGTGGAATTACCCACTACAAATGGCGGCATGGAAGTTAGCACCGGCTTTGGCGGCTGGGAATTGCGTGGTCATTAAACCTTCAGAAGACACACCATTGAGCTTGTTTGCTTTATGCGAGTGGTTGGGTGAGATTTTTCCTAAAGGGGTTGTTAATGTAGTGTATGGTCGCGGTAAAACAGTGGGGGCGACGCTTGTGGCTCACGAAGCGGTGGATATGGCAGCACTCACAGGTTCTTTTGCGGCCGGGGTAGCTATCGTTGAAAGTACGGCAAAGACCATGAAGCGCACGCATATGGAACTAGGGGGCAAAGCACCTGTGTTGATTTTTGATGATGTGGATTTTGCAGCGGCCGTAGAGGGGATAAAAAACTTTGGTTTTTATAATGCTGGGCAGGATTGTACGGCAGCCTGTAGGCTTTATGTACAAAAGGGCATCTATGAAAAATATGCTGCTGAGTTAGCGAGTGCTGTTTCTGGTTTAAAATTAGGTACGCCCCATGAAGATGGCGTGGAAATGGGCCCTCTTATCACCAAAGCGCAATATGAGCGGGTGAGCCAATTTGTAGAGCGTGCGCGCGCCAGCCGCCATATAGAGTGTTTAACGGGGGGCGAGCCTTTGGCAGGCTCTGGTTATTTTTATAAGCCAACGGTTTTAGCAAATGCTCAGCAAAGTGATGAAATTGTGGCGCGAGAAGTGTTCGGTCCTGTTGTATCCCTTACGCCCTTTGATAGTGAAGAAGAGGCACTGTCGTTGGCAAATGATAGTGTTTATGGTTTAGCCTCTTCGGTTTGGACGCGGGATACAGGGCGTGCTCATCGTTTGGCAGCGCGGCTGCGGTTTGGGTGCACTTGGGTGAATAGCCATTTCATGTTGGTGAACGAAATGCCTCATGGCGGTATGAAACAATCAGGTTATGGCAAAGATATGTCGATATATGGACTGGAAGATTATACTGTTGTGCGCCATGTAATGTTTAAACATGAATAAAATTTTTTCTTATGGGCATTATATATTTGCCTGAAGGGATAGTCTTTTAGCGGGGGCCGTGATTGTATCATTATAATATTATGAAGGATCGCGGTAGAAAATTTATTGGGAAGCACCACAAGGGCTTTGATTAAAGCCCTTGTAAAAATTAACATAAATGAAGCTTTTGATGGTGGAATTGGTAAACGCATACCAGCAAAAGCGATAATAGGGTTAATGTTATGGTCAACCAAATCTTTTTTGTAGAAAGTGTGGGGGGATAGATGAGTATTTCACGTCGTGACTTTTTAAATGGAGTCGCTCTAGCTGTTATTGCGGGGCTTACCCCGCTTGAACAAATTCGCGCTGATCCTGTTTTAGGAGAAAAGGCGCTTTATTATCCGCCGGCACTTACGGGTTTGCGCGGTACTCACCCTGGCGCTTTTGAAAGCGCCCATGCTTTGGGCCGAGCGGGGCGGTATTTTGATTATGCGTCACTCTCATCAGAAGAGGATTATGATCTCATCATTGTAGGAGCGGGTATTAGCGGTTTAAGCGCAGCTTGGCTTTACCGCAAAGCGCTAGGGCCTAATAAGCGGATTTTATTGCTTGATAATCATGATGATTTTGGTGGCCATGCCAAGCGTAATGAATTCCAAACGGAAGACGGGCTAATTTTGGCTTATGGGGGTAGTGAATCCCTACAATCACCCAAAAGCATTTATAGTAAAAATGCATTGAGCATCCTTTCTGATTTAGGAGTGGATATTGATGTTTTGGCTAGCCATTTTGATGTAGATTTTTATCCTGGTCGCGGCATGTCCCGCGCTACTTTCTTTGATCGTAAAAATTTTGGTATGGATAAAGTGGTTACTGGCGATCCAAGTCGTATACCAAGCGATGATGTGCCTCCTTCCAAGCTGAATGCTCGCTCTTATCGTGATTTCGTGAGTGATTTCCCGCTTAATAAAGATGATCGTGAAAAGATCATAAAGTTATTTGAGGGAGGGGTCGACTATCTGGCAGGTCTTACAAAAAGCGAAAAAGAAAATTATCTTAACACCCACAGCTACCAACAATTTTTATTGGAGAAGGTGAAGTTAGGGCCGATGGGAGTGCGCTATTTTCAGCAAAAAACCTCTGATTTTGATTCAATTTCTATTGACGGTTTATCGGCTATGGACGGCTATGAATCAGGATTGCTGGGCTTTGACGCTATGGGGCTTGATCCACGTGATCCAGACTCGCAGGCTGACTTAGATGATCCTTATATCTTTCACTTTCCCGATGGAAACGCTTCGCTTACTAGGCTGTTGGTACGCAAGTTAATTCCATCTGTGGCAGAAGGCACAGGGATGGATGATATTGTTCTTGCTAAATTCGATTATTCTCAACTTGACCGAGCAGAGAATAATACGCGGTTGAGATTAAATTCCATTTGCGTTCATGCAGAGAATACAGACAATGGCAAGGTAGAGGTCACTTATATTCACCATAATAAGGATTTGAAAAAAATAAGTGCAAATAAGGTCATAATGGCGGGGTATAATATGATGATACCTTCAATTGTGCCATCTTTACCCGAGCAGCAAAAGGCAATTTTGCACAAAAATGTGAAATCACCTTTGGTTTATACAAAGGTGGCAATCAAAAATTGGCATGCTTTTGATAAGCTGGGTGTGCATTATTTCTATTGTGCAACGGCCCCTTATTGCGTGGTTAAATTAGATTATCCTGTTAGCATGGGTGGTTATCATCATCCCTCGTCACCCGATCAGCCTATTGGTTTGCATATGATTCAAGTGCCTACCTTTGCGGGCAGTGGTATTGATGCGGCTGAACAAGCAAGGTTAGGTCGCGCTCAGATCCTAGGCAAAAGCTTTGCAGCCTATGAGGAAGAAATTCGAGCCCAACTTCAAGATATGTTGGGGGATGCGGGTTTTGATCATCAGAAGGATATCGTTGCTATTACCGTTAATCGTTGGCCTCATGGATATTCCGCTGACGTTAGTGTTTTATCCGACGATGAAGATGAGGCTGAGGCATTAGCTGATATCGGACGGGCACCGCATGGCAATATTCATATTGCCAATTCCGATTCTGGTTGGGATCCTTATGCGCATATAGCTATGGATCAAGCCAAGCGTGCTGTTGATGAAATTTTGTCCAGCTAAGCACAATGCAATATGCAAGGCTTATTTAAGGTTGGAAATGAGGAAAATGATGAAAGAGAAAAGAATATCGCAAAAGATATCCCAGTGCTTTGTTTTGAGCGCTGGTCAGTTGGCGACTAGCGGGCTCAAGGGTAGTGAGGATAAGAAAGTTGAGCGCTTCCTTATCAAACAGAGACCTAGGGCGGACAGGGATTTATTTGACCAAGGATTAGCTTGGCGAGTAGTTGCTCGTTCGGTATTTTCTGCTTTAGTGCTTTCTGCCATAGGCTTTACAGCCGCGATGGCGGAAGGGGTGCCTGTTTATGAAAATATGGGGCCTGTGCCTGCTTTATCTCCGGTGCCCACTGTAGGAGCAGTAGCGGGGGAAAATGAGGAAGAAAAGGCTTTAGTAGCTAAGGGGGCGTATCTCGCGCGTATCAGTGGCTGTATAGTTTGTCATACAAGTGATGAGCGCCACCCCTACACGGGGGGGCATCCCCTGGTTAGCCCCGTTGGGGCGATTTATTCTACCAATATCACCCCTGATAAAGAAACGGGAATAGGCGGTTATAGCCTGGAAGAATTTAGTCGAGCGGTACGTCAAGGGGTGCGAAAGGATGGGGCGCGCCTGTACCCGGCAATGCCCTACCCTTCTTATAGCCAAATGCATGATGATGATATCGAGGCGCTTTATGCTTATTTTATGCGTGGCGTTGCACCTGTGAGATCTATCCCACCTAAAAATGGTATTCCATTTTTGATTAGTATGCGTTGGCCTGTGGCTATATGGGATGGTATCTATGTACCTGACAAACCTTTTGCACCTGATCCTACAAAAAGTGCTTTGTGGAATCGCGGGGCTTATATTGTTCAAGCGCTTGGCCATTGCGGAGCCTGCCATACGCCGCGCAATGTGCTTTTTGCTGAAAAGGCTATGGATGATAAAAGCCCTGTTTATCTCAGTGGAGCAAGCCTGGGGGGGTGGTATGCCCCGCCTTTGCGCTTTAAAGGGGTTAAAGCACCCTCTCAATTGCATGATGCCTTGCGTTATGGAAAAATGCATGGCGATAGTATGGGAGGAAGCATGCGTGATATGGTGGAAGAAGCGACCCGCTATTACAGCGATCAAGATATGAAAGGGGTGGTGACATATCTTACCTCGCTTCCAGGTAAGCAAGCTATATTAACACCTCTGCAAAGGGGTAAGGAAATTTATGATAACTACTGTTCCGTTTGTCACGGTAAGGATGGGATGGGGATTCCCTATGCTATACCTAAACTCGCGGGCAATAAAAGCGTGGTATCTGATGATGAAAGCAATGCGATACGCACTACGCTTTTTGGAGGTGAAACGGTGATTAGTAGTAAATATTTGGCCTATAAGATGCCTAGCTATTCTGATATTTTATCATCTTCAGAGTTAGCTGATGTCATTAGCTATGTTCGTTATTCATGGGGCAATGACAGTTCAGGCGTTTCGGCAAGCCAAGTTGCCAAAATCCGTAAAGAAGGGCCGCAAAAATAATTGTACAAACTTTAAAGCAGCCTAAGCCTTTGAAAAGGGGCTTAGGCTACGCTTCATGCTACTTTTGTGGAGGTGTCTTTTAAGCGATCTCACGTAAGCTTTCGCTGTGGGGTTCACGCAAGACGTACCCTCGCCCCCAAACCGTTTCAATATAATTGATTCCGCCCGATATGGCATCAAGCTTTTTACGCAATTTGCAGATAAAGACATCAATAATTTTTAATTCTGGTTCATCCATACCGCCATAGAGGTGGTTAAGAAACATTTCTTTGGTAAGGGTTGTGCCTTTGCGCAGGGCAAGAAGCTCCAACATTTGATATTCTTTTCCAGTAAGATGGACGGGATGACCAGCAATCTCCACGGTTTTTGTATCAAGGTTAACAATAAGGTCGCCCGTCACAATTAATGATTGGGCATGGCCGCGCGAACGCCGAACAATGGCATGGATACGAGCCACCAATTCATCTTTGTGAAACGGTTTGGTCATGTAATCATCGGCACCAAAGCCTAAGCCACGCACTTTGTCTTCTGTTCCGCCCATACCAGAAAGGATGAGGATAGGGGTCTTGATTTTTGCCACACGCAGGGTGCGTAAAACTTCATATCCAGACATGTCTGGTAAGTTTAAATCAAGTAAAATTATATCGTAATCATAAATTTTTCCAAGATCAACGCCTTCTTCACCTAAATCTGTTGTATAAACATTAAAGCTTTCCGATTTAAGCATTAACTCAATACTTTGCGCGGTTGCCCTATCATCTTCAATTAGTAATATGCGCATTTCAATCCCTCTTTCCGCCCATTAAGGGGCTGACTGTCATTTGCTACGTTTCATTTATCGTACGCGCTTCACCTAAAGGTGCGGCGTAATCCCGCTTTAAATTTGCTAAAACTTTACGCCGAAATGGTTAACAGAATATTTCGTTCATTGGCAAGTCCTAAAAAAGGATGAATATTTTACAGGGGATTTTTCTCATAGAGCACCTTTGTTCTCATTTTGTTTTGTTTGTATGCTTAATTTTCTTTAAATGCGGGAGAAAGTATTAAGTATATATGTGAGGTATTTTTTTGTGATGGAGGATGAGAATTTTCTTGCGAACCATATTTATTTACCAGCCTTTAAGGCTTTGTTTTTATAGTAAAAACTTGGAAGAGACTTTTTGTTATTATGAAGCACTGAGCCACTCTGCCACCCAAAGAGCATGCCGTAAGGAGTATAACATGAAGCCGCGTGACAATCTTTTCCGTTCAAAAATGTTTCAATTGCGCGAAAAGCGCCGCCAAATCGTTCAATTAAATGTGATGATGCGGGATGTCGATCGTATGATTAGCGAGCTTGAGGAGCAAATTGCTATAGAAGAAAAGAAAACAGGCAATAATGATGTGCATCATTTTGCTTATTCAACGCTAGCGCGCGCGGCGCGGCAGAGGCGAGAAAATTTACTTAATACTTTAGGCGATTTAGAAAATCAAAAGACTCAGGCTGAAGCTATGGTTCAAGGCATGGAAAACGAATTTGAGCGTGCTAAAAGCTTAGAAGGACGAGAGAGGGTAAGTCTAGCTGAAGATGAAATTGCTTTCGTCCAATACCGTTCCTTAATCGGATGAACTTATTATTGATAACATGAGGCGATTGTGTTACTGATAAAAATTATTGCTTATAGTATTGATTTCTACCATAGCTAATTTTATTATGGTTGAAGAAAGAGGAAATATATTGTACTAACTAATTTAGTTGAGTCTATGTCCCGAAGCTAGAAGTTTAGTGACTTTTCATGTTTGTATTTTCTCCTATTGCGACGATTTGCCAATTTATGCTTCTTCTTAGCCTTGCGCCTAACTGCTGGGTCCGCTGAGGGGCGCCCAGCAGCTGGGGTTGGACGGCTAAAGCTCCTCTTCTGATTTTTCTAACAGAAGGCGATTATAATGAAGCGCGATACCTCTTCTTTTTCTGCTCATCATGCCCGTATGGCTCCACGCAAAACAATGTCACAGGCGGCTAAAAAATATCAACCTTATCCTCCTATCCATTTAGAGAATCGGCAATGGCCTAACCGGATGATTAACCATGCCCCCATTTGGTGTTCAGTTGATTTACGGGATGGGAACCAAGCTCTTATTAACCCCATGGGGCAAGATCGTAAAGAACGGATGTTTCGGTTTCTGATAGAGATGGGTTTTCCCGAAATTGAAATTGGTTTCCCTTCAGCTTCACAAACCGATTTTGATTTTGCCCGTTGGTGCATTGAAAAGGCAACGCTACCTGATGATTTAAGTTTACAAGTATTGGTGCAGTGCCGTCCCGATTTAATTGCGCGCACTTTTGAAGCCCTTGAGGGCGCACGACAGCCGATTGTGCATTTTTATAATTCAACGAGCACGCTTCAGCGGCGAGTCGTTTTCAGCAAAGATGTTGCGGGGGTCAAACAAATCGCTGTTGATGCAGCTAATCTGGTTATGGACATGGCGGCTAAAGCGGGGAATGACTACCGATTTGAATATTCACCAGAGAGCTTCACTGGTACTGAATTAGAGGTAGTACTCGAAATTTCCAACGCGGTCATTGAGGCGATTAACCCTACTCCAGAGAAAAAAATGATCCTTAATTTACCCTCGACGGTAGAAATGGCTAGCGTCAATATTTATGCTGATCAAATTGAATGGATGTGCCGTAATATTGACCGGCGTGACAGTGTCCTTATCTCTTTGCATACTCATAATGATCGCGGCACAGGGGTTGCAGCGGCAGAGCTTGGTTTGATGGCAGGTGCTGATCGCGTTGAAGGTACATTATTTGGTAATGGAGAGAGAACTGGAAATGTTGATATTGTTACGCTTGCTTTGAATATGTTTACGCAAGGGGTCGATCCATGCTTAGATTGCTCTAATATTGAAGAAATAAAAGAGATCTACGAATACGCAAATCAATTGCGGATTTCCGAGCGACATCCCTATGTGGGGGAATTAGTTTATACGGCTTTTTCTGGCTCTCACCAAGATGCTATCAACAAAGGTTTGAAGGCGCGCGATACGGCTAATTCACCTTTTTGGGAGGTTCCATATTTGCCTATTGACCCTCAAGATGTCGGTCGTTCTTATGAAGCGATAATTCGGGTGAATTCACAATCAGGCAAGGGTGGTCTCGCTTATGTCCTCCGTCAAGATTATGGGGTGAATATACCGCGCAGTTTTCAAGTTGATTTTCGTAATATTATTCAAAAAGTTGCTGACAAAGAAGGAAAAACGCTGTCATCCGCCCGTATTTATGAGGAATTTTGTAAAGCTTACTTTATTTCGCCGCAGGCGCGTTTTCAATTTATTGATTATCACACCGCAGCCGTTGTAGAAGGAAAAAACTGCCGCGCTGTTAGTGTAGAAATCCGCGATGGAGATAAGAATATCCGCCTTGATAGTATGGGGGTAGGAGCAATAGACGGCTTTATTCGTGCATTTTCTTCCTATATAGGAGAAGATTTACGGGTTGTTGATTATAATGAGCATTCGCTTAAGCAGGGGGCTGATGCTAATTTGATTTGTTATATGGAAATCGCTCACAAAGAAAATAAAGCCTTTGGAGCCGCGATCCATAGTAATATTACGACTGCCTCTTTGATGGCGATTTTGGCAGCTGCTAATCACCTAATAGCCAACAAATCGATAGGTTGCGCTTAGCGCAAGCGTCCCTTCACATACTACCACCTTACGTTCTGTGAGATCAATCAAATGGGAAAAAACTAAAAGTTTTGCTCCTTTGTATAAGCGTGGGTCAATATGGCGATAAAGTGCGGTTGTGATTGCAGCAATCGTATGATTGCCATGTTGCAGCTGGTATAAAATGGCTTCTTCGCGCGATTTAAGGCGAGCTTTGATGGTGCGAATAAGCTTTTGTGGGTTGTCTACGTACCCCCCGTGTGCTGGGAAATAACATTGATCGCTTTGGATGTGAACGGCTAACTTATCAAGCGAGGTAAGATAATCGTGCATACACCCATCGGGAGGGGCGACTACCGTGGTTGCCCATCCCATAACATGATCACCCGTGAAAATTACGCCATGACCTTCTAGTGAGAAGCTGGCGTGATTTGCCATATGGCCGGGAGTAGTGATACAGCGAATTCTCCATTCATCATTGCCGATGATGCTATTATCCGGCAAAGCGATATCTGGTTGAAAGTCAGCCTCCACGCTTTCACTTAATCCTTTCTGAAGGTCAAGGTGGGGAAGCGATTGTCGATAAGGACCTTCGGCCACAATAAGCGCACCGCTTTTTGCCGCAAGGCGTTTTGCTAGAGGGGAATGATCTCGGTGACAATGCGTGACAAAAATATGACTCACTGGGCGGCCATTAATCGCTTTTAGAAGGGTGGTTAAATGGCTATCATTATCAGGGCCTGGATCAATGACAGCAAGGGTCTTTTGGCCGATAATATAGGTATTGGTTCCTTTATAGGTGAAAGGAGAAGGGTTTGGAGCGGTAACCCGCTGAATCAGGGGTCTGAGGGAGATAGCTTTGCCATAGTGGGGGGCGACAGCTTTTTGATTGGAAATAGGCATGGCGTGAGTTATCGTCCATTTTGACATAAATCTTTCATCTAACTTTTGTCCATGTACTTTTCGAGTGACTTTTCATACGTTTTGCCAGGCGGCCATGGCTTCGATCGTGGGCGATAGATTTTTGTGGTGGCTAATAGTGGTCTCTGCTCCTGCTTGAGAGAGGACTTCTGCATGCCCCGGATAGCTGTGTCGTCCGCCTGTAAAGCCAATTACCCGCATGCCAGCCGTTACAGCGCTACGTACCCCATAGACAGAATCTTCTACCACTACACAATGGGCAGGTGGTACTCGTATTTGCTTTGCGGCAAAGAGATAGACATCGGGTGCGGGTTTGGGACGTTTGCTCCCCACTTCGGGTGCAGAAAAAATGCGCGCTGTAGTAAAGAGGTCGGCAAGTCCTACAATACGTAGCATGGTGTGGATTGATTGTTGTTGAGAGTTGGAACAAATGCAATAGGGGTAATGCGCCATAATGGATATCAAGGCTTGGCTTATGCCGTCTATGGCGTGCAATTCATGGTGCATACGGGTGCGAAATTCTTCTTCCACGCGGTCGACTAGTTGAAGGGAGATGGGCTTACCATAAGCGGGCTCAATCGCTTTAAGAATATCAGTAAAAACCAAGCCAGCATAGCGCTCCGCCAAGTCTTCAGGGCTGATGGGGTAGCCTATCTGTGTCAATAATTCGGAACTAATCTTAGCGGCGAGGTACTCAGAATCAACCAATACGCCATCGCAATCAAAAATTATAAGCTCAACCTTTGGCATTGCTCTCTTTCATATCCATAGGGAAAAGGGATGTTATCCTAAGGATATAGGTAGACAAACCACAATGCAACGCCAATCTCCTAGCTGGGCTTTTTAATCGTGCTAGATTGCTGGTTAAGCTGCGGTTTATTCAGGCGATTTTAATTAGTTATTTACTCTATTCGATAAATATAGGGGAAGATTTGGCGAGATGGTAAATAAAAGCCAAATCAGCATGGGCACTTGATAAAGGCTTTGAGCTGGATAAGGTTTGGTTGCGTATTATGGCTATTGTTCGTCAAATAAAGGATATATCACCTGTGAGTGCGGCAGAGGATTGCCGTAATAAAATTTTGAAGGGCGATTGTGTGGCCGCACTTGAGCGGTTGCCCAATCATTCGGTGGATATGATCTTTGCAGATCCACCTTATAATCTGCAATTGGCTGGTAATTTACATCGCCCTGATCAATCGCGAGTGGATGCGGTTGACGATGAGTGGGATCAATTTGAAAGTTTTGCTGCTTATGATGCTTTTACACGCGCTTGGCTTTTGGCATGCCGGCGCGTTTTAAAGCCAAATGGAACTTTGTGGGTAATTGGTTCCTACCATAATATTTTTCGTGTGGGTACAAGCCTACAGGATTTAGGTTTTTGGGTGCTTAATGATATTATTTGGCGTAAGACCAATCCAATGCCAAATTTTCGTGGGCGCCGTTTTCAAAACGCCCATGAAACCTTGATCTGGGCTTCACGCGATCAGAACGCAAAAAAATATACTTTTAATTATGAAGCACTCAAGGCTGCGAATGAAGATGTGCAAATGCGCTCTGATTGGCTTTTTCCTATATGTACGGGGAAGGAGCGGCTTAAGGATGAAGGCGGCCATAAAATCCACCCTACACAAAAGCCTGAAGCTTTATTAGCTCGTATCATTATGACTTCTACAAAGCCAGGTGATGTGGTTCTTGATCCGTTTTTTGGCTCTGGCACTACGGGGGCTGTAGCAAAACGTTTGGGACGTGACTTCGTGGGGGTAGAGCGTGAGCAGAAATATATTGATGCCGCCAGTGCTCGTATTGCTGCTGTTGAGCCTTTAGATAAACCGCAATTGGTGGTGTTGCAGGGGAAAAGAGCCGAACCGCGCATTGCCTTTGGCAGCTTGATTGAAAGTAACTTGTTGCGTCCAAGTACAGTATTATATGATTGTAAAAAACAAGTTTCGGCTATTGTCCGCGCTGACGGTACACTGATGTTTGAAGGTGAAGCCGGCTCTATCCACCGCATGGGGTGCAAGGCTCAAGGTTCGCAAAGCTGCAATGGTTGGACCTTTTGGCACTATGAAGAAGCCGGTACTCTCTACCCTATTGATCTGTTACGTACACGTGCGCGTGAAGATATAAAGCGCTTAGCTCTTTCCTAGTGGGGTAAGGAGATTCAATTAAAGGCTTCAGGTAAGCCAACCTTTATTGCTTTTTTCATAAGACTGGGCAATGCCTCTTGGGCGAGAGCATTTTGTGCGCACCACCAGCCATTGCCTATTTGTGTCTGCATTATCTCTGTTTTATAGACGTTTAGATGTAGGGAAAAATGGGTAAAAACATGCTGCACAGTGCCTACAAATCGCCATTGGGCTATAAGCGGGGCATGCACCATATCGCTTTGGTGATTTGCTAGATAAGTCGGGCCAAAATGGTTAGGGATTTGAGTCATACCACCCAAAAGCCCTTTCTCATGGCGTTTTTCAAGATAAATATTGCTTTTTTCATTTAGCAAAATAAAGGCCGCTCCTTGGTAAGTGGGTCGCGGTTTTTTGGGCGCGCGAGCAGGGAAATTCTCTGGTTGGGCTTGATGGGCACTTTGTGGGCCTACACGGCAAAATTTTTGGAGGGGACAAAGGCTACAGCGCGGCTTTTTTGGGGTACAGATCTTCGCACCAAGGTCCATCATAGCCTGGGAGAAATCCCCTGGTCGTTTTTGCGGGGTGATCGATTGACAATAAAAACGAATTTCTGCTTTGGCTTTTGGCAACGGTGTTGTGATTGCAAAAAGCCTGCTAATTACACGTTCAACATTGGCATCTACCACCGCAACGGGTTTGTCAAAAGCGATAGCCGCAATGGCCGCGGCGGTGTAGTCACCAATGCCAGGTAAGGTTTTTAGCGTATCTACATCTTGCGGGAATTGACCTCCATAAAGGTTAAGGATTTGTTGCGCACAGGTTTTCAGGTTGCGACCACGGGCATAATAACCAAGACCAGCCCAAGCTGCGAGAATTTCTTCTTGGGTGGCATGCGCTAGCGTTTCGATATTGGGCCAGAATGTGAGAAACTTTTTGAAATAGGGTTGGACGGTGGTTACAACCGTTTGTTGAAGCATAATTTCAGAAAGCCAAACGCGATAAGGATCAGGTTTTTGGCCTGAAGCTTGGGCTTTTGGGCTTAATCGCCAAGGCAAATCGCGATGATGTTCATCATACCATTCCAATAGAGAGGTAGAAATTTTGTGCATAGGGGCTTTGACCATAAAACAGGCGTCGGGCGATCGGTTTTTGAGGGTGGGTGGACTTTTCTTTCCTTTATATTATGTTATAAGATCTTTGGTAAAAATACTATATGAGCGGTTTAAAATAATGAAAGCCCACCGCAATAAGAAGCCGCAATTCCAACCTTTGTCTGCCTCTGTTAGCCAATTGTTAGATCCCCTGTTTTTAAAGCGTACCAGTATGAATATGGATTTATTATCCTATTGGTCGCAATTGGTGGGGCAGGAGGTGGCAGCCCAAAGCGTGCCGATAAAAATTCGTTGGCCGAAGCAAGCGGGAGATAATAAACGCCTTAAGCCTGGTACATTGGTCATCGTTTGTGAAGGCTTTGCTATGGTCAAATTGCAGCACGAAACAAAGCAATTGATTGAGCGGGTGAACGGGTTCTTTGGCTATGAAGCGATCAATAAAATAAAAATTGAACAAAAATATGTAACCGCCGCCTCGACTAAGCCGCTGCCTGAAAAGCCGGTGATCAAAGATTATCCAGATATAGCTAAAATGGTAGAACCTATTGAAGATGAAAAAATGCGTGAGCTTCTTTATACATTAGGCTGTGCCATCAGGACGGAAAGCGAAAGCAATAAAAAGTGATCAAAAACTTACAATAAGGTGCAGGCCTTAGCTTGTTTATTGGTGGAGGTTTTGCCACAATGAGCTTATTAACGTTATTGTAAAAAAGGTATCAGTATGGCTTCTATGATCAAGCGGCAATATGCCCTCTCCTTTGCGACCGTTTTTTATTTATTGGTTAGCCAGCCTTCGGGTGCTTATGCATCTGAGAAACTGGTGCAGCCCACAGCTACGGTGGATATGAAGACGCTGATGGCGGCTGAATCTGAAAAAGATATGACGGAAGGGGATAAAAACGCCCCTGTGACCATTGTGGAATATGCGTCCGTTACTTGTCCGCATTGTGCTGACTTTTTTCTTCATACGCTCCCGCTCTTACGAGAAAAATACATTAAAACTGGTAAAGTGCGTTTAATTTTCCGCGAATTTGCTTTCGATCCGCGTGCAACTGCTGGGTTTATGTTGGCGCGCTGTTTGCCAGAAGATCGATATTTTCCAATGATTGAGGTCTTGTTTCAAAAGCAAATGGAATGGGCCGCTGTTCCTGATGCTCTTACTCCCCTTAAGAGCATTGCGGCGATGGCTGGCCTTGATGATAAGGCTTTTACCAGCTGTTTGAGTAACCAAGCCCTCTTGGAAAAGGTAAATGCTTCGTTCCAAAAGGGAAAAGACCTAGGGATTAAAGGTGTTCCCGGTTTCTTTATAAATGGCAACCGCTATGATGGGGAATTGTCCATTGATGATCTGTCGGCTATCATTGATAAACTGCTTTCCAACGAGTCACAAAAAGCACTAGTTGAGTAAGCTCGCGCGTTTTTGATCTATTGACCTTCGCGCCAAAAGAGGCTGCCGATTAATAAAAAGCAAATAAGAAGGACAAAAAGGCTTGGGAATATTGGTTGATAGGTGCTGGCTAACAAACGGCTAGCGTTAGCTGGCCGTAAAATAATTCCTCTCTTGGTTGCGTTGTTCATGGTGATGGGTGGCAAAGGAGCCTCAGGTGCTAGACGGTTGATTGTACCACCGCTTTGCTCAATGAGTGGACGCAACGTTTCGGTGCTTGAAAGCATATCTTGATATTCTACTCCACGCAAAGTTCCTACCGGAACAAAGGTTTTTTGTTCATCTTGGCTAATTTCATAAAGCCCCATTTCAGAGGCTTTTAATTGGGCTTGATAGAGTCCTTGTTTTTCTTGGCGTAAATTTATTTTTTTTATTTTGCCTGAAGGTGCAGTAACGCTCACCGGTCCAATTTGGTCTTGCAAAGTTTGCCGGTAAATGGTGATTATATTTCCATCGCTCTCGGCAGTAAGAGCTTCTTCTTCTAAGTGTGGATCCTTCATCAACCAATGGGCGATCCGCCGGTAAAGCGTGGCATAGGGTCCGCCGCCTTCAAAGCCGCGTGCCCAAAGCCAGCTTTGGTCTGATAAAAGCATGGCCACGCGCCCATGTCCTTGTCTATTAAGGAGTAGTAAAGGCTGATTATCTGCACCTTGCAAAACATTGATGCCGCGATAATGAGATGCAATTTCTATTTGTTGAAACCAATGCCCCCAAGGTTTTTGTTGGCCATTTAAGTCAAGGCCACGGGTGAGAGGGTGGCGTGCGCCAAGGGTTGTGAGGCTGGGGATGAAGGGTTTTTCTACTATTGTGCCTGTGGGCAAGGCAGGTAGAGCAGGGGAAAGCAGTGTGTTAGCAAGCGAAGTGGCTCTTTGGGCGAATTCTGGCCCTGTAATCAGCAGTAAAGCGCCACCGTTTTCTACATATTGGGCTATATTATCGTAATAAAGGCGCGGAAAGACACTATAATGCTGGTAACGGTCTAATATGATCAAATCAAATCGGCGGATTTTGTCTACAAATAGCGTATCAACAGGAAAGTTTACAAGAGATAGGTCGTCTAGAGGAGCATTATCATCATTTTCGGGCATGCGCAGTATATTAAAATGGATAAAATCAATATTGGGATCGGATTTTAAGAGTGTGCGCCATGTACGTATGCCTTGATAAGGAGCGCCTGAAACTAGTAAAACGCGTAGATTAGGACGTATACCTTCGATAGTCATAATGGCTTGGTCGTTTTTTTCAGTTAATTCGCCTTCTTTAGGGGCGATGCGGGCTGTGAGGATATTTTTGCCTGCATGCGGCAAAGAGAGGGAGAGTGAGAAAGGTGTGTTGGGAGTGGGGTAATAGACCCCAAAGGGCTTGCCATTGAGGGTTAGATACACTTCTTGGGAATGCTCTGCTCTCCCTTGGGAAAGCAGGGGTGCTACTCCTTGTGTTTTTAATAATAATTGGATTGTGATAGGCTGGTCAACAAAACCAAAATGCGGCGGGCTTATAAAGGAAATAGCGCGATCAAATTCCCCTTCATGTCCGGTAATAAGGGCGTTGATAGGCGCAGATGGCCAATCAGCAAGGCTTGTTGGCATATCGTGTACTTGCCCATCGCTGATCAGAATTGTACCAGCATAGGGTTGATCTGATACCGTATCTAAAAGGCGGCGTAGAGGGCCAAAAAGGGCGGTTTTCTCAAGGTTTTCTAGGCTTTTTCCTTCATTTGAGAATATGAAATGCGGTCTATATTGAGGGTAGTTTTTAAAAGCTTCTTTCAATGCTATTAAGGTTTTTTTGGTTTGGGCAGGACGTTCTTTCAATTGTTGGCTTGGGCTTTCATCAACCACAATACCGACGATGCTTGGTATGGGCGCGCGTTCTTCCTTGACATATTGTGGGTTAAAAAGGGCTAGGCCTAGGAAAAGACACGCCAAAAAGCGTACAAAACTGCCATGTTGTCTTGTAATAAGGCCTAAGCTCCCGCCTATAAAGGCGATAACAAGCATCCATATCAACCAAAGGGATGGCAAAAGAGGTTGGAAAGTTAAAAAATTGAGGCTCATTCTTTATTGCCCCATTGCTGTAATAAGGAAATAGCATCTTGTTGATCAGCCTTATAATTGCCCGTCAATACATATATAATAATATTTACGCCTCCGCGCAAAGACCAAAGCCTTTGACTAGGATCATTGGGGATGAGAGCATATTCCCACCCTCCTTGGGTATTATGAGCCCAAGCGGCGGCAAAGTCATTGGCAGTAATTAAGAGGCTACTCACATGGTCACTTGCTTGGATTGGGCGCTTGTCATTGGCGCGAATGGCGGACTCTTCAATCCATAACGGCGAACCTCTATAGCGCCCAGGAAAATCGGGCATTTTGTAAAAAGCGCGGCTGACTGCGTGGTTGGCGGGCGCTTTGGCTAATGGCGGGATGTTAAGATCAGCAAGGATTTTACGCAATTGTGCGGTTTCTGGGGTGGGTTTATCATCAAAGCTTAAATTTTGGCGGATTTGATCTCGTGTATCAAAAAGAATTGTCCCGCCCCTTTGCATAAAGGCGTTGATTTTTTCTATGGCTTTAGGGCTGGGCAAGGAGGCGCGCACCACAAGGGGCCAATAGATGAGCGGATAGAAGGTAAAATCATCTTTTTCAATATCAAGCCCCACTACCATTGCGGGTTTTACTGTGGTACGTGTGCTTATAAAACCACTTAAGCTTTCAAGCCCCGTGCGGCTTGTCTCATCTACTTTTTGGTCGCCACTCATGATATAGGCAAGGTGGATTTGGCTTGTTGCTTGGCTAGGGTTCAGGTCTTGGGCATTTAATGGATCAATTGGATAGAACCCAGGAAAAGTGAAAATAAAAACCATGAGAAAGAATTTTGTCCGCCCCCTTATTCGACGGGCAAGATTCAAGCACTTTGTATTTAGAAACAATCCTTCAAGTGCTAAAAGCAAAAGGGCAATTCCAAGAAAGAGTCCTTTTAAGGCTGTCGTCCTTTCAGTTTGATAGCTACTTATCTTTATTCTTGCATTTTGCGCAGGTGTAGTGAGAGGTAAAAATTGGCTCTTATTGTTGAGAAGATTAGCAGCGTAAAGATGAGGCTTTTTACCATAAAAACCGGGAGGAGTTTCTAGGCTAGGTATATAGGAGACAGCTGGGCTAAGGGGCGCGCGTGTAAAACCTGCTTGTACTACTTGGGGGAGAACAAGTTCGCCTGCCTCATTAAGGAGACGCCAAGGATTGAGCGGTGTTTGCACGGGCGGCGCGCTACTTTGGCCGCCTAAATGAGTAAGACGCTGTAGCATATCTACAAAAAAACCTGAAAGCGGTAGGTTAGACCATGCTGGATCTGCTGATATATGTATAAATATCATAAATCCTTTACCATTTTTTTTGGCACTGACTATAGGCGTGCCATCGGCCAGCCTTAGCCATGTTTGGTTCGTGTCTTCCGCCATAGGTTGAGAGAGGATTTGCTTATTCACTACGAGATCTGCAGCTGGTATTAAACCATAAAGCGGGCTCGTTTTATCGATAGGAGCCAATTTTTGGGGTTCTTCCCAGCTGATGGTTCCACCAAATTGGCGTTGCCCAGCGTGTAGTACAACAGGCAACAGCGTGTCATCTTTTGGATTTTTTGCCAATTTATCGCCCGCAAAGCGGATAAATACCCCGCCTTCTTGGATAAAATTCTTTATAGCCTGTTGGGTGGCGGGGGCTATATTGATTTGATCACCAATGATCAATACGTTTGGGTTTTGCGCCAAGAGAGCGGCGATATTGCTAGAAAACGCACCGTTTTCTTTGGTGATAATTTCATCGCCTCCCTGTTGTTTAGGAGCTTCTAAAGCTTGGCGCACATAATAAAGTGGCTCCAACAAGGGCTGTGCTAATTGATCTTTGGCTGTAGCAACAAGGGCCACGCGGCTTTTGCGATTGTCTTGGCTTATAAGAAAGCGGGCGGTAACGCTATTTGTATTTGCAATGCGGACGAGCGCAATCTTATTGCGCAGTTCAAGCGGCCAATCAAAGCGCGCTGTGGTTGTTGTCGAATGGGCTGCAAAGGTGGCAGTTGTACTACCTAAAAGGTGTTGATCAAGGTCATATGCCTCCAGCCGTACTTGAAGCGTACGCGTTTGGGCGGTGCGTATTAAGGTGAAGGCAAAGTCGGCTTGACTGAAGTCACTTATGCCGATTAATGAATGAATGCCTGCTTGGAATAACTGAAAAGAGCGTGGCTTTAATTGTTGTAAAAGGGCAAAGGCGCGCGCATCGTCATTATTATGGAGACCATCGCTAAGATAGATCATATCAAAGGGTCCCGTTTTTAATAAGGCGTTCAGTCTTTCAGCTGTTTGTAGGCGAGCCACCGGCCAGGGCCGTGGCATAATGGTTGCTAAGGTTTGGCGCGCTATAGTTGCGCTCAGAGGTCCATTTCTTTGGCTTTTTCCATCGGCTGTAGCTACAAGATAAACCATTTTCCCATGGGATTGCGCTTCATTAATTAAGGCGTTAGCCTTATCGTAAGCAAGTTGCCAATGGGCGGTGGCATAGCCATTATCCAGCAATAGGACAAGCGGTGCATTGTCAGGAGCAGTAGCCATTTGCGGACGCCATAAGGGTTCTGCTAAGCCGACGATCATAAGTGCTAACATAAGAAGCCGCAAAATTAATAGCCAAAAAGGGCTATGGCGGCTTGCTTTTGTAGGCTTCTTGGTTAACTTCTGTAGTAAAGCAAAGGGCGGAAAGGGTTCTCTTTGTGGTTTTTTTAGCCGGCTTCTCAGAAGCCATGCTAAAGGCGGCAAAAGCGCTAGCGCCCATAGAAAAAGGGGGGCATTAAAGCTAATCACCGTACCACCTGTTTATTTTGTAACCTTTGGGAAAAACGTAATAAAAGGGTGCTTAGAGCTTGATCGGTTGGTGCGGTTTCGTAATGCCATCCGTAGCTTTCTATAAAGTGTTTCAGCGATTTACTATGGTCTTCATATAGGCATTTATAGTCTTTTTGATAGGCTTGCGCTTGGGCTAGGGTAATGCTTTCCTCTGTTTCTAGGTGATAAAATTCTGTCGGCCCATGAAAGGGAAAATCTCGCTCAGCGGGATCCACCACATGAAAAAAGTGTGCGTCTACTATCTGGCCATAAAGCGGTTGTAGTTGTGCCTTGATCTCATCAATATTTAAGAGAAAATCACTGATCATGATAAAACATGCCCCCGGTTTGACTTTATGCAAGGGAGAGAAGTGCATGCGTGCTTCTTTTTTCATAAGGGCGAGAGCCACTTGTTCGGTAGCCTTCCTGCTCGTAGTGGGAGGAAGAAGCGCGGGTAGGCCAACAGGAGCACCGTTTTTGGCAAAAAGTTCAGCTAAAATAAGGCAAAGAATAGTAGCATAATCAGCCTTTGTATAAGGCGCATGGGTTGATTGATAGTTCATAGAATATCCTTGATCAACCCAAAGTAAAATTGTTTGTACCGTTCCTAACTCTCTCTCGCGTAAGTAAATATGCTGATCGCGCGCTGAACGCCGCCAATCAATGCGGGCTAAGGATTCACCTTGAATATAGGGGCGGAATTGCCAAAAGCCCTCACCTTCACCACTTTTGCGTTGGCCAAGGGAGCCTAGCATGAAGGACTGGGCTAAAGCACGCGCTTCCTGCAGGAGCGCGGGCATGGACCGCGCTACTTTATGAGCTGCCCCTAAAAGCGCGGATGCATTTTTGGATGCTATGCGTTTACCAATCGCCATAACTTGCCCCTAAAACCATGACTATGCCAATCAAAGCGTTTTTTTCATGGTGGAAAGCAGGATGGTACGGGTGTCCAAATTATCGGTACGAGCATTGAAATTAAGTGCCATACGGTGCTGCAGGATGGGCACTGCTAAGGCACAGATATCGTCAAGCGACGGCGCGAGTCGCCCGTGGTAAAGCGCGCGTGCACGGGCGCAAAGCGAAAAGGCTTGGCTTGCCCGCGGGCCAGGACCCCACGCAATATGTTGCTGGGCATGTTCATTATTAGCGCCAGGGCGCAAGGCTCTTACAAGCCGGAGGATAGCCTCTATAATTTCTTCTGAAATGGGCATTTGGCGAACCATTTTTTGGATCGACTGCAGGCGCGCGGGTGATAAAATAGCTGTAGCAAGGGTTTCCTGTTTAGCGCTTATAGTAGTGATAATTTGGCGTTCGCTTTCAAGGTCGGGGTAGTCAATATTAATTTGCATGAGAAAGCGGTCAAGTTGAGCCTCAGGCAGGGAGTAGGTGCCTTCTTGCTCCAGTGGGTTTTGGGTGGCCAACACATGAAAGGGCATGGGCAGATGGTACGACTCGCCGGCAACCGTAATGTGGTATTCTTGCATAGCTTGGAGGAGTGCAGATTGAGTGCGCGGCGAGGCACGGTTGATTTCATCAGCCATAAGTAGTTGAGTAAAAATCGGTCCTTTGACATAGCGCAAACTGCGCTTACCGCTATGATCGCTATCTAAGATTTCAGTACCGATAATATCAGAAGGCATGAGGTCAGGGGTAAATTGGATACGCTTATTATCAAGACCCAAAACCGCTGCAAGGCATGCAACAAGCCGCGTTTTCGCTAAGCCTGGCACTCCGACAAGTAAAGCATGGCCGCCTGCTAAAACGGCAGTGAGGCTACCTTCAATCACTTGGTCTTGACCAAAAATAACACCTTTAATTGCGTTACGAACCTCTTGCAGTTCTTGGGCTGCTTCATCGAATTGAGCGATAAGCGCCTCTACTTGGACTTCTTCCAAGGAACGGTCAGGGCAGCAGACGCTATCATAGGTGATTGCGGACATTCTTCCTCCGTTTAGTCTTTACGCAAAAAGGTCTATTTATTCCTGATGTATATCATATTATACCAATAGCGGAAAGATCGCATAAAAATTATCCTACTCAAAGATCACGTCTGTGACGGGGACGGTAGGTGGCAATTTTGGAGCGCTTGTCAGAGGACGTTTGATGCTAGTTGTAAAAAAAATACCGAATGCTGCTTGGCTTTTTGAGCCGGAACTACAATCTTTGCTTTCTTGTTTAAATCAAGGTGAGGAAGAAGCACGCATCGTTGGCGGCGCGGTGCGTAATAGCTTTTTGGGCGAACAAGTAAGCGATATAGATATTGCTACTACATGTTTGCCACAAATGGTGTGTATACGAGCGCAAGCCTGTGGTTTTCGCGCTATCCCTACGGGACTTGATTATGGAACCATAACTGTCGTGGGGGCTGATCAAACCTATGAAGTTACAACTTTGCGGGCTGATATTTCTCCTGATGGCCGGCGCACAAAGGTGGAATTCTCGCGTGATTGGGCTGAAGACGCGGCGCGGCGGGACTTTACTATTAATGCACTTTATTGCGATTGTACAGGTGCTCTTTATGACTATGTTGGTGGAGTTTTGGATATTGAACAGCGACAAATACGTTTTATTGGGGAAGCACAGGCGCGGGTTAAAGAGGATTATTTGCGCATTTTGCGCTTTTTTCGTATGTTTGCCTATTATGGTCATGGCCGACCCGATAAGGATGGGCTAAAGGCTTGCGCGCGTTTAAAGCATGGTTTGGAGTATCTGTCGCGCGAGCGCATCTGGGCTGAATTTGCAAAACTCTTAGCAGCGCCTGATCCCGCGCGCACCCTTTTATGGATGCGCCAAACGGGCATTTTAACTCTTATATTATCGTTAAGTGAAAAATGGGGGATTGACGCTATTCATGGGCTGTTGGGCGTTGAAAAGCAGATGGGATGGGCACCAGATCCGCTTTTGCGCTTGATGAGCCTTATCCCCCCCGATGCAACGCGCCTCAGGATGCTTAATGGCAGGTTTAGCCTTTCGAATAAGCAAAAAAATCGTTTGCAAGCTTGGGCTCAGCTTGCAGATGTTGTTCCTATTCGTAATAATAGCCATTTAGAAGTACTTCTTTATAAAAGGGGGCGAAGGGCTCTTTGCGACTATTTAGCACTTAGTATGGCACAGGCCGAGATTAGTGGCGATGGTGAGCGCTTTACGCAAGCAAAGGCTTTTTATTGTCATGCAGCAGGGTGGGCATGCCCTAGTTTCCCCTTGCGGGGCGAGGATCTTTTAGCCCATGGCTTTAGCGCGGGGCCAATGCTTGGAAAAAAATTGCGTGATCTTGAAACTTTATGGGTCGAAACAGGCTTTTGTTGGGGCAGGGAGCAACTTCTAGCGACTCTTGGCTCCTCCACGCCATGATAAATATAACGTGACTATGGCAAGATATGGACATAATTAAAGATCACAAAACCTTGTGTAGTTGGACTTTTAAGGTGCTATGTGTGATGCGGTGGATGCATGGCGCTAGGACTCCTCGCTATGGGCAACCACATCTATCGATTTTTAGTAAATATAAAATTCACCCTTCATATAAATCTGGGCATTTCTTTTTGTATATACTTCGGTTGCATCTTTGTTTTTTATACATCCAAATTGTGATATGCCTTCGAAGTGTTTTATTCTCACTTCATTGCCTTTGAACAATCTTGAAGCGATTGTATTTGAAACGGAACAGGCATACGCTAGACAGCAGCCACCAGAAACAGCAATTGAGTTGTGAATTTCTTTTGGTGTTAAGTATATAGCTGATATATCGTAAGCCCCGTTACCGCCATCTACTATCGCCACCTTAGGAACCGTTATTGATTCTTTTATATCTTTATATGACATGAGTTTTCCTTGGTTGTCCTTTATTTTCATCATTAGCCCTGCCTTTACTCTTATGTCTTCTATTTTTGATAAGATTAGCTTCAGTTTAGAAAGTTTATTTTTGCTATCATATCTACTAATGTTTAATGTTTTTTGGCTTATGATGATCATAGGGACAGCGGCATCAATACACGTTACTTCAGTTTCATTTATAATATCTATTCTATTACCCGTTGGGAATAATCCATTTGTTAAAGATCCTTCTGGATTTTTAAAGAAAATATCTACTTGAGGATATGGATTTGATACGCCTGGAATTAAACAATAAATAAGATTATTTTTTCTTTTGGAAGAAAACAATATATATTTTTATGTGTATTTGTATTGTATATATTTATTTTATGATTAACAATCAAATTTTCAAATAAACCTAAATCTTCTATACCATAGGTATAGCTGTTGTCATATTTCCACAATTTACATCCCATGATACATGATTGCTTGTGGATTCTAATTGCAGAAATGTACTCAATATTATTTTTTTATCTATGTCTATATCTATAATAAAACACTTATTGCTGTTGCTTTGTCCTTTTCCTAGACCTTCTATTTGTAATAGGTCTATTTTTTGTTTTTTGATTCTAGGTACTCCGAATATTTTTCTCACAATTTCATTTATTTTTTCCTTATCATTAGGTAAATCTTTCTTTTGGATAATAACCCCAGAAGATGTTCCTCCTCTAACATAATATAAGGGTATTCTATTCATTTTCCACCATTCTTTCCTAATGGTTTAATTAGCGATTGTAACGTGCTTACATCGCTAGAATATGATAATCCAAAATCCCATGATTTTACAAAGGTAGATTTATTATAAGTTGAAAATAATTTATCCCATAAAGTGAATATAGAAGAATAATTTGTTTGATTGTTTTTTATATCTCTGTCATGATGCGGTGCATGAAATTTAGGCGTAGTAAAGAATATAGATATGATCTTCTCTATATTTAGAGGCATTTTAAAATTAGAATGGTAATACATAGCTAGCATAAATCCTAACAATCCATGTATGGCTACAGCTTCCTTTCCGATACCAAATATATAAATTGCTAAGAAATTAATTATAATATGGAAAAATGACTCCATGAAATGCACTCTTAAGGACGTGCTAACATCTAATATTTCATCTAAGTGATGTATCTCGTGAAATCGCCATAAAAATTCGATTTTATGGCTAGCTACATGAAAAATATACCCGAATAAATCTAGTATTAAAACACCAATTGCTATAGATAGGAATGTATTTGTTTTTGACAATATTCCTGTAGTGTTTTCTAAACCATAAATTACAATTGGGGTGAATAAAAATATAAAAAATAATTTTGTTATTATGAAATTTGCTACATTGTTTTTTAAATGTATTCTTGCCTTTATACTTTTGATATATGACTTTTGATAAAGTAATAATTCTATAAAAAACAGACCTAAAAACCAAAAAAACAGCCAATTTTCTTTAAGTATTTGCATATTCTTACCTTTATTTATTTTTCCTAATTTTAGTGCACTTATCACAAAAATGGATAAATAAAAATAATAAAAGGCAAGTCAAGAAAAGTATCATATTTTTAGTGATTTATTTATATCTCAATATGCATAATAATCTTTGTAACTGAATCCTAATTTGTTTATTATTGTGTTTACTCCTATCAGAGATTGCAAGCGGTTTGCTTGAACACGATAAACAAGCCTAGCTGCGGTAGAAAATTTTAACTTCCATTTTTGCTAGACCTTCGCATATTAATTTCTACTATGCCGCTTTTTAGGATTGTCTTAAAAATTGATTGATGTGAGTGATAAAGGCATCGCCACGCGCACTATAATTAGGGTATTGATCATAGCTTGCACAGGCGGGTGAAAAGAGTACAGCTTTTTTGCCGGTTGGGTCTTTTTGCGCATCGTTTGCCGCTGCCTTAACCGCGCTTTTAAGGTTATGCGCCTGGATAAAGGGAAAAGCCCTACCAATTTGGCGGGCAAAAAGGGGCGCAGCCTCGCCAATTAAATAGGCTTTGCGAATTTTTGAAAAATAGGGACGTAAAGTGGTAATGCCGCCTTCTTTAGCTACGCCACCTGCAATCCAGTAAATATTATTAAAGGTATCTAAGGCGGGAGCCACTGCTTCGGCATTGGTAGCTTTGCTATCGTTGATAAAGATGACATCGCCCCTTTGCCCCACTTGTTGCAAACGGTGGGGTAACCCAGAAAAATGATCAAGCCCTGTCTGTAGACAAGAGTTACGCATGCCGAGTGCGCTCATTACTCCTACCGCCGCCAAGGCGTTTTGGGCGTTATGGCTCCCGCGTAACGCTGTGTTTTTTCCTAAATCAGCTAAAGCTGTAGTTTGTGAGGGGGCGAATAAGCGGCACCCTTGGGAATAGAGAGCATAAGGATGGGGGCCATTTTTCGTGAGTGCGGTTACTTGGTGACCCTTTTCGTATAAGCATTGATAAAGGGCTGCAGAAGGAACGTCATCTATGCCGATAAAAGCGTGATTGGCATGCTTGACGAGACGTCCTTTTAGCGCTGCATAGGTTACAAAATCTCCATGGCGGTCAATGTGATCAGGCGTGATGTTGAGTAAAATTCCATAGGTTGGATTAAGTGAAGGCGCGAGGGCAATTTGAAAAGAAGAGCATTCCACTACATAAGGAAGCCCTTTTTTAAATGGAGCAAGGGAAAGGATTGGTGTACCAATATTGCCGCCCATTTGGGCATCAAAACCAGCTTGGTTTAAGAGGTAGGCAAGAAGTGCTGTGGTTGTTGACTTCCCATTTGTGCCGGTAATAGCGATGAGAGGCAGATCATAGGGAGTTAAGTTATTTTTTTGTAAAAAGGCGCGCCGAGCGCGGACAAATAATTCAATATCGCCAATAATGTCCACTCCCGCCTGACGTGCTTGCTCTACGCTCCAATGGGGCTTGGGGTGTGTGAGGGGTACGCCAGGGGTTAAGACAAGCGCGTGAAATTTTTTCCAATCCTCACCTCGTAAATCAGCTATTGGGATGTTTGCTTCTTTTGCGGCTTGGCAACGTGCGGCATCATCATCAAACCCAATAACATCTACCCCACTGGCCAAAAGCGCCTGTGCACTAGCACAGCCCGAGGTACCGAGCCCGAAAAGTGCCATTTTTTGGCCTGTAAAATGTGCTAGGTCAATCATTTTACCTCAATTTTAAGGTAGAGAGGCCAATTAAAGCCAAGAGGATAGAGATAATCCAAAAGCGTATAACAACTTGGCTTTCTGTCCAGCCTTTTTTTTCAAAATGGTGGTGGATGGGAGCCATTAAAAAGACTCGTTGCTTAGTAAGCTTAAACCAACCGACTTGGATAATGACGGAAAGTGCTTCCATCACAAAAAGGCCGCCAATTACTGCAAGAACAATTTCATGCTTGGTGGCCACTGCCACGGCCCCTAAGAGGCCGCCTAAAGCAAGGGAGCCCGTATCTCCCATGAAAATAGCTGCGGGCGGGGCATTAAACCATAAAAAACCTAGCCCCGCACCAGTTAGAGCGCCTAATAAAACCGAAAGCTCACCTGCCCCCGCCACGTAGTGGATCTGCAAATATTCGGCGAATTTGATATTGCCGGAAAGATAGGCAATGAGCACAAAAGAAGAAGCCGCCACCATAACCGGAACAATAGCAAGTCCATCCAATCCATCGGTGAAGTTGACGGCATTCCCTGCGCCAGCAATAACAAAGGCGGCAAAGGGGATAAAAAAGATACCTAAATGGATCATATAGTCTTTTAGAAAAGGCAAACTTAAGCTGGGTGACCCTATGCTCATAATGGCGAAAGCTGCACCTCCACTTAATAAAAACTCAATTCCTAGTCGGGCTTTGCCTGACAATCCTTTTTCGCTTTGTTTGGTTACTTTTAAATAGTCATCGTAAAAGCCAATGGCGCCAAAGGATAACATAATGAAAAGACATGTCCAAAAATAGGGGTTGCTTAAATTGCACCATAAAAGAGAGGAGATAACGATACCCGTTAATATCATTAATCCCCCCATGGTGGGGGTACCAGCTTTTTTAAAATGGGTTTGCGGCCCATCGGCACGGATAGGTTGTCCCTTGCCTTGTCGTAGTTTAAGTAAGGCAATGGTACTTGGACCAAAGAGGAAGACAATCAAGCCAGCGGTCAACATAGCCGCTATGGTTCGAAAAGTAATATAACGAAAGACACCCGCACCAGGTATGTATTCGTTTAGTGTTGAAAGATACATCATCATGGAGCTTGCCTCATTTTTGCTTACGCGCCGAGGATTTAAATTACATTTTTTGGCTTATAGCGCTCTAATAGAGCTGTAACAAGGGCAGAAGACCCCATGGTAGATGACGATTTCACCATGACTACATCGCCGCCGCGAAGGTTTTTGATGAGTGGCTCAACTATGTCATCAGTGGATAAGCGATGATCAACCTTGATATGCTTGCTTAAGGCGTAGGTTAAGCCTGCCATTTTTGGACCAATTAAAAAAGCATGATCAATTTTAGAGGCTAAAATGGATGATACTAAATCGTTATGATAGGCCACGCTGTCTTTGCCCAATTCAAGCATGTCGCCTAAAACGGCAAGCCGTCGCCCTTGATATATGCTTAACAAAGCAAGGGCGGCGCGCATTGATGCGGGGTTGGCATTATAGCTTTCATCGATCAAAGTAAACTCTGCTTCTGGTGATAGTGCAAGCGTATAGCGCGCGCCTCGTCCCTTTTGCGGATAAAAATCGGCAAAAAGGGCGCTTGCTTTTTCTAGGTCAAGTCCCAGCCTATAGCAAATAGCGAGAGTAGCAAGGCTATTATCAACCATATGTGCCCCAGGCGCTTTAAGTGTGAAATGCTGTTTGCGTCCGCCGATTTCTGTGTCAACTTCACTATGGTCATTCAAAAGGCGCGCGCGTAATAAGCGACAACTGGCTTCTTTTGCTTTGCCAAAGCTTAAGATAGTTTTCACCTTTTGTGCTTTCGCTGTTTGTGATAGAGAATCAAAAAAGTGGTCATCGGCAGGTAAAACGGCCGCGGGGTCAGGGCCCATATTGGTAAAGATTTCAGCCTTTGCTGCTGCGATATCCTCAATCCCTTGGAAAAAAAACATATGGCCTGTAGCTATTTTTGTGATTAGGGCTATGTGGGGCTTCACCATAGAAACTAAAGTGCGGATTTCCCCCGCATGATTCATGCCTAATTCAAAAACGCCAAAATCGCAATCCGCAGGCATGCGCGCTAGGCTTAAGGGTACGCCCCAGTGGTTATTAAATGAGCTAGGGTTAGCATGTACGCGGCCAAAGGCTTTTAATATATGGCGTAGAGCCTCTTTGGTGGTGGTCTTACCCACGGAGCCCGTGACAGCTATAATGGTACCGCACATGCGGGCTCGAGCTGATTTTCCTAGCTGCTCTAAGGCGGTGAGGACATTATCCACCACCAACAAGGGTGCACCTATTTGTTGTAGGACTGGCGCGTGCGCTTTATCAACGACAAGACAGCCAGCTCCCGCTTTGTAAGCTGCTGCGGCGAAATCATGGCCATTAAAGCGTTCGCCTTTGATGCAAAAGAAGATGTCGCCTGCTATCAGTGTGCGACTATCAATGGAGACGCCCCCGAAACTGGCGGGTAGGGATCCCCTTGCTTCGCCGGTGACAGCCGCCAAGAGGGCGCCTTTTTCCCATAAACCTGCCATTATTGATCTCCCAAGGCGCGCACTACTTCTTCGTGGTCAGAAAAGGGGTGGGTGGTTTCTCCAATAATTTGCCCACGTTCATGACCTTTACCTGCGATGATAAGGCAATCATGGGGTTGCAGGAGCTTAATTGCATGGCGAATGGCTGTAGCGCGATTGGCGATTTCTATGGCATTAGGCGCTGCTTGTATGATTTGAGCGCGAATGATGGCAGGGTCTTCTGTACGTGGATTGTCATCAGTCACTATCACTTGATCCGCATAGCGCGCGGCAATGGCTCCCATAAGCGGCCTTTTGCCTTGATCTCTATCGCCACCACAGCCCAAAATTAACACAATTTTTCCCGTGGTAAAAGGGCGGATTGCCAATAGAACCTGTTCTAACGCTTCCGGCTTATGGGCGTAGTCTATATAGATAGGGGCCCCTTGGGCGGTGGCGCCTGCCCATTCAAGCCTACCAGAAACACCTTTTAAATACTCTAATTGAGCAAAAACTTTGGTTGGGTCTGCCCCTAAAGCGATGATAATGCCACAAGCAACGAGTATATTATATACTTGGAATTCACCTGCCAAAGGCACCGTGGCCGCAAAAATCTTTTGCCCAATGCGGCATTCAATATATTGGCTATAGCGTGCTTGTTCTGTACGCAATAGGGTGATGAAGCGCCCTTTGCGTCCTATGGTTAAAGCCTGACGACCCACCGCTTCTACATAGGCAATGACTTTATCTGCGTACCGGTCATCGGCATTGATAATGGCAGGTGCCCCTTCGGGTAAAAGGGAGCTAAAGAGTTGTAATTTGGTCTCTAGATAGGTATCAATGGTTGCGTGGTAATCAAGGTGATCACGGCCTAGATTGGTAAAAGCTGCCGCCTTTAATACCACCCCCGCAAGACGGGATTGGTCAAGACCATGGGAAGAAGCTTCCATAGCCACATGGGTTACGCCCCCTTTATGCAATTTGTTTAAAGTTGCATGCAGAGCCACAGGGTCTGGGGTGGTGAGGCCGCCGTAAGTATTGCTGTCTTGTTGTACCACGCCAATAGTGCCAATACCTGCAGCCTTATAGCCTAGCCCATGCCAAATTTGCTGTGTAAAGGCCATGGTAGACGTTTTACCGCTAGTACCAGTGATGGCAGCGATGGTAGCGGGCTGTGTTTGGTAAAAGCGTGCGCTCATTAAGCTGAGAGCTTCACGTGCTTTGCCTACACGCAAAAGCGGAATGGAAGCAGGAATGGCGTTTGTATCAAAGGGGGCGGTGTCATCAAGAATGACGGCCACAGCGCCTTTTTTAATCGCATCAGGGATATAGCTGCTGCCATCTTTACGTTGGCCTTTAAGGGCAAAAAATACATAACCTTTATCTATGGAGCGTGAATCGGCGCTGATTCCTTTAATGACTGGGTCGTGGGAAAGAGGACCCTTGATAAGGCCTATCGTTAATTGTGAGAGTTGCATGGTTTTTCCCTTTCTGCAGGGTTTTTTAAGCGCATAATTATGGCTTTATTGCGGGGGAATCGGACGCGTTTCTGGTAGGTTTTGATTTGTCTGTGCGGCTAAGATAGGGGCGTTCTCTTTTATAAAATCGGGTTTTATACCCAAAAAGGTTGCAGAGCGTCGGATAATATTGGCTGCTACGGGTGTCGCGTTATAGGCCGCGGTGGCAGAGGGCTCTCCATCAACGCGGTGAGGGTCGTCGATAATGGTTAGAACAATATATTGAGGGGCATCAATAGGGAAGGCAGCGATGTAAGAATTAAATCGCCTATCCTTGGCGTAGCGTCCATCAATAACCTTTTCGGCGGTTCCTGTTTTGCCGCCCACGCGGTAGCCAATAACTCGCCCCCGCCGGCCTGAACCGATATCCGCATTGAGTTTAAATAAATAGCGCATCTCTTGGCTGGTTTTTTCTGAAATTACGCGCGTGGCGCGCATTAAAGCTTGTGGTTTATCGCGTTGAATAAAGGTGGGTGGGATCAAAACTCCCCCATTAACTAAGGCCGCACTTCCTACGGCTGTTTGTAGGGGGGTGGTACGCATGCCGTGTCCAAAGGCAATAGTCATGGAGGTAACGTCGCTCCAGCGCATTGGAGAAAAGGGGCGCGCGGTTTCAGGCAATTCTGTTTGTAGTCGATCCAATAGACCAAGCCGGCGCAAAAATTCCTGGTGGCGTTCAATTCCCAAGGCTAGTGCTTCTTGAGCAGAACCAATATTAGAAGAGCGGGTAAAAACTTCCCATACGGGCATGGGGCGGTATTTGCCATGAAAATCATGGATAAAGCGGCCCCGACCCGCGGGTAATGGCTTTGAAGCATCAATTAGCGTGTTTAGGTGAAACAGGCCTGAGTCCAAAGCCATGGCTGTGGTAAATATTTTTATGGTGGATCCCATTTCGTAGGTGCCTGCGCTCATACGGTTTAATCGGTCAGTTTTGAGGACATCAACGGGATGGTTAGGGTCAAAATCGGGGATAGATGCCATTGCCAACACTTCACCCGTGTGAATGTTCAAAACGATGGCTCCTGCGCCCACTGCTTGATAGCGGGTAAAGGCCTTTATCAACTCTTCACGGACAACGGTTTGTATGCGGATATCAATGGAGAGTTTTACAGGTTTTAGGGTATTTTTATCGGCGAGCCCTGCAGCGCGCAAGTCACTTAAGCCCGTATTATCAATATATTTTTCAATACCACCGGTGCCTATATTATCAATATCCACGGTGCCTAAAATATGGGACGCAGCGGGTCCATTGGGGTAAAGTCGTTGGATTTCTGTTCGAAATCCAATGCCAGGAATCCCTAAAGCCATGATCTTCATCTTTTGCTCTGGCGTGAGGTTACGGCGGATCCAAGCGAAACTACTTTTGCTTTTTAGGCGATTATAAGTTGTTTGCCAATCCAGCTTGGGGATAATGGTTGAAAGAAGCTCAATGGTTTCATCAGCATCGATAATTCGCTTAGGAGTTGCAAAAAGTGAATAGGTTTTTATGTCTGTAGCAAGTAAGCGTCCGTTGCGGTCTAAAATGTCGGGACGCGCGGCAGATGCCTCATAAGCTGGTCCTTTGGCTTCTTCTATTTCTCCGCCTTTTGCGCCAAAATAGCAAAGGCGGGCGGCAATTAGTCCGTAGATGCTTATGAAACAGCACATGATAAACAAGAGGCGGTGTTGCATACGGCGCATGCGGTATTCTTCTTGCATCTTGTTTGTATTTTTATAGGATGTCTGTGTTCGCCACAAAAACCTTTTTTTCATTCTTGCGGCCTTTCTGTGGGGATAGGCAAAGGGGCAAAGGGCTCATGCTGCGTTAACAGGGTATTGCCTTCTTCAAGCTGCATATGATTAATCAGAGTTCCTATTTGATTAGAGAGCCGTTTGGGAACATCTTTTAAGGCAACAATTTGTTGTGGGGTTGTGAGTTCTAGCCCTAATTGTTGGTGGTAACGGTTTGCTAGAATTTCCATGCGCTTTGGTGCTGTAAGGAGAGCCCATTCAGTTTTAAGGAGGTGGATTGTATCTTGCTCGCTACTAATTTGCTGCTCTAAATGCTTTGCTTCGCTTAGGCGTTTTTGTACGTCATATTTGATTTTATAGGTGAAGGCGACCGTAGAGATCATAATGCCGACAAGAACTATATCAAAAGTACGTAAAACGGTCATTTTATTGCGCCTTTCATAAAGATTGGCAGCGTGGGCAAGTTAAAAATGCGCATATCAGCTTCGTGGGCAGGGGCATTTTGTCGGATCCCTACCCGCAAACGTGCAGAGCGGGCGCGCGGGTTCATTGAAACTTCAGCATTATCAGCTGTCTTTCCCCCTTTAAATAAAGGTAAAAAGCTTGGCGTAATTGGGGCGATTTCGGGTAAATAGCGCGAAGGCGCGGCTCCACCGGCGCGGGCGGTAAAAAATTTCTTAACCATTCGGTCTTCAAGGGAATGAAAGGTAACAACCGCTAAACGACCGTTGGGTTTTAATAAGCGCTCAGCGGCGAAAAGGCCCTGCGCCAATTGTCCCAACTCATCATTGACATAGATTCGTAAGGCTTGAAATACTCGTGTGGCGGGATGAATCGGGTCGTTGGGTTTACGGCCTAAAAGATTGGCTATGGCTTGGCTTAGGTCAAGCGTTGTTAGAAAGGGACGTTCGCTTCGGCGGCTCACAACCATACGGGCAACGCGGCCGGCATGGCGTTCTTCGCCTAATAATCCAAAAATTCGTGTAAGGTCGCTTTGCTTGAAGAAATTAATCACATCGGCGGCGCTAAAGCCGCTTTGTGCCATGCGCATATCGAGCGGACCATCCTTCTGGAAGGAAAAGCCACGCGCGTCTTCATCAATTTGCATGGAAGAAACACCAATATCGAAAACGATGGCATCAACATTTTCCTTAACTTTTTGATCAAGTTCTGAGAAAGGGCTGTGAATCAAACGTAGCCGCGGTGCAAAGCTAGAGACTAAACCGGCACCATCCCGTATGGCGTTTGGGTCGCGGTCAAATCCAATTACTTGCGCTCCTTTTTCTAAGAAAGCGCGGCTATAACCACCCGCCCCAAAGGTGGCGTCAATAATTAGAGCGCCGTCAATTGATCCAAGGCTTTTTAGGACAGTAGGCAATAAAACGGGGATATGCCGCGCAGTGCTTATCATAAGTTTACCATGTTTTGGTTTCTGAAGGAGGTAGGCGGGCTTGTACCGCCCGCTTAGAATTTCATAAATGCATGAGGATGCTTAAAAAACGGTTAGGGATATAAAAATAACAAGCTTTACAAAGATTAGAATTATTATTTTGCTTGGGTTGCGGTTTCATGTTTGGCAGCTTCAAGCATGGTTAAGAATTCTTGATTGCTATGAAGGTAGCTCAACAATTGTGTAGCCAAAAGGCGACCAGTTTCCACATCGCTTTGCCAATGGGCTCCGCAAATGATGCGGCTATCGCCAAAATCGCGTCCACGCTGGTAGAGGGCTCGGAAATTTTGTGGGCGGATTTCTGTTAAAATAAGCGCAAGACCCCAACCAGCAGCAGAATGAGCGGAGGGGTAGGAACCCGATTTTTCTAGACGTTTTTTGTTTTGAGGGGTGCACACTTCTTGTCCTAGCACCATAAAGGGGCGTATGCGTTTATAGTGGTTTTTGATGGGTTTGGCTGTTTGTTTGGTTTCGCTAACCCAACGCTGGATTAAATCGTGCAAAGCGGGCGTGGTTTTTGGTGAAATCACTGTGCCAAAGGCTTGAGAAAAGTTGGCCTCAATTTTGCTCCAATCACTATCTTGGATCGCTTGTTCCCAGCGCGGGGTTTTGATCAAGCTACGCCCTTGGTAAAAAGCTATATAATCTCGCTCTTGCGTAATGGAATCGGACGCAGGTGGGGGTGGTAGCGTAACGAGGGCATCTAATGCTGTTTGTTCATTAAAAAAGGGAGGAGCCTTGTCTGATTTAGCGGATCCTGTAATTAGTAAGGAAAGGCTAAGAACGATAGCCAAGAGTGGTAAAAACCGTTTATGTGTATAGTGCATATCGTCTCCTGATAAAATGTTTAAAGCGAAAAATAAAGCAAAGTTTAATAGGATTATCAATCGTTTTATTGTTCATCATCACTTAAGAAGCGGACAGATTGCCACCTTATTAAAACGTCGTTAATTTGTGCCCGAATGAAAAAACGTGACGCCTCTTTCCCATAGGAAGCATCGCGCAATTGGTCATAATCGCTATAACGATGGCGCAGATAAGCAAGGGTTGCAAGCCAAATGGCTCGTTCTGGGGACAGATTTCGCATGTGAGGTCGCAGGGCAAGAGCGCAAATTCCTTGCGCGTCATAATAAGGTACAAGGGGGGCAAGGGCACGTAAGGCTTTTGCGATTTGTTTTTTGCGGGGCAGCGGGCTCTCCAAAACATTCCCCTGTGTTGCATAGAAGGCTTGCACGTCTCAAAAAGTGGAGGATTTTATCAATAAAAGCAACCCCTCTAGGTGCGATTATGGAATTAATCAAAAGAAGGACATGTTTTTAAAGGCTGGCTCTTGTTAAGATTGTGGAATCCTTTTGGTGTTAAAGGGGATGTAAGCTCTCTATTAAATTGCGTCTTGAAATAGGGGCATGTATAGATACGAAAGGAAAAGAAATGGTTTCGCGTCGTGACCGAGGGCCGATTGCCAATTGGTGGTGGACAATTGACCGTTCTATCCTTGCTGCCTGCCTTTTACTTTTGGGTTTGGGGATTATCATGTCCTTTGCGGCAAGTCCAAGCGTGGCGAAAAAGATTGGCCTTTCAGATAGTTTTTATTTTGTGCGTTGGCATATTATTTTCAGTATCCCTACTTTTTTTACCATGATTATTATATCGTTTTTTTCACCCCGTAATATACGGCGTTTTTGCGCTCTTTTGCTCGTGGTAACGCTTGCGCTTATGGTTGCAACTTTAATGTTTGGACCTGAAATCAAGGGATCAAGGCGTTGGATTGGTGTGCTTGGGGTTTCGCTTCAACCATCAGAATTTATGAAGCCAGCCTTTGTGGTGATTTCTGCTTGGCTTTTTTCTGACAAAACGTATCGCAATGGTATCCCAGGCTATACTTTGTCTAGCGTAATTTATCTCATTTGTAGCACTTTGTTAGTTTTGCAGCCAGATATTGGGCAAACTACTCTGATCACAGTTGCATGGGGCGGATTGTTTCTTTTATCTGGGGTGTCGTTTGTGGTGATTTTTGCTTTTTCACTTTTTGCTGTGGGCGGCGGCCTTGGGGTTTATATTTTTGTAGGACATGTGCGCGATAGGGTGAATGGGTTTTTGACAGGTGAGGGGAATACATATCAGGTGGATGTGGGCCGCGAGGCAATCTTAAATGGCGGTTGGTTCGGTCAGGGTCCAGGCGAGGGAACGGTAAAGCGGATCCTGCCCGATAGCCATACGGATTTTGTTTTTTCTGTTGTGGCTGAAGAGTATGGAATCATTCTGTGTTTGTTGATTGTTGCCCTTTATTTTTATATCGTGGTTCGCTCCCTCACAAGTGCTATGCATTCTCGTGATTCCTTCACCCGTTTGGGGATTGCGGGGATGGCAATTTTGATAGGCTGTCAGTCGATTATCAACATTGCGGTTAATTTGCATCTTATACCGCCGAAGGGTATGACATTGCCTTTTATTTCTTATGGTGGCTCCTCTATGGTAGCGGTTGCCATTTCTATGGGGGTTTTATTAAGCCTCACGCGGCGGCGTCCTGAAGCGCGGCTATCGCGCTCTATTCTGCCTCTTATTCTAGGGAAATAAGACTATGTCAGAGAATCGCACTGTTATTTTATCGGCCGGCGGAACGGGTGGGCATCTTTTTCCAGCAGAGGCCTTGGCATCGGAGCTTACCCAGCGTGGCTATGACGTATATTTAGCTACGGATATACGTGGCCGCCGTTTTGTACGCTATTTTTCTGAAGATCGGGTTCATTTGATTGATTCTGCTACCATTGGCAGTAAAAATCCTTTTAATTTTGCGAAAAGCCTGTGGCACCTTTTTAAAGGTTTGAGACAATCGCGGCAGATGGTTGCAACTTTACGCCCCGTTCTTATGGGCGGGTTTGGCGGTTACCCAAGCTTGCCGCCTTTATGGGCGGCGGCATCAATGGGGGTGCCATTTTTTGTGCACGAACAAAATGCTGTGATGGGGCGAGCCAACCGTTTTATGGCGCGCAGGGCCGCGGCCATTGCTGGTGGGTTTTTGCCAAAAGCGGGGCCCTACGCTAATAAGATTGTTCTCACTGGAAATCCTTTGCGTCTTGCGGTTCTAACGGCAGCTGATGTTCCTTATATCCCGTGTAAAGCAGGCGAAATTTTTCGTCTTGTTGTGTTTGGGGGCAGCCAAGGTAGCACTTATTTTACTCAAACGATGCCCGCAGCTCTTGCTTTTTTGCCTGCTGCTATGCGAGCACGGCTTTCTCTAACTTTACAAGCACGGGGCGAGAGCGGTGCTTTGAGGACGCAATTGGCCGCGCTTGGGGTGAGCGCCGATATAGCCCCCTTTTTTGATGATATGGCAGAACGCCTTGCGTCAGCCCATTTTGTGGTGGCGCGGGCGGGAGCTTCAACCGTAGCTGAGCTCGCTACTATCGGACGACCTGCGCTTTTGGTTCCTTATCCTTATGCGTTGGATCACGATCAAGCATCGAATGCGGCGCAACTGGCGCAAAAGGGAGGAGCTTTGGTGGTGGAAGAGGCAGACTTATCTGCAAAGGCCTTGAGCGAGTATATTGCTTTTGCCTATCATAATCCTGACGTCCTTCAAGCAAAAGCGGCGTGTGCTAAGGAAATAGGTACTCCCCATGCAGCACGGTATCTGGCCAATATGGCAGAAGCTTTAATCAACGGTGTAGATATGCAGTCTTTTAAACAGGAGCTTGGCCATGAAGATGCCGCTTAATATTGGTCTTATACACTTCATCGGCATTGGTGGTATTGGGATGAGCGGCATCGCTGAAGTTTTGCATAATCTGGGCTATCAAGTGCAAGGATCAGATAAAAATGACGGAGCCAATGTCGCGCGCTTGCGGGCTTTGGGCATTACAATTCATATTGGGCACAGCACCCAAAACGTCGTTTTAGCCGATGTGGTAGTGATTTCTACCGCGATCACGCCTGATAACCCAGAATATCAAGCAGCACGTGAACAACATTTACCTATTGTACGGCGGGCAGAAATGCTAGCAGAACTCATGCGCTTTCGGCAAGCGGTAGCTATTGGCGGTACTCATGGGAAAACAACTACCACCTCGTTAGTTGCAGCTTTATTGGAGGCAGGGCGGTTTGATCCTATGGTTATCAACGGTGGTATTATTAATGCCTATGGTACCAATGCGCGCATGGGAGCAGGGGATTGGATGGTAGTTGAAGCCGATGAAAGCGATGGCACTTTTTTAAAATTGCCTGCCGATGTGGCAGTAGTTACCAACATTGATCCCGAACATTTAGACCATTATGGTAATTTTGACGCAGTGCGTGAAGCATTTCGCCAATTTGTAGAGAATGTGCCCTTTTACGGCTTTGCAGTGATGTGTATTGACCATCCTGAAGTACAATCGCTGGTAAGCCATATTGATACACGTCGTATGGTCACTTATGGTCACAATCCTCAAGCCGATATTCGGTTTGTTAACCATCGTATAGAGGCTGCACATTCTTGTTTTGATGTTATTATTCGTTCCCCTCGTAGCGAAAAAGTTTATGAATTTAAAGATCTAATCCTTCCTATGCCTGGTCGTTATAATGTATCAAACGCCACAGCTGCTATTGCGGTGGCGCATCAATTAGGTATTGATGAAGTATGTATTCGCCAAGGATTAGCAGATTTTTCTGGGGTTAAAAGACGTTTTAGCCATGTGGGGCACTGGCGGGGGTTAGACATTTTTGATGATTATGCACATCATCCCGTTGAGATTAAAGCGGTGTTGAAGGCCGCGCGTGATAGCGCTAGGGGTCGTGTTGTAGCAGTTGTTCAGCCTCATCGTTATAGTCGTCTTTATGATTTGTTTGATGATTTTGCAAGCGCGTTTAACCATGCCGATAGGGTCATTGTTACGCCCGTTTATGGCGCTGGTGAAACAATGATCAAACAAGTCGATTCAGAGTATTTGGTGCGTCATCTCAAAGCTGGTGGTCACCGTGATGCGCATTATGCGAGTGACCCGACCCTTATCGCCCCCCTTATCGCTGAATATGGTCAAGCGGGGGATTATGTAGTGTTTTTGGGAGCTGGTAATATTACTCAATGGGCGGGGGATATGGAAAATCAATTAAAGGCGGCGACGTAATGGAGCTTGCGTTCCAACCAGTGGATGGTGCAGGGCTCTTTAAGCGGCTTGCGCCTTTGTTTAAAGGTGTGCGTGGCCGTTTCAGCCCCGATTTTCCGATGCGTAAAATTACATGGTTCCGCACTGGCGGCCCGGCAGAACTGCTTTTTCAGCCTGAAAATGAAGACGACCTTGCCCAGTTTTTGCGTAAATTACCAGCCGATGTTCCGCTCACTATAGTTGGTATTGGCTCTAATCTTTTGGTGCGTGATGGCGGGGTGAAAGGGATAGTTGTGCGTTTACCAGCAAAGGGCTTTGGCCATATCGTGCAAAGGGGAGAGGCGGATTTATTAGCAGGGGCGGGCGCAAGCGATAAAAGTCTTGCAGCCGTTGCTTTGCAGACAGGGCTTCTTGGCTTTCACTTTTATGCAGGTATTCCTGGCGGGCTTGGGGGGGCGCTTAAGATGAATGCTGGGGCTAATGAGGAAGATACTGCTGCGCGGCTGGTAGAAGCCTATGCCCTTGACCGGCATGGCGAAAGCTGTGTTTTACCTTGTAGCGCGCTTGGCTATTCATATCGCCATTGCGCGGGTGCGGTTGGGCTGATTTTTACAGGTGCTCTGTTGCGGGGTAAACCTGCCTCAAAAAAGGAGATCGAAACAGCTATGGCTCAAGTATTGCACCACCGTGAAACGGTGCAGCCTGTAAGGGAAAAGACTGGTGGCTCTACATTTCGTAACCCTCAAGGCCAAGCTGCTTGGAAGCTTATTGATGAAGCAGGCTGTCGTGGTCTTACAATAGGCGGAGCACAAATGAGTGTAATGCATTGTAATTTTATGATCAATACAGGAAATGCTAGCGCTTATGATTTAGAATTATTAGGTAAAATTGTAAAGAAACGTGTTTTTGATAAGTCTGGCTACCAATTACACTGGGAAATTCAGAGAATTGGTCAATTCGCTCCCGGACAAGGTCTTGATTTATATTAGCTGTTTTTTGATTTATTAAAAAATGCAAAAAACTTTGAGTCATTTCAAGAAGATATAAAAAAATCATTGTTTAGGTCGTGTATTTGACTCCTTGGGGGCTTGTAATGAAGGATTCAGTCTGATTCATTATGGTTAATGCTAGGCCATTGATTCGCAAGGATGAATCGGACATTGAGTTGCTTTTTATTCTATAAATTGTATTGATGGCTAATTTTATAACTATATATGGTATGGGCGAAATTTCATGGCTTTAAAACAACATGTTGCGGTTTTGATGGGTGGCTTGTCGGCGGAGCGCGATGTTAGCCTATCGACAGGAGCTTGTTGTGCAAAATCACTGGAAGGTCTTGGATATCGTGTAAGCTGTATTGATGTAGGTCGAGACATTGCCTCGGTATTGTCTGCTTTGCGGCCTGATGTAGCATTTAATGCTCTACATGGTCGCTTTGGTGAAGACGGAACTGTGCAAGCCATTTTAGAAACGCTAGAAATCCCCTACACCCATTCAGGCATTTTGGCATCGGCTTTGGCTATGGATAAAGTGCGAGCTAAAATGATGGTGGAAGGGCGGGGGGTAGATGTAGCTTTATCAAAAATTGCCCACCGTTCTGAAATTAGCCAAGCACACATTATGCGACCGCCTTATGTAGTGAAGCCAATACGCGAGGGATCAAGCTTTGGGGTGATTATCGTGCGTGATGAAGCTATGACTGCGCTAGAGCCTTTGCGGGCAAGTGACTGGCCTTATGACGATGTGTTGATGGTGGAACAATATATTGCTGGTCGCGAATTGACGTGTGCTGTTATGGGTAACGAGGTTCTAGATGTGTGTGAGATTACGCCTGGAGTCGGCTATGATTTTTATGATTATGAGTCAAAATATGTGCCTGGCGCTTCTATGCATATATGTCCGGCTGCGCTTTCACCAAATATTTACCAAACTGTGCAAAGAATGGCTCTGAAAGCGCATCAGCTCTTAGGGTGCCGTGGAATAACACGCTCAGATTTTCGTTATGATGAGGCGGCGGGCATTTTGGTTTGGTTGGAAATCAATACGCAATCAGGCATGACCCCTACTTCTTTGGTGTATGATATGGCTAAGGTTAAGGGCTTAGATTATGCCGATCTGGTGCGGTGGATGGTGGAGGACGCGTCGTGTATGCGTTAATAAATAGAAAAGAGGGCGAGCGTATGGCCAAGGCCTATATGCACTTAGCACCGACTTGTGCGGCAAGGCGCGGTTCTCATGCAGAGCGCGGGGTTTTATACCGCCTTTATTGCCAAGTGCGCTGGTCAAACTTTTTTCTTATGATCATAGAGCGGCGTTGGTTGCAAAAAATTGGGCGTTTTGTGGTGACTTGCGCTTTTTTTGTAATAGTGGCCTATGGGTGGTTTTGGGGCGGTGGATTGCAAAAATTTAAAGAGGCCATGGTAGATATTGGTGGTCTTTCTATAAAAAAAGTAGAAATTATTGGCAATAAACGCCTTTCAAATACGGATATCGTAGCGTTGCTGGGTCTTAAGGGGCAGACCCCCATATTAGGTTTCAATCTTGCTCAGGCGCGCGTTGCTTTGCAAACATTGCCTTGGGTTGAAAAGGTTGATGTTCGGAAGGTCTATCCTGATAAATTATATATTTCTTTAAAAGAGCGCACGCCCTATGCCATATGGCAGCATGGTGGAGCTATGGATTTGGTTGACCAAGCGGGGCAGGTGATTGCTCCTTATAGAGTTGATGAGGCTTTATCCTTACCGCTCATTGTGGGGGCGGGTGCTGAGGATAAGGCTGCTAATTTTATCAAGAACCTTGCCCTTGTGCCTCAAATGCGCGATCAGATTCATGCCTATATTCGTATGGGCGATAGGCGGTGGGATTTGTTGCTCAATAATGGTATGCGGATTCTTTTACCAGAGAAAGCGCCGATTTCGCGTTTGGTGCAGGTGCTAACGGCTCCAGAGACAGAAAGCTTGTTAGAGCATGATGTTCAGACCATTGATTTGCGGTTTTTAGATCGCGTGGTTGTAGGGCTTTCGGATGAAGCTTTGGAGCGCCAAAAGGCGGTGGCGCGTGAACAAGGGCAGCAGCTTAAAATGTTAAAGACGGGGTGAAGATGCGTTTATTTAGGGGAAAGGGGAATTTAGCGCGCAAGCCAGGTCTTTTGACGGTGTTGGATGTTGGTTCAAGTAAAGTTACTTGTGTGATTGCCCGTCTGCGACCTTCGAATAAAGCTTATTATTTAGCAAACCGCACCCATCGGGTGGATGTTTTGGGCTTCGGTGTACAACAATCTCGTGGAATTAAAGCAGGAACTATTGTTGACATGGATGCTGCTGAACAAACCATTCGTTTAGTGGTGGATGCGGCAGAGAAAATGTCAGGCCTTGTGGTCGACTCTTTAATTGTCAATTTTTCTTCAGCACGGATGAGTAGTGCTTTAATAAAGGCAGAGATTAATCTTGATGGGCGGCCTGTTACCCCTTATGAAATAAAGCGGGTTTTAGCCGCTGCATCGCATAAGGCTTTTTCGTTTGAGCGCCATATTCTTCATTCATTGCCGCTTTGTTATACGCTGGATGGAGAAGGTGGTATTGCCGATCCGTTAGGTATGATGGGTGAAGTCCTTGGGGTGGATGTTCATGTGGTTCACACGGACACGGTGCCCTTGCGTAATTTAGAAATGTGTATCAACCGCGCGCATTTAACGGCGGCCGCGGTAGTTGCTACTCCCTTTGCAAGTGGTTTGGCAGTTTTATTAGAGGATGAAGCTCGGCTTGGGGCGGCCTGTATTGATTTGGGTGGGGGAATCACAAGCTTTTCTGTGTTTCATGATGGAAAGTTTGTCCATGGAGATGCGCTTTCTATCGGTGCTAATCATATTACTTTGGACATTGCACGCGGTTTTTCTATTGCACCACAAGAAGCAGAACGGTTGAAAGTTATGCATGGGGCGGCGTTTCCTGCTGATATGGATAATCATGATATGGTCCGTTTGGAGCCGCTTTCGGGCGAATATTTTGATAGCCAATATCCGCGTACAGCTCTTAACCGTATGGTTCTTGCGCGGGTTGAGGAAATTTTAGAAATGGTGCGAGATCAGTTAAACAGTTCGGGATTTGGCCATATCGTTGGTAAAAGGCTGGTATTGACAGGCGGCGGGAGCCAACTCACCGGTATCGCTGAAGCGGCGCGGCGCATTTTGGGGCGCCATGTTCGTATTGGACGCCCTTTGGGTGTGTCTGGTCTTCCCTCTTTGGCAAAGGGAGCCGCTTTTTCTACGGTGGTAGGCTTATTGATTTATCCTCAGTCAGCTGGTTTTGAAGAACAGGTAGTGCAGGCAGCTTTAGCACAGTTGCCTCAACGAGCAAGTGGCCCACTGCAAAGGGTAGGGCAGTGGTTGCGTGAGAGTTTTTAAGTTTCGGAAATAATGTGGTTTCGCCGCTATGGGCTTGCGGTATTTATGAGAAGGAAAGAACAATGACAATCAATCTGCAACGGCCAGATATTACAGAGTTAAAGCCACGTATCACGGTTTTTGGTGTCGGCGGCGGTGGCGGTAATGCTGTTAACAATATGATTAATGCTGGGCTTCAAGGTGTTGATTTTGTTGTTGCTAATACGGATGCACAAGCTTTGACTATGTCAAAGGCTGAGCGTGTTATCCAACTTGGCGCAGCAGTCACTGAAGGACTGGGTGCAGGTGCTTTACCAGAAGTAGGGCAAGCTGCGGCTGATGAGTGCTTGGATGAAATCATTGATCATCTTTCTAATTCACATATGGCCTTTATTACGGCTGGTATGGGTGGCGGAACAGGAACAGGTGCCGCTCCTGTGGTGGCGCGTGCGGCGCGTGAGAAGGGCATCCTTACCGTGGGGGTTGTTACTAAGCCTTTTCATTTTGAAGGCGCGCGACGGATGAAAACCGCTGAAGCGGGGATTGAAGAGCTGCAAAAATGTGTAGATACTTTGATTGTGATTCCCAACCAAAATCTCTTTCGGATTGCTACAGAAAAAACCACTTTTGCGGACGCCTTTGCTATGGCTGATCAAGTGCTTTATTCTGGAGTTGCTTCAATTACTGATTTGATGATAAAAGAAGGATTAATCAACCTTGATTTTGCGGATGTACGCTCTGTAATGCATGAAATGGGGCGTGCGATGATGGGTACAGGCGAGGCCTCTGGTGAAGGTCGTGCTTTGGCCGCCGCTGAAGCTGCTATTGCCAACCCACTTTTGGATGAAACTTCCATGCGGGGGGCACGTGGGCTTTTGATCTCTATCACTGGTGGTCGCGATATGACTCTTTATGAAGTGGATGAAGCGGCCAATCGTATTCGGCAGGAAGTAGATGAAGACGCGAATGTCATTTTTGGGGCGATTGATGACGATTCGCTTGAGGGGGTTGTCCGTGTTTCTGTAGTAGCAACGGGGATTGACCGTGTCGAATCAGATGTTGCACCTTCTTCTGATTATGGAATGCGGCGGCCTGCTGCTCCAGCGCGCAAACCCATGAGTGCGGGAGAGGTCGGCGCGGCGCAAAGTGCGGTCACGCCCCAGTCCCGCTCTCCCCAGCAAATGGCGCGCCCAGAATCTATGATTGAAGTGATGGAAGCTTTAGAGGTGGAGATCGCGCGCCCTGTTGATGAACCATTCCGCCCTAAAAGCCAAATTTTTAAAACCCCTGTTCAGCCTCAAGCTCCTATTGCCCCCCATGGGCAAGTGGGTAGTGGTATGAGAGCTCAAGCCCGGTCCGTTCCCCAACAACCTCTTGCTTCAGCTGTGCATATGGAAGCAACTGCGCGGGTTTTGGAAGAATCGCCGTCTCTTGCCCTTCCGGAGCAAAATGTGCAAACGCCGCGAGTCGCGCCGCAACAAGAGGCACGTCCCACAGCGGTGCGTGTACCTAGCCTTGAAGATTTTCCATCTGTAGCGCGCCAGCATATCCATGCAGGTGAAGAGATGCAGAAAAATATTCCTCAAGGGCCGCGTAATTTATGGCAGAAATTAACTCAGAGCTGGGTTCATCGCGATGAAGTAGAAGAAACGGCACGGCTTGAGCCAGCGGTTCGTACTTTGCAAAGCGCTGCTCAAGCTCCACAGGCATCTGAAGCATCTCTTTATGTATCGCGTGCAGGCTCTGCTCAATTGCGTGCGCAAGCACGTGTACCTTTGAGCGAGGAAGAGCAATTGGAAATCCCCGCATTTTTGCGTCGTCAAGCCAATTAGGCTTGGCGTGCAGTTAATGAAGCATGTGGATGAGCGCAGGTCTTTCTATTGCTTCTTGAATGTAAAAGTTGTAATTCTATACTAGATTATAAAGACGCTCATCCGAGCCGGTTTTAGAGCTTATGGAAAAGGGCGGAAATGCAAGGTTTCGGCTCTATCCCTAAAACAAGGCAATTATTATAAGGTTGATTATACCCATGGATATCAAAACAAAAAATACATCACAATTGATGAGAGCGCGAAAAATACTCTTCAGCCTTGCTTTGGGAAGCGCTTGCTTTTTGGCGGGGTGTATGCAAAAAAATAAGCCAATTGATCTAACAGTCGGTTCACAAATTGCCCCAGCCGACACGCTCTATGCCCAAGCCTATGCTAATTTTAAAGGTGGCAATCTTAAACAAGCGGCTAAGCTTTTTGCCAAGATTCCTGACCAGAACCCCTATAGCGAATGGGCTCGTAAAGCTTTGCTAATGGCAACTTATACTAATTATCAACTAGGTCAATATGATGATGCAAATAATCTAGGGCGTCGCTATATTAATCTCTATCCAAGATCTGACGATACGCCATACGCCTTTTATCTTATTGGTCTTGCTTCTTATAAGCAAATTCCTGATGTCTCGCGAGACCAAACCCCTGCTGAGCGTACCATTGTTGCTATGGAGGCGATTGTTAAATACTTTCCTAAATCAAAATATGTTGCTGATGCCAAAGAAAAAATCCGCTTTGCAAGGGAACAATTAGCTGGGAAAGAAATGCATATCGGCCGCTATTATGAAGCACAGAATCAGTATTTAGCAGCCCTTAAGCGTTTCCAAGCTGTTATTAGACAATATGCAGATACGAGCCAGGTGCAAGAGGCTATGTACCGCGTGGTTGAAGCCAATTACGCTCTTGGTTTGATGGGTGAAGCACAAAGGGCTGCCGTTGTTTTGAGTAGTAAATATCCAGAAAGCATCTGGTCTCGTAACGCTCATGATCTACTTGCCAAAGGTCAGCTTGATCGCGCAAAAACTAAGGTAACTAGTGTGTCAAAAATCTTTGGCGGTGTGCAGGCCGCGATTCATTAAGCCAATGCTTCTACAGCTTTCGATTCGCGATATTGTGATCATCGAAAAGCTTGACATTGATTTTTCCTTATCGCTTTCCGTTTTAACAGGTGAAACGGGAGCAGGGAAGTCAATTTTGCTTGATTCTCTTTCCTTAGCGCTTGGCTTGCGGGGTGATGCCGGTTTAGTACGCCAAGGGGCAAGTAGTGGTCAGGTGCGAGCTGTTTTTGACGTGGATGCTCAGCATCCAGCGCGTGCGATCATGCGTGCGCATGGGCTTGATGATGAAGGCGACGTGATTTTACGGCGGGTACAATTTGCTGATGGACGAAGTCGCGTTTTTATTAATGATCAATCGGCAAGTGTTACTTTGATGCGTGAAATCGGCCGTAGCCTTGTGGAAATCCATGGGCAGCATGCTGAGCGGGCTTTGGTGGATATTGATGCTCACTGTCAATTGCTTGACGCTTTTGCTGGCCTTGAGGCTGAAAGAGCCGCAGTTAAGGCGGCTTATTACCATTGGCGGGAGACAGAAGATGCGCTTGCTAAACAAAAATCCGCTATTATGGAAGCCGTGCGAGAGGCAGATTATTTACGCGCGAGCCTTGAAGAATTGCGCACTCTTGCGCCCGTTGAAGGAGAAGAGCAAGACTTAGCGCATCGGCGTTCTTCTATGCAAAAAGCAGAAAAAATAACCGTTGAAATTAGGCAAGTCGATGATTTATTTGGTAGCGCGCATTCTCCTATAGAAACTCTTATTCACGTGGTGCGTCGACTGGAACGTAAAATGACTGACGCGGAGCTACTAATTCGTCCAGTGGTAGAGTCTCTTGATGGGGCTATTGAAATGCTTGGTCGTGCCCATGATGCTGCAAGAGAGGCTCTGCGTAGTTTAGATTTTGACCATGGGGAATTGGAGCGTCTTGAAGAACGCCTGTTTGCTTTGCGTGCAGCTGGTCGTAAATATCAGTGCTTGGCTGATGATTTACCAACTATACAAGAAAAAATGGCTGCTGACCTTGCATCGTTAAATGCGGGTGAGGAAAAGGTTGTTATGTTAGAAAGGGCGCTTATTGCTGCAAGGGCGGCATATGATATGGGTGCGCAAGGTCTATCGCAACAAAGGCATAGGGCAGCGGAACAGTTAACAAAAGCAGTAATGGCAGAGCTGCCGGCTTTAAAATTGGGAAGTGCCCAATTCCTTGTAAAGATAGATAGTACGCCTGAAGAACCAGGACCGCGAGGGATTGACCGCGTGGAATTTTGGGTGTGTACAAACCCAGGGAGCCGCCCTGGTCCGATAATGAAGGTGGCTTCGGGTGGAGAATTATCGCGCTTTTTATTGGCTTTAAAGGTGGTGTTAGCTGATAAAGGTTCTGCTCCCACCCTTATATTTGATGAAATTGACACAGGCGCGGGTGGTGCGGTTGCCGATGCCATTGGTCAACGTTTGCAGCGTTTGGCTGAACGCGTGCAAGTGTTGGCGGTGACCCATGCGCCGCAAGTGGCTGCGCGCGCGCATCATCATTTTTTGATTGCCAAAAAATTGGATGAAGGGGGTCGTCATATGACTATCACCTTGCATAAAATGGCTGAAGAAGACCGTGGTGAGGAAATCGCTCGCATGTTGGCAGGCGCGCATATCACCGATGAAGCGCGTGCCGCTGCAAAAGAGCTTTTGCGACACGCCCATACAGAATAGGCTGTGTTTCGTCTATAAACTCACTATGATATTGGTTTGGGCGGATTTGGTATAAAGAAGGCTTCGATAATGATAAAAAAGGCGGTAGAAGATTTAACCCCATTGGAAGCAGCCGCAGAATTAGCAGAACTCGCGTATGAAATTCCCCGCCATGATATTCTATATTATCAACATGATGCACCAGAAATTTCTGATTCTGCTTATGATGCTTTGCGCTACCGCAATCAAGCGATTGAAGCCCGTTTCCCGAGCTTAGTTCGTGCTGATTCTCCTACACAGCTGGTGGGAGCACCCGTTGCTGAAAAGTTTGAAAAGATTGCCCATTGTGTTCCTATGCTTTCTTTGGACAACGCTTTTGATGACGGGGACGTAGAAAATTTTTTTGAACGTATCCGTCGATTTTTACGCTTTGATGCGACACAAAAGCTAGAAATTGTTGCTGAGCCAAAAATTGATGGACTTTCTCTTTCTTTGCGTTATGAAAATGGCCGTTTGGTAAGCGCGGCCACCCGCGGTGATGGTTTGACGGGTGAAAATGTAACCGCCAATGTGCGCGTGATTGCAGATATCCCCTTGCATTTAAAAGGGAAAGTACCGTCCCTTCTTGAGGTGCGTGGTGAAGTTTACATGGCGCATGAAGATTTTGCGGCGCTAAATGCGCGGCAGATTGCGCAAAATAAGCCAACTTTTGTTAACCCTCGTAACGCCGCTGCTGGTTCCTTACGACAGTTGGATAGCCGTATCACCGCAGGGCGGCAACTAAAGTTTTTTGCTTATGGCTGGGGAGAGGTAACAAAGCCACCGGCCTCTACTCAATATGCAATGATAATGACCTTGCAGGGTTATGGATTTGTTATCAATCCCTATATGGCGGTGTTTGATCAGGTGGCAGATCTATTGGCGCATTACCGTTTTATTGAAGCGCAACGACCCCATTTGGGCTATGATATTGACGGCGTGGTTTATAAGGTGAATGATCTTACCCTGCAAGAGCGCTTGGGTTTTGTCGCGCGTGCTCCGCGTTTTGCTATTGCGCATAAATTTTCAGCCGAAAAGGCTCAAACAATTGTTGAAGGTATTGAAGTTCAGGTGGGGCGTACAGGGGTTTTAACCCCTGTTGCTCGACTTAAGCCAGTTACTGTGGGGGGGGCAGTGGTCACCAATGCTACCCTTCATAATGAGGACTATATTAAAGCAATTGGCGCTAAGGGCGAAAAAATTCGCGAAGGGCGGGATATTCGCCTTGGTGACACAGTTATTATTCAACGGGCTGGTGATGTGATACCACAAATTGTTGATGTGGTTATCACAAACAGGCTTGAAACAAGTGCGCCCTTCATTTTTCCTCATTTATGTCCCGTTTGCGGTAGCCATACCACGAGGGAGGAGGGAGAGGCCGCCCGCCGCTGTACGGCTGGTTTGACATGCCCTGCACAAGCAGTGGAGCGTTTGCGCCATTTTGTTTCGCGCCAAGCCTTTGATATTGAAGGTTTGGGCGAAAAGCAGGTGGAGTTTTTTTTCAATGCTGAAGAAGATGATCTTGCGATTCATACGCCCGTTGATATTTTTACCCTAGAACACCGGCAGCAGAATGCGCTCATACGTTTAGAAAACAAAGAAGGTTTTGGTAAAGTTTCAGTCGTTAAGCTTTATAAGGCAATCAATGCCCGCCGCCAAATTGCGCTAAATCGTTTTCTTTTTGCTTTGGGCATCCGTCACATTGGAGCCGTAACAGCCAAACGTTTGGCGCGTGCATATTGCACTTATGAAAATTTTGCGTGTGCCGCTACCACAGCCCGCCCCCCCACTGAAAAAGAGAGGGAAGGCAATGCTGCTTGGCAGGAATTGATGATGGTTGAAGGCGTTGGTGCAATTGTTGGTCAAGCGATTGTTGATTTTTATCAAGAGGACCGTAATCAAAAAACGCTTGCTGCTTTATTAGAAGAAGTTACCCCATTGGTAGACGATAGCGGTCTAGATCAAGAAAGCGCTAGTTTACCTTTGGCAGGAAAAATTGTTGTTTTTACAGGAAGTTTTACGCATATATCGCGCGATGAATCCAAGGCGGTGGCAGAACGTATGGGGGCAAAAATCTCTACTTCTGTTTCCAAAAAAACCGATCTCGTAGTGGCGGGCGAAAAGGCTGGTTCTAAATTAACTAAGGCACAAGCTTTGGGTGTAGCAGTTATTGATGAAACAGCATGGTTGCAGATGGTCCGCCCTTAATATTAAAATGAGCCGCCAAAACCTCAAGCGGGTGGCGTAAAGTGCACTGATCGAAGCGTTCGGCTTGGCTACGACAGGAATAGCTTGTAGCTAAAATTTCTGCCCTCCTTATTATAGGCCTTTTTTAAAATCTTTTGCCAAGATTTATATAGTGGCTTAATAAGGTGCTCGTGCCCTGGGCTGTTGAGCCGATAGGGATGGCTTTATCCCTTGCAACCGCCAACCGAACATCACTAAGAAAATCACTGCCATTGCGGTTTGGGGCAAAACTGCTGAAAGTGATATTGAATTGCTTATAGGTAAGCTTGAATATGGTTTCAGGATGTCTAAACCGTGTATTAGCGCGCACATTCAGCGGTTCACGAGCTCCATGAATGGTCTTTTGCTTTTTTACGCTTCTTTGCTACTATTTTTTAATAAAATCAATGTTATAGTATATATTGGTTGGGCACGTAGTAATAGGAAGAAATATTTATTTGCCGTAAAAGTGGCGAGAATCTTACGAAAGAAGATTTTATTTTGTGAAGCGTGTAATGAGGTAGGTGTTAAAAAATCAGCCCATAGCTTACGTAACTAGCGGCAACGAGGGCGGCGAATTCAGGGGCGGTTGTTGCACAATTAAAAGCCATTTTTGGATGGACTGATGATAATATGGCATCGCTTTATACCCAAAGCGTTGACCGCCGTAGAATAGCCCTTGAAGCGATAGAAAGGATACAAAAAGGGTAAGGGGATGATATCAAAAAAACATAATAAAATCATAAAGTAAGAAAATTTGCGACTTTTTACTAAGTATTTGATTTTACTTAAAATGGTGGGCGATGAGAGACTCGAACTCCCGACATCCTCGGTGTAAACGAGGCGCTCTACCAACTGAGCTAATCGCCCTTCGCGATATTTTATCTTGGTGGGCATTCTTTAAGCAAAACTTTTATGCTGCGCAAGGGAAAAATGCATATTTTTGCAAAAAATATATAAAATTGAAAAAGCAGGTCATGCTTTTTTTAAAGAAAATGGCTCAAGGCGCTTGACAGTTACGCTATAAATCCTTAAACGACCATCACACCAGTAGAAAACTGGTTTAAGAAATGCGCGGGTGTAGCTCAGTTGGTTAGAGTGCTGGCCTGTCACGCCGGAGGTCGCGGGTTCGAGCCCCGTCACTCGCGCCATTTATTGTTCTATGTGCTTGTCCTTAATAGATATTCAGTATTCTCAAGCGTAATATTCCAAGTTTTACTAAAACATTTGTGAGGCCATTTTTTGGTAATGGCAATCACTTAGTTGTGAGTGGGATAAGTGTGTATTTTTGTATAATTTGGCTGCTGTGCTCTTGCTTCATGGCGCTGGGTGCGATAACCTTTTTAGGAATTATGCGCGGCATGCCCTTGAAGCTGTACGGGCAGAATCATGAGCTAACCCTATGGTGTCAGTGTAAAGGTAAAGTTTTATTCACTGCATTTATGTCTTTGGCTGAAGTGCAGATTTTTAGCTTTGTGATCTAGGCTTGTGGGTAGAGTTTTGATTCTCTTGATCAAACTAAGCGGAAGGAACCATGACAAACTTATTAAGCTCTTATTTACCTGTTTTGATTTTTATCGCTGTTTCGATTGTCTTAACTGGTGCGCTTTTGATTATTCCCTATATTGTAGCTTATCGCGCGCCTGATGCTGAAAAGCTTTCAGCTTATGAATGTGGGTTTAATTCCTTTGATGATGCCCGCATGAAATTTGATGTTAGGTTTTATCTTGTTTCAATTCTTTTTATTATTTTTGACCTAGAAGTGGCGTTTTTGTTTCCTTGGGCTGTTGTTTTTCACAAATTAGGTTGGTTTGGTTTTTGGTCTATGATGGTTTTTCTAGGCGTTTTAACGGTTGGGTTTATTTATGAGTGGAAAAAAGGAGCGTTGGAATGGGATTGAGTGCTACTGCAACTGCTCCTGGTGAATTGCCGCTTATCGCGCCACGGCCCAAAGGGCTTATTGATCCCAATACGGGCGAGCTACTAGGAGCTGGTGACTCTTTTTTTCAAGAAATGAATGAAGAGCTCTCTCATAAAGGTTTTTTACTTACTTCGGCGGATGCTTTGATTACTTGGGCTCGTACGGGTTCGCTGATGTGGATGAGTTTTGGTTTGGCTTGTTGTGCGGTGGAGATGATGCAATGCTCAATGCCGCATTATGATAATGAGCGTTTTGGTTATGCGCCGCGCGCTTCACCGCGCCAATCAGATGTGATGGTGGTGGCTGGAACGCTCACAAATAAAATGGCGCCGGCTTTGCGTAAGGTTTATGATCAAATGCCTGAGCCTCGTTATGTGATCTCTATGGGGTCGTGTGCTAATGGGGGCGGGTATTATCACTATTCCTACTCTGTGGTGCGCGGTTGTGATCGAATTGTTCCTGTGGATATTTATGTTCCGGGTTGTCCACCGACGGCAGAAGCGCTTTTATACGGTATTTTATTATTACAAAAGAAAATCCGTCGTACGGGCTCAATAGAGCGCTAAAGGAGGTTCTATGGCAAATGAAGCGCTAATTGAGTTAAAAGCTTATTTAGAAGAACGTTTAAATGACCGCCTTGAGGAGGCTCTTTTGGCATTTGAAGAGTTAACCATCACAGTAAAACGTGAGGCAATCATTGAGGTGCTAAGCTTTTTGCGTGATGATTCTCAGTGCCAATTCATTAATTTGATCGATATTTGTGGGGTGGATTATCCAGGACGAGTGGAGCGCTTTGATGTTTGCTACCATCTTTTATCGCCGCGGCAAAATTTTCGCTTGCGGGTGAAAGTGAAAACTGATGAAGATAAGCCTATTCCTTCCGCTTGTGAGGTGTACCCAGGCGCTGATTGGTATGAGCGTGAAACTTATGATATGTATGGTATTTTATTTGTTGGACATCCTGATTTAAGGCGTATTCTTACTGATTATGGTTTTGATGGTTATCCCTTGCGGAAAGATTTTCCTGTAACGGGTTTTGTAGAGTGCCGCTATGATAATGAAGTGAAGCGTGTTGTTTATGAGCCAGTTGTTTTGCGGCAAGAGATGCGCGACTTTGATTTTCTTTCGCCTTGGGAGGGAATTGACCATATCTTGCCTGGCGATGAAAAGGTAGGGAGCGGAAAGTGATAGGACAGGTTGCTTATATGGCTTTCGGGAAGCTACAAGGCATGGCGTTGATTTTGGTTGAATCTATGCTCGCAAATGATAAGGGGATTGATCGTGGCTGAGGTCAATGTCCGAAACTTTAATATTAACTTTGGTCCACAGCATCCAGCTGCACACGGAGTGTTGCGGATGGTTCTGGAACTTGATGGTGAAGTGGTCGAGCGTGTTGACCCTCATATCGGGCTTTTGCACCGCGGTACCGAAAAGTTGATGGAAACCAAAACCTACCTTCAAGCGGGGCCTTATCTTGATCGATTGGATTATGTAGCGCCGATGAATCAAGAGCACGCCTTCGTTTTAGCAATTGAGCGCTTGCTGGGGCTTGAGGTACCAAAGCGCGGTCAGTTAATTCGCGTTTTGTTTTGTGAGATTGGGCGTATTCTTAATCATCTTTTGAATGTGACGACCCAAGCTATGGATGTGGGGGCGCTTACCCCCCCCTTATGGGGGTTTGAGCAGCGCGAAAGATTGATGATTTTTTATGAACGTGCTTCGGGCGCGCGAATGCATGCTAATTATTTCCGCCCTGGCGGTGTTCACCAGGATTTACCTCATGCTTTAGTGGAAGATATTGGTGCCTTTATTGACCCCTTTTTAGAATCGCTTAGGCGGCTTGATGCACTTGTTACACCAAATCGTATTTTCAAGCAGCGCAATGCTGATATCGGTGTTGTGAGTGCTGAAGAAGCTTGGGCGCGTGGTTTTTCTGGTGTGATGATTCGCGGTGCTGGTGTGGCATGGGATTTGCGTAAAAGTCAGCCCTATGAATGCTATGACGAATTAGAGTTTGATATACCTATTGGTAAAAATAGTGATTGTTATGATCGTTATTTGATTCGTATGGAAGAAATGCGTCAATCGGCACGTATTATGCGACAATGCGTAGATCGTTTGTTAGGAACAGAGCGATGCGGCCCGGTTTCAAGCCTTGATTATAAGGTAATTCCACCAAAGCGCGGGGGCATGAAACAGTCCATGGAAGCATTGATTCAGCATTTTAAATTATTCACGGAAGGTTTTCATACCCCAAAGGGAGAGGTTTATGCCGCGGTGGAAGCACCAAAAGGAGAATTTGGGGTTTTTCTTGTTTCGGATGGTACGAATAAGCCATATCGGGTAAAATTGCGGGCTCCTGGCTTTGCTCACTTGCAGGCTATGGATTTCCTTACACGGGGGCATATGCTTGCCGATGCTACGGCTATCCTTGGTTCCATTGATATCGTTTTTGGAGAGGTTGATCGCTAATGTCGGTGCGTCGTCTTGCAGAGGACTCTATTCAACCAAAGGTTTTTGCTTTTACTGCTGAAAATCAAGAGTGGGCTAAACAAACTATTGCCAAATACCCCGAAGGGCGTTCGCAATCGGCAGTGATTCCCTTGTTGATGCGGGCGCAAGAGCAAGAGGGGTGGGTAACCCGTGCCGCAATTGAATATATCGCTCAAATGTTATCTATGGCGTATATTCGGGTGCTAGAAGTGGCGACTTTTTATACGCAGTTTCAGCTAAAGCCTGTGGGTAAAAGAGCGCATATTCAAATTTGTGGTACCACGCCATGCATGTTGCGTGGGGCGGGCAATCTTATTGATCTATGTCGAAAAAGGATCCATGATCAACCCTTTACCACCAACGCGACGGGAGATCTATCCTGGGAAGAAGTGGAGTGCCTTGGCGCTTGTGTGAACGCACCTATGGTCATGATTTTCAAAGATACTTATGAAGATCTTACGCCCGAACGTTTAGAAGAGATTATTGACGCTTTTAGCGAGGGGCGTGGAGATGAGATTAAGCCAGGTCCACAAAATGGTCGTCACTCATCGGAGCCCTTGGGTGGACTGACTGCTTTGCTTGGAGAGATTCACGATGCAGCAAGCAGTACAGTGAATGCCTCAAATATTGATGGTAGAGAAAACGACTAAAACAATTGATAGAAAGCGCTAAACCTAGTGGCGTAAATTTGATGAATGATAACGTTGATTACGTTTAACAAGAGGAAAAGGTGAGTTATGCTGGCGGATAAAGATCGCATCTTCACCAATATATATGGTTTGCATGATAAGTCGCTAAAAGGTGCGATGGCGCGTGGGCAATGGGACGGCACAAAGGCAATTTTAGCGAAGGGGCGCGATTGGATTATTGATGAGATGAAGGCATCAGGTTTGCGTGGGCGCGGAGGTGCAGGTTTTCCAACGGGAATGAAATGGTCGTTTATGCCTAAGCAAAATGACGGGCGGCCTCATTATTTGGTAGTTAATGCTGATGAATCAGAGCCTGGAACTTGTAAAGACCGTGAAATTCTACGTAATGATCCTCACACACTCATTGAAGGCTGTGTAATCGCTACCTTTGCCATGGGGGCACATGCGGCTTTTATTTACATTCGCGGTGAATATATTCGCGAACGCGAGGCTCTGCAAGCGGCTATTGATGCATGTTATGATGCTGGGCTGTTAGGTAAAAAAACCAAACATGGGCATCACTGTGATATTATCGTACACCATGGAGCAGGGGCTTATATTTGCGGAGAAGAAACCGCCCTCTTAGAAAGTTTGGAAGGTAAAAAGGGGCAGCCTCGTTTAAAACCCCCTTTTCCAGCTAATATGGGGCTTTATGGGTGCCCTACTACGGTTAACAATGTAGAATCTATTGCAGTTGCACCAGAAATTTTGCGTCGTGGAGCGTCTTGGTTTTCATCTATTGGGCGTCCTAATAATGTAGGAACAAAACTTTTTATGATTTCTGGGCATGTGAACACGCCTTGTACCGTAGAAGAGGGGCTTGGTATTAGCTTCCGTGAGCTGATTGAAAAGCATGCGGGAGGCATTCGCGGTGGTTGGAATAATTTATTAGGGGTCATTCCTGGTGGCGCATCTTGTCCAGTGGTGCGTGGTGAAGCGATGATGGATGCGATTATGGATTTTGATGGGATGCGTGATGTCGGTTCTTCTTTTGGAACGGGGGGAGCCATTGTGATGGATAAATCTACCGATATTATTAAAGCAATCTGGCGAATTGCCGCTTTTTTTAAGCATGAAAGTTGCGGTCAGTGCACTCCTTGTCGTGAAGGGACAGGCTGGATGATGCGGCTTTTAGGACGTATGGTTGAAGGCCGTGCCCAAAAACGTGAAATTGACCTCTTGTTTGATGTTTCAAAGCAAGTTGAGGGGCATACAATCTGTGCGCTCGGCGATGCAGCTGCTTGGCCTGTGC